>JBOGDS010000038.1:0-33336 GCA_050743075.1 Jiangellaceae bacterium | reverse complement strand
GCGTGACCGCGGGCCGCGGCTGGCGGCCGGCGCTGCGCATCGCCCGGCGCACCGTCCGGCGCAACCTGGGCCGGTCGCTGCTGGTCGCGGTTCTGGTCGGCGTCCCGGTGGCCGGTGCGACGCTGGTCGACGTCCTCTACCGGACGTTCGCCAACCCCGAGCGCGAGGTCTACGACGTCATGGGCGAGGCCGACGCCGTCGCGGAGGTGACGCCCCGCACGTCGCTGCCGGACTTCCGGCCGCAGCCGTACCTGGCGTCGGGAAGCAACGACGTCGGCGACCCTGACCGCGACCGCGACGTCACGCAGGTCGACCTGGCGGACCTCCTGCCGGCCGGCACCGAGCTCACCCCGATGCCGTTGCAGTACCAGGCCCGGCTCGCCGACGGCGACGGCACGGTGCGCATCGAGCTGACCGTCGCCGTGCTGGGCGGTGCGCAGACTGCGCACGAGGTCCGCCTGGACGCGGGCCGCTGGCCGGAATCCGACGACGAGGTCCTGCTCACCCGACCGTTGGCCGAGCGGCTGGAGCTGGTCAACGGCGCCGGCGTCCGCGCCGGCGCCCGGGTCGCGTTCCACGAGGGCCCGACAGTCGAGGTCACCGGCGTCGCCGTGTTCCCCGCCTGCCTGAGCTGTGCAAACGTCGTCGCCGCACCCGGATCGGTGGCCGCAGGCACGGCCGTGGACCAGGAGCCGCTGTGGCTCGCGATGAGCGATCCGCGCAGCCTCGGCTATCTGGTCGGCCTGCCGGCCGGCGCGGACGCCGACCAGTTGTGGCCGGCACTGGCCGAGCAGGGTGTCGCGCTGACCCCGCGCGACGCCTTCCTCCACCCCGAGCGGTACGAGCCGGCGGTCGGGCCCGGCTCGGTCTCGCTGGAGACGCTGCGGGTGTACGCACTGGTGGCGCTGGTGGTCGGCCTCGGCCTGCTCGAGGTGGTCCTGCTGGCCGGG
This sequence comes from Jiangellaceae bacterium, assembly GCA_050743075.1. GTDB lineage: Bacteria > Actinomycetota > Actinomycetes > Jiangellales > Jiangellaceae > JBOGDS01. Next base: position 32,386 of record JBOGDS010000038.1, on the reverse strand, counting down.
GCGGCCTTCGCCGTCGGGGCTCGGCGCCAGGTCCGCGACCTCGGCCTGGTGGCGGTCAGCGGCGGGACGGCGCGGCAGGTCCGCCGCACGGTGCTGGCCCAGGGTCTGGTCATGGGTGCGATCGGGGCGGTGCTCGGCATCGTCGTGGGCGGGTTGCTCGCCGTGCTGGGCAAGCCGCTGTGGCAGAACCTCGACGACTCGCTGATCGACGACTGGCGCTTCGGTCCCGGCGAGATCCTGGTCGCGGCTGCCGTCGGGCTTCTGTCCGGGCTGGCCGCGGCCGTGGTGCCCGCGTTCGGCGCCGCCCGGATGCAGCCGGTCGACGCACTGGCCGGACGGTTCCGGACCGGCAAGATCGCCGCCCGCATGCCGCTGGTCGGTGTCCTGCTACTGGCCGGCGGCCTGCTCGCCGCCTTCGTCGGGAACCGGACGATGGCCGGCGACTTCGCCGCCTACTCCCGCGAGCTGGAGGCCGCCGCCGGAACCGGCGCGTTCGTGCAGCCTCCCGCCACCGCCGGTCCGGTTGCGGTCCAGCTTCTCGGGGCCACGCTCGCGATCACCGGGCTGGTCGTGATGATCCCGGGCGTGGTGACGCTACTGGCCAGGGTGGCGCGACGGCTGCCGATGTCACCCCGGTACGCGGTGCGCGACGCCGCCCGGCACCGGCACCGGACGGCGCCGGCCGCCGCCGCCATCATGATCGTCGTCGCCGGCTCGGTGGGCCTGGCGTTCCTCGTCGCGGGCACCGACCGCGCCCGGGAGTTGCAGTACATCGCGGTGCTGCCGCCCGACGTCATCGGCGTGACCAGTCAGGCCACCCTTGACGACCTCGACGGGACCGAGACCACCGGCCTGGTCGGCGGTGCGGCGGCGGCTGTCGCCGCGCTGTTGCCCGACGCCAGCGTTCTCGACGTGGAGGTGCCGCTGTACGACCTCGCCGGGTCGGACACGATGCCGCCCGACATGCCGGCCGACGCGGGGTCCATCTGGCTCAACCCGCCGGAGTCCTTCGTGGCCGGCTGCGGTGAGTGCTGGTACCGCAGCCCGGGTGCGCTGGCGATCGCCACCCCCGAGCTGTTCGAGCTGACCACCGGCCGGCCCATGGACGACGCGACCCGCGACGCACTGGCCGCCGGCGACGTCGTCGTGTTCGACCACGCGGTGGTCGACACCGACGGCACCACGCTGACGTACAACCCGGACGGCCAGGAGATCCGCCTGCCCGCCCACCTGGCCGAGCCGCCCGACACCCATTACGGCGCGCTGCCGGGCGGTTTCGTCGCCGCGCAGACAGCCGCCGACCATGGTTGGCAGACCGTCACGTCGCGCGCACTGGTCAGCCACGCCACCGCCACGGCGGACCAGATCGACGGCGCGCTCGACGCCGCCGAGGCCAACGACGCATACGGCCAGCGGGAGTCGCAGTCCGACGGCACCGACATCGTCTTCATCGCGCTGGCGGCAGGTAGCGCGTTCGTGACGCTCGTCGGTGTCGCCATCTCGGTCGCGCTGGCGGCCGCCGAAGGCCGGGCCGACCTGGCCACGCTGGCGGCGGTCGGCGCCCCGCCCCGGCGGCGGAGGGCGATGGCCGGGGCGCAGGCGCTCGTCGTGGGTGGCCTGGGCACCACGCTCGGCGTGGCGCTCGGGGTCTACATGGCAGTCACGTCGTGGCCCACGACCGGCTCGCCGGACTTCATCGTGCCGTGGCAGAACGTGCTCATCACCGGAATTGGGGTGCCCGTGCTGGCCGTTGTCATTGCCATGGTCTTCACGCCGAGCCGGCTGCCGTTGGTCAGGAGGCTGGAGTGAACGCGCAGGAGCGGCGTCGGGCCAGGCAGTCGGCCCGGCGCCGGACGATGCGCATCGTCGCCATCCGTCGCGCTGCCGCGGCGGCCGCCGAGCCCGACCGGGACAACACGGTCCCGCGGCCCCGGACGAACCAAGGCCCGCGCTGACGATCCGCCTGCGGTGGGCAAGGATGGGGACATGAGCGAGCCCAGCGAGAAGTCCGGCCAGGCCGAGCAGCCCCCGCGTGTCATCGTGGTCGGGCCCGAAGGCATGGCCGTCGGGCAGGCGCCGGACGCCGAGGATGCCGAGCAGCGGCCGCTGACCGACCTGGTCGAACAGCCGGCGAAGGTCATGCGGATCGGCAGCATGATCAAGCAGCTGCTCGAGGAGGTGAAGGCCGCGCCGCTGGACGAGGCCAGCCGGGTGCGCCTGCGTGAGATCCACCGTTCGTCGATCATGGAGCTGGAGGACGGGCTCGCACCCGAGCTCATCGAGGAGCTCGAGCGGCTCACGCTTCCGTTCACCGGCGATGCCGTCCCCACCGACGCCGAGCTGAGGATCTCGCAGGCACAGCTGGTGGGGTGGCTGGAGGGACTCTTCCACGGCATCCAGACCACGCTCTTCGCCCAGCAGATGGCCGCGCGCGCCCAGCTCGAGCAGATGCGGCGCGCGCTTCCGCCGGGGACCCAGATCGCGCCCGGCCAGGTTGTGCCGCCACGGCCCGAGGGCGATGACCCTCAGCGCGGTGGCGGCATGTACCTGTAGACCCCTGGTCGTCAGCCGGCGGCGTCGAGCCGCTCCGTCTGATCTGCGGTCAGTTCCAGGTCGACGCCGTCGAGCGCTTCGTCGAGTTGGGCGAGTGAGCTGACACCGACCAGCGGGATGACCGGCAGGTCGCGTCCGAGCATCCACGCCAGCACGACCTGGTTGCGCGTGGCGCCCGTCGCGGCGGCCACATCGTCCAGCGCGGCCAACCTGGCCGACGTGCCGGGGTGGTTGTACGCATGCGGCAGGGGCCGGTCCGGCCGCGTGTAGGCGCCCATGATCAGCGGCGAGTAGGCGACCAGGGCGATACCCGGCTCGCTGCGCGCGTAGCCGAGCAGCTCGGTCGATGCGTGGACGTGGCCCGACTCCGGCAGCGGATGATCGGCGCGCGGCTGCAGATAGCTGTACCGGTACTGCAGGAAGGTGTAGGCCGCGGCGTCCTCGGCGCGTGCCAGCGCTCGGGCCCGTTCCACCAGCCAGACCGCGTGGTTGCTCACGCCGAGCGCACCCACGGAGCCCTCGCGCACCAGCTCGGCGAAAGTCTCGACGGTCTCCTCGATCGGAACGGAGCGGTCTTCGACGTGGGCGTAGTAGATTTCCACGTGGTCCGTGCCGAGGCGCTCCAGGCTGCCCGAGAGCGCGGCCCGGATGGCAGCCCCCGACAGGCCTTCGACGTCGTCGAGCGTGCGGTCGCCCGGCGTCCGCGGCCGGGCGCCGACCTTGGTGCCGATGACGACCTCGTCGCGGGCCCGGGTGCGCTCGAGCCAGTGCCCGAGCACGGTCTCACTCTCGTCACCGGTCGCGTCGTCGAGCCAGAACGCGTAGTTGTCCGACGTGTCGACGAACGTCCCGCCCGCGTCCACGAATCGGTCGAGGATGGCGAACGACGTCTTCTCGTCCACGCTGGTGCCGAACGGCAGTGCACCGAGACACAGTCCGCTGACGCGGGTCCCGGAAATGGTGCGGTACTTCATGGCTGGCCCTCCGTCGTGATCGGCCTTGGTCCCGTGACGGAACCTCACTCTGGTACCTGGAGCGCGCTCCAGGTCAAGCGGGCCAATTCCGCGGACCAGGCCCGAGTCGGCGGGGCGTTCGCGGAGTTGGACCGCGTCAGGGTTGACGGACACGGATTCGCATGCCGATACTTAACCAGATGGTTAATTATGACAGCCTCGACCGCACGTTCGCGGCGCTGGCCGACCCCACGCGGCGAGCCGTCGTGGTGCGGCTGGCCCGCCACGATGCGACCGTCGGCGAACTCGCGGCGCCGTTCCGGATGAGCCTGCCGGCCGTCTCGAAGCACCTGAGCGTCCTGGAGAAGGCGGGCCTGATCAGCCGTGAGCGGCGTGGCCGCAACCAGGTCTGCCGCCTTCGTGCCGACAACCTCGCGGTCGCGACGGCCTGGCTCGAGCGTCACCGCGACTTCTGGACCACCCAGCTCACCGCCCTCGCCGACCACGTCACGCCACCGGAGGAGTCCACATGACCCCGACCGTCCGCACCCAGACGCCCGACGACGCGACCGTGGTCGCCACCGTCACCCTCTCCGCTGACCGCGAACGGCTCTTTCGGGCGTTCACCGATCCGGCCGAGCTGGCGCGGTGGTGGTGGCCGGAACGGTTCGCGACGACGTACGCGCTCGACGTCCGCGACGGCGGCGCCTTCCGCATCCGCAGCGACGCGGCCGACATGGGGATCAGCGGGAACTACGTCGAGGTCGCCCGGCCGGAGCGGCTGCGCATGACCTGGGCCTGGGACGGTGAACAGGGCGTCACGAACGTCGCCGTCGAGTTCCGCGAGGTCGACGACGGACGCACCGAGGTGATCGTGACCCACAGCGCCAACGCGTCCGCCGAGGACCGCGACAACCACGCGCAAGGATGGCGCGACTGCCTCAGCCGACTGGTCGAGCTTCAGGCGAAGTAGCGGTTCAGCAGCGAGGCCACGCCGTCGGCGTCGACGCTCTCGCACACCGCGTCGGCCACGTCCATGACGTCATACGGCGCCTGACCCATGGCGACGCCCACGCCCGCCCAGGCCAGCATCTCCATGTCGTTGTGGCCGTCGCCCACGGCGAGAACCTCGCGGCGGCTGACGCCGAGCTTGCCGCACACGGTCTCCAGACCGGCCGCCTTCGACACGCCCTCGGGCATGATGTCCAGCCACGCGGTGTAGCCGATCGCGTAGTCGACGCTGGGCAGACCCGACGCTGCGGCGACCGCGCGTAGCCGCTCCCGCGAGCCCTCCGGCCAGCGCACGACGAGCCGGGTCACCGGCCCGTCGAGCAGTTCGTCGTGGCTGACGACGGTCACCTTGCCGTCGAGCTCGCCGACCGGAAAGTCGCCGGTCACCCGGAAGCCGACGCCGAGCTCCTCGATCGCCAGCACGGCGTCGGGGATCTGTTCGGCGAAGTAGCGGACCGGGTCGCTCGCGTCGAACGTGACGACGTGGACGGGGAGCCGCGTCTCGACGTCGACGACGACGGCGCCGTTCGAGCAGACGGCGTAGCCCTCGGAGAGGCTGAGCTGGTCCAGCACGGGTGCCGTCGAGTGCAGCGAGCGTCCGGTCGCGACGACGATGTGGGCGCCGGCCCTGCGTGCGCGCCGGACGGCCTTGACCACGGCTCGCCGCGGTGGCCGGTAGAAGTTCTCGTACGTGACGAGGGTCCCGTCGACGTCGAGCGCAACCAGCGCCGGCCGCCAGTTCGACCGGCTCACGCGACGGGCTCGAGCGTGTGGCGCCCGCCCAGGTGGGGCCGCAGCGCCTCCGGCACGTGTACCGCGCCGTCGACCCGCTGGTGGTTCTCCAGCAGCGCCACGATCCAGCGGGTGGTGCCCAGCGTGCCGTTCAGGGTCGCTACCGGCCGGGTGCTGTGTCCGACGCGCTCCCGGATGCCCAGCCGTCGGGCCTGGAACGTGGTGCAGTTCGAGGTCGACGTGACCTCCATCCAGCGTTGCTGGGACGGCAGCCAGGCCTCACAGTCGAACTTCCTCGTCGCACTCGAACCCAGGTCGCCGGCCGCCAGATCGATCACCCGGTAGGGCAGCTCCACGGCGGCCAGCATCTCCTCCTGCCACGCGAGGAGGCGCCGGTGCTCCGTCACGGCGTCCTCTTCTCTGCAATAAGAGAACATCTCCACCTTGTGGAACTGGTGAACGCGGATGATCCCGCGGGTGTCGCGCCCGTGTGATCCGGCTTCTCGCCGATAGCACGCGGACCAGCCGGCGTAGCGCAGCGGGCCGTCGGACAGGTCGAGGATCTCGTCGGCGTGATAGCCGGCCAGCGGGACCTCGCTGGTGCCGACGAGATAGAGGTCGTCGCGCTCGAGCCGGTAGACCTCCTCCGCGTGTGCGCCGAGGAAGCCGGTGCCGCCCATGATCTCCGGACGGACCAGCGTCGGCGTTATCATCGGCGTGAAGCCCGCTTCGACCGCTTTGGCCATGGCCAGGTTGAGCATGCCGAGCTCGAGCTGGGCGCCGACGCCGGTCAGGTAGTAGAACCGAGATCCGGAGACCTTGGCTCCCCGCTCCACGTCGATCGCGCGCAGCCCCTCCCCGATCTCGAGGTGGTCCAGGGGCTCGGCGAGCGTGGGGCGCTGCCCGACCTCCCGGAGCAGGGCGTAGTCGTCCTCGCCCCCCGCAGGGACGCCCTCTTCGACCAGGTTCGACGGCACCAGGGCGACCCGGTCGAGCGCCTGCTGGGCGGCGTCGGCCTCGGCCTCGGCCTGCTTGACGGCGGCGGCGAGCTGCTTGGCCTTGCCGAGCAGGGCCTGCCTCTCCTCGCCCTGCGCCGCCGGGATCTGCTTGCCGAGCGCCTTCTGCTCGGCGCGCAGCCGCTCGAACTCGGCGAGGGAGCTACGGCGGGCATCGTCGGCCGCAAGCAGTTCGTCGACAACCTCGTCCGGCTCACCACGGGCGCGCTGCGACCCCCGGAGCCGGTCCGGGTCCTCCCTGATCAGGCGAAGGTCGAGCACGCGCCCAAGGGTATCCAGCCAGCCAGTGCCATGCCCTCGCCCACCGGCGCCAGCGGCCGCTGCGCCCAACCATGGCGGGTCTTGAGGTCATGGTGGTAATGGCACAGCGGATCGAGCTGGTCCAAGCGGGTATGGCGGGTACGGGCCCACGGTTCGCGGTGATCCAGCTCGGTGCGAGTCCGGTAGCAGCCCTCCACCGAGCAGCCCGGGCTGGTCCAGGCCAGCGCCACCCGCTGCGCGGCAGTCGGCCCACGGCCGAGGTGCGTGACGTTCAGCACGTCGACCCCGCGGGTGATGACCAGCTTGACGACCGCCTCGCCGAGCATCTCCCGGGCCACGTCGACCGGCACCCGGCCGACGCCGCGCAGCTCGCACAACTCGCTAGCTTCAGCACGTCCGCGGCGCAGCGCCTCGACATCGACCCGCAGCAGGGCCAGGTATCGCTCGCTGGGACACCGCTGCGATGGACCCGGCGGCGACCCACCCGACGACTCGGCGACCGCGCTGGCGGCAGCGGCGGTACCGGCGGCCCGGTCGGCCAGCGACATCAGCGCGTCGAACGCGTAGGCCTCGGGCTCTTCGTGACGACCGTCGCGGCGGGCGGCCCGAAAGACCTCGTCGGCGATCGCGTCCAGGACGGCGTTGAACGCCGCCCCGGCCTGCGGCGTCCCCTTCGCCTGCAGGTTCCAGAAACCCTCACCGTCGACGTAGCGGCGCAGGCGCCGCGCCTGGTGCAACCTGCGATCGGTCGCCGCCGGGTCCGTCGGCTGCCGCACGCACCCGGGCGCACTCCTCGCGCAGCTCCGACAGCGACACCCGACCGGCCAGGTCGGTCAGCCGCTCGGCCTGGCTCGGGTCGGCCGCGGCGGCGCCGCTGACCGCCACCGCCTGCGGCATAGACAGCTCCCCGCGGCGCAACGCGCGCTCGACCGAGGGCTGCCCGGGGAGCCGCCGCGACATTTCGATGGCGTCCTTCGCCAGCCCGGCAGGCGAGCCCGCCCGGCGAGCGAGCTCGTCGGCGGCCGACCGCGAACCATCGGCCGGGCGATGGGTCGCCGCGAGCCGGCGAGCCAGCAGCGTCTTGCCGGCCGCACACAACCGCTCCGACGCGTCGAGGACGTCCCACAGCTCGTGCGCGGCCGACCCGCTGACCGCGTCCGGATCGAGCCGGTCGACCAATGCGGCCAGCCGGGCTCTGACCTGGCGAGCTTCCTCGAACATGTGTTCGAGCACAGGTCGAGGGTCCGACAGTCGTGACAGGACGCCGAGTCAGTACTCTCGATCCCCCGGTGCCCCTCTCGGGAAGACGGTGGCCGTGAACGAGGATTGGACACGAGAACCAGAGCTGGAGCAGGAAGGGGATCCGGCAGAACAACGTGGCCTACGCCGGTTTGATGGGCGTTGGCGTGGTCATGGTGCAGCCGTTTCTCACGGCCGCGTCGCTCGACCTTCCGCCCCGATCTGCGTCGTCGCCTTCTCCGTGGCGATCCCCCTTCTGGCTGCGCTTGTGCTGATCAGTCGGCAGGAGTCCTTCCGGCGTCGTCTTCCTGACTCACGCACTGTCGAGATTGCGAGGGTGGTCGCGCAGGGAGCCGCCTTCGTAGGACTGGTTGCCGGGTTCTGGCACATCCACCAGATCGCCGGCGTGGGGATGCTGGCAAGCGCGCTCGTGGCAGTGGGTGTCCACTCGGCAGGCTACGTACGCCTGGAACGCAGTCGACAGCCTGCGCCCGAAGGACCCGGAGAACCTGCACCCCAGGAGTTCGAAGAACCCGACGACAGCGAGCCGTAGTCTTGTCCGCGGCCGTGGGAGATCAGCCGCGCAGCTGAGCGAGCCAGGCCGCGGCGTCGGTGAAGTCGTCGTTCGACGTCCCGCGCCCCACGGTCGCGACCGCCCCGTCGGCGCGCGGATAAGAGCCCAAGAAGCGGACGTCGGCACAGACCCGGCGCAGCCCCATCAGCACTTCGCCGACCCGGGCGTCGGCCACATGCCCCTCGCAGTCCACTGCGAAGCAGTACCGCCCCATGCCGTTGCCGGTCGGCCGTGACTCGATCCGGGTCAGGTTGACGCCGCGGGTCGCGAACTGCTCGAGGATCTCCAGCAGCGCTCCCGGGTGGTCGTCGCGGATGAACGCGACCAGGCTGGTCTTGTCCGCGCCGGTCGGACCGGGCGGCGGTGCCGGCCGGGTCACCAGGACGAAGCGGGTCACGGCGTCGGGGTCGTCGCCGATCCCGGTCGCGAGCGTCTCGAGCCGGTAGCGGTCGGCCGCGATCGGCGCCGCGATCGCCGCGTCATACGGCCCGTCGGGCCCGGCTTCGCGCGTCGCCACCGCTGCTGCTGCCGCGGCCGTCGAGGTCGTGACGACGCTCCGGGCGTCCGGGAGCTTGGCGGCGACCCAGCCACGGCACTGCGCCTCGGCCACCGGATGCGTGACGATCCGGCGTACCGATTCCAGGTCCGTGCCCGGGCGGGCCAACAGCGCGAACGCCACCGGCAGCAGGATCTCGCGGGTGACGACCAGCGGCTCGCCCCTGATCAGCTCGTCGAGCGTGGCGTTGACCGAGCCCTCGACCGAGTTCTCGACCGGCACGACCCCGCCGTCGACCTCACCGCGACGGACCGCATCCAGTGTCGCCGGCACTGTCGGGTACGGGACCAGGTCGCCGGCGTCGTCCACCTGCCGGGCCGCCGCCTCGGTGAACGTCGCCTCCGGCCCCAGGTACGCGAACCGCGATCCAAACACGCGCGCCAGGATACGCGGCTTCGGTCACACATGATCGACTGGTCGCAAACTGGGCCGCCTCGCGGGGGCCCGCGGGACCGGGGCCCTCAGGTGTACGCAAGCGCCAGCTCCGTCAGGTAGGGCTTCGTGACGCGGCCGCCGAAGCGGCCGTCGATGAGCCGGGCGATACAAGCCAGCAGCGCCCGCAGGGCATCCGGCTCCAAGGCCCGGTGATTCGAGTAGCTCAGCAGCAGGTCCAGGTACTCGCGGGTCGAGTACGTCAGCTCCCGCTCGTAGCGCCGGAAGACCACCCGCCCGAAGCGCCCGCTGCCGTCGAACTCCTCGCGCTCATAGGGCACATCGGCCGCCGCCGGGAGCCGCAAGCCCGTCGGCGTACCGGGCATCCAGAGCTCATAGCAAGGCTGCACCTCGGCGAAGAACGCAGCGTCACCGCCGGCGACGTGATGCGTCGAGATGACGGCCAGCGCGCCGCCCGGCCGCAACGCATCCGCCGACTTCGCGAGCCGGACAGCCGGGTCCATCCAGTGAAACGACGTCGCGGCGACGACCACGTCGAACGGCTCCGCAGGCAGGAGCCACTCCTCGAACGCGGCGTTCACGACCCGCGTCGACGCGAACGCCGCGAGCTTTCTACGCGCCACCTCCGCGAGCGCTGCCCCGAGTTCGATCGCGATGACCTCGTACCCCCGACGCGCGAGCGGGAGCGTCGCCTGCCCGGTCCCGCAGCCCAACTCGAGTACACGCGACCGGGGTCGGAGCCCGACGAGCTCTGCGAGGTGATCGAACAGCTCCTCGGGGTAGCCGGGCCGCACGCGGTCGTAGAGCTCCGGCACCTCGTCGAACGTCTCCCGGAGCCCCACCGGCCACCTCGCAACATCCTTGCCGCTGGCGCGGAACTCGCCGTCGGCGTCCTCCAGACACGCGCGTCAGCCTACGGACCTTCGCAATCTCAGTTCTTCGCGGCCGTAGGGTAGTCTTACGAGTAAGACTTCTTACCCTGGAGGCGACGAATGCGGATCACGTCCAAGGGGCAGGTGACCGTCCCAGCCTGGATCCGTCAACAGCTCGGGCTGCACGAGGGCACAGAAGTCGACTTCGTCGTCGACGGCAATACCGCGCGGATCGTGCGTGCAGAAGGGCAAGAGACGCACGGTCGGCGCACAGCACGGCGGCTCCGTGGCCGTGGTTCCAGTGGCATGAGCACTGCCGAGCTCATGGAGCTGCTACGTGGCGACGACTGATCTCGCACTCGTCGAACAGCCGGTGACGCTCGTTGACTCAAGCGTGCTGCTGGACCTGACGACGGACGACCCCACCTGGGCGGAACGGTCGGCTGGCGCGCTTGCCAGCGCGGCTGACGAGGGGCCGATCGTCATCAATCCGATCGTCTACGCCGAGGTGTCGGTGGACTTTTCCACCATCGAGCAGCTCGACGAGGCGTTGCCTGCTGGCGAGTACCGTCGTGAGGCCCTGCCCTTTGAGGCGGGGTTCCTCGCCGGCAAAGCCTTCGTGGCCTACCGTCGCCGCGGCGGCGTCAAACGCTCGCCGATCGCCGACTTCTACGTCGGAGCGCACGCAGCGGTCCGCAAGTACCGCCTGCTTACTCGAGATGCGACCCGATACCGCACGTACTTTCCCAGCGTTTCCCTCATCGTTCCCGAGTAGAGGCCACGCAGCGCGCACTCACGACTACCGTCGGGCGGGTGAGCAGTGACGTCGGCTGGCGCGACCTGGGTTTCGCGCGACTGGACACCGACCGTGCGGAGCGGACGGGGGATCCCGAGGTCGTGTACGGCGCCGGCAAATCGCCCGAGCAGACCGTCGCCTTGCTGCTGGCCCTTCGTGAGGCCCACCCGGACCGGCTTGCCCTCGCGACGCGCCTGGACGGCGACGCCCGAGCCGCAGTGCGCGACGCGTTCGGTGACCAGGCCGTCGTCGACGACATCGCCCGCTCGGCTTCGGTCGGCGAGCTGCCGGTGGCGAGCGGCCGCGTCGTCGTCGTCGCAGCCGGGACGTCTGACCAGGCTGTCGCCGGCGAGGCGGCCTTCACGGCCCGAGCGTTCGGTGCCGAGGTCATGACGGTCGTCGACGTCGGGGTAGCGGGCCTGCACCGGCTCCTAGCCGTGCGGGACGACCTGGACCGCGCGGACTGCCTGATCGTTGTCGCCGGCATGGAGGGTGCCCTGCCATCCGTCGTGGGCGGGCTGACCGGGGTGCCACTCGTCGCCGTCCCGACGTCCGTCGGGTACGGCACGTCGTTCGGCGGACTGGCGGCGCTGCTCGCGATGCTGAACTCCTGTGCGCCCGGCGTCGTCGTCGTGAACGTGGACAACGGTTTCGGCGCCGGCGTGCACGCTGCACGAGTCGCCCGCCGAGCGGCGCCCGGGCCGGTCTCGTGATCGGCTGGTTCGACTGCTCGTCGGGCGTCTCCGGTGACATGGTGCTCGGCGCACTCGTCGACGTGGGCGCGCTGCTGGACGCGATGCAGGATGCCGTCGACGCCGTCGCACCCGAGGCCGTCCGGCTGCGCGTAGAACAGGTCGACCGTGCCGGCCTGCGCGCGACCCGCGTCCACGTCGAGACCGGCGAGTCGCGCACCCGCCGGACCTGGCCCGACGTCCGTGCGCTTCTCGACAGCGCCGACATCGACGGCGCCATAGCAGTTCGGTCCACGGCGACGTTCGCGGCACTGGCCGAAGCCGAGGCACGCGTTCACGGCGTGCCGGCTGACGAGATCCACTTTCACGAGGTCGGTGCGCTCGACGCGATCGCGGACGTCGTGGGTGCGGCCGCCGGGTTCCACCAGTTGGGCCTCGACTGTGTATACGTCTCCCCTGTCGCGCTCGGCTCAGGCACCGTCCGGACCCAGCACGGGCTCCTCCCGGTCCCGCCGCCCGCCGTCGTCGAGCTGTTCCGTGGGGTGCCGACGTTCGGCGGCGACGTCGCGCAGGAACTGGCCACGCCGACCGGCGCCGCGCTCATGGCGACGGCCGCGACCGGATGGGGACCCCAACCGGCCATGACCGTGCGCCGCCACGGCGCCGGCGCCGGCGCGCTCGACCTGTCCGACCGGCCCAACGTCCTCCGCCTGCTCGTCGGCGAGCCCGCCAACCCGGTGCCGCAGACACTGCTGCTCGAGGCGAACATCGACGACATGGACCCGCGGCTGTGGCCCGCCGTGCTCAGCCGGCTGATCGACCTCGGCGCGTCCGACGCCTGGCTGGTGCCGATCGTGATGAAGAAGGGACGGCCGGCCCACACCCTGTCGGTGCTGGTGGACGTCCCCGTCGCCGACGCCGTGCGCCGGGCCGTGTTCACGGAGACCACGACGATCGGCCTGCGCGAGACAGCCGTCGACAAGCGCGCCCTCGATCGCAGCGACCGGACGGTCGACGTCCACGGTCACCGGGTGCGGGTCAAGACCGCCACACTGGATGGTGTGGTCGTCAACGCGCAGCCGGAGTACGACGACGTGGTCGCCGCCGCGGCGGCGCTCGGCCAGCCGGTCAAGACCGTGCTCGCCGATGCCGCAGCCGCCGCCCGCGCCGCCGGGCTGGCGCCATGATCTCGACCGTTCGGCGTCTGGTCCTCACCGCCGGGATCGCCGCCGCGATTGCCGCCGGGGTGGCGGCGCCGTCGACGGCAACACCGGCCGAGGCTCAGGAGTCGTCGCCAGGCGTCGTCCTGGTGGGTGCCGCCGGCCTGGCCTGGCCGGACGTCACGGCCGAGGACACCCCCACGCTGTACGAGCTGACCGGCTCCGACGCCGTGGCCTCCATGACGGTCCGGGCCGTGCGGTCGCGGACCTGCACCGTCGACGGCTGGCTCACGCTGGGCGCCGGCCGGCGCGCCACGGACGTGATCGATCTCGACGGCGACGACGAACCGGACCGGCACTGCCGCGAGGTCCCCGACCCCGTGGTACGCGCGGGCGGCACCGAGGTTCCCGGCTGGGATGCGCTGCTCGAGACCCAGGAGGACCAGTCGTACGACACCCGGCTCGGCCTGCTCGCCGACCGGATCGCTGACGCGGGCACCTGCGCAACCGCGGTGGGGCCGGGCGCCGCGCTCGCGCTGGCCAGTGGCGACGGCGCAATCGACGCCTACCACCCGGAACCGTCCACCGTCGACACCGACCTGCTCACGCAGTGTCCGGTCACCGTCGTCGATCTCGGTGCCCTGCCCGCACCGGTCGAGGGGTCCGAGGACGCTGCGCTTGCCGCCGCCCTGGATGCCCGCCGTGCCGCCGTGCGCGTACTCGACGGCGAGATCCGGCGTCTGCTCACCGTCGCGCCGGACGACGTTGCCGTGCTCGTCGCCGGCGTGGCCGACAGCTCGCCCACGCCCGTACCTGGGCCGGAGGACCCGAGCCCCGTCGCGCCGTCGGCTCTGCGGCTGGCGATCGCCGCCGGCCCCGCGCCCGACGGCGTGGACTATGGACCGCGCTGGCTGAGCTCGCCGTCGACCCGGTGGACCGGCCTGGTACAGCTCACCGACGTGGCATCGACGCTGGCCGCCTACGCCGGCGTCGAGGATCCGTCGGCCGGCACGGTCGGACGCCCGTGGCACACCGACGGGCTCCACCCCGCATCCGCCCAGGTGACGGTGGACCAACTCGTCGGCACCGACCGGGCAACGCAGGTCTTCCGCACCCAGTCCGGGCCGTTCTTCCAGATCCTGGGCATCGCCCAGGTGCTCTTCTTCGCCGCAGCGGTGCTGTGGCTGCGCCGCAATCCGCGCAACCAGGGACGTTTTCTGCGCATCGTCCAGTGCGCCGCCCTGGGGGCCGCCGCGTTCCCGGTGGCGTCGTTCCTGGCCAACCTGTCCCGCTGGTGGCGGTTCGAGCGCGCCGGGACCCTGCTGTGGTCGACGATCCTCGCCATCACCGTGCTGGTCACCGCGCTGGCGCTGGCCGGGCCGTGGCGGCGGAAGGTGTACGGGCCGCCGGGTGTCGTCGCCGGTCTGACCGCCACTGTCCTCGCGGTGGACGTGTCGACGGGCTCGAACCTGCAGCACGCCAGCCTGCTCGGCCTGTCGCCGCTGGTGGCCGGGCGCTTCTACGGTTTCGGCAACATCCCGTACGCGATCTTCGTCGCGTCGACTCTGGTGGCCGCCGCGGCGCTGGCCCAGTGGCTGCTCGACCGGGGCCACACGCGGCGTACGGCGACGACGGCCACCGTGCTGGTCGGTGCCGCAGCCGTGGTGGTCGACGGCGCGCCGCAGGCCGGCGCCGACGTCGGCGGCATCCTGGCGACGGTGCCGGGTTTCGCCGTACTCGTCCTCGGCGTGGCGGGCGCGCACATCACGGTGGTCCGGATGCTCGCCGCCGGTGGCCTCGCGGTGGGGGTGTTCGCGCTGGTCGCCTGGCTCGACTGGCTCCGGCCCGCAGCCAGCCGCACCCACTTCGGCGCCTTCTTCGCCGACGTCCTCGACGGCGACGCGTGGACCGTGGTCTGGCGCAAGGCCCGGGCATCGGTCGGGACGCTGCAGCGCAGCCCCTACTACGGCTGGCTGGTACCCATCTCGTACGGCGTGATCATCTGGCTGGTCCGGTCGCCGGGGGTGCGCGGCGTGCGGGATGCGGTGGCCCGCTGGCCGGTGCTGCGGCACCTGATCTGGGCCGGCCTGGTGACCGGAGCGGCCGGGTTCGCCCTCAACGACTCGGGGATCATCGTGCCGGCGTTGTTGCTGACGATCGGGATCCCGCTGGTCGTCAGCGCCGTCGCACACGCCCGAGCGTCGGCACTGCAGGCCGTACCCCCCGAGTCACCAGCGCCCGTGCCACGTGCAGCCACTGCCGGCCCCGGTGGACCTGGGAGCGCCAGTCCGCACCGGTGACCCGATGGTGGAACGCAACGTCGACCTCGCGCAGCCGGTAGCCCTGCCGGAGCAGGTCGATGGTCAGCCCCACCTCCACCCCGAAGCCCGCGGCCAGCGGGAGGGCGGCCTGGAAGGCCTCCCTGGTGAGGCAGCGCTGCCCGGACAGCGGCTGCGTGGCGGTCCAGCCGGTCGCCCGTTCGATGCCCGCCCGGGCCAGACCCACGACGAAGCCGTGCCCGCCGCCGGCAGTGTGCTGGCGAGGCAGCGTCGCAACCGTCATGTCGACGGCGCCTGCCACGACCGGCTCGATCAACGGCCCGGCCCGGGCGGCCGTGCCTTCCAGGTCGCCGTCGAGGAACAGCAGCGCCCGCGGCGTGGTCCGACCCGCCTCCCGGCTCTCGATCGCCGCGACCGCGCCCGCGCCGGTCTCCATCGCGGCCGCCTTGCCGCGGTTGCGGGCATGCCCGACGACGACTGCGCCGGCGTCGGCCGCCGCGGCAGCGGTCCGGTCCGTCGACCCGTCGTCGACGACGACCACGAGATCGACACCGGGCAGCGTCGCCGCGGCCTTCGCTGTGGATCCGATGCGTTGCTGCTCGTCCTTGGCGGGTACGACGACGGCGACCCAGCCGTCTCCACCTGTCACGGCAGCGACCCTACTGACCTACCGCTGCCGCGCGTGCGCCACCTGACAGCCCGAAGGGGTACGGACGAGGCATCAGATGCCGGCCTCGGTACCTCCCTCGACAGCGACACCCGTGCTACGGGGACCTCGGGCTACGCTCGGCCGCGTGAGCGACGCAGCGCTGGGAGCCGACTCGGAGGTGGGCCGGCTCCGCACGGTGCTGCTGCATCGACCCGGGCCGGAGCTGCAACGACTCACCCCACGCAACAACGACGAGCTGCTCTTCGACGCCATCCCGTGGGTCGGTCGCGCCCAGGACGAGCACGACGCGTTCGCCCAGACCCTGCGCGACCACGGTGTCGAGGTGCTCTACCTCGCCGACCTGCTCGCGGAGACACTCGAATACGACGCGGCCCGGACCGCGTGCATCGAGTCGGTACTCGGCGATCCTCGGCACGGGGACACGCTGCGACACGTGCTGCGCGCGTACCTCGACGGGCAGCACCCCCAGGACCTCGCCTCGGTGCTCATCGCCGGGCTGGCGCACGAGGAGCTTCGCGCCGGCAAGGGGCTTCGGTTCACCCTGATGGACCGGCACGACTTCGTCGTCGACCCGCTGCCCAACCTGCTGTTCACCCGCGACTCGAGCGCGTGGGTGGGAGACCACGTCGCCGTCACCAGTCTCGCCATGCCCGCCCGCCGCCGGGAGACGACGCTGACCCACGCCATCTACACCCGTCACCCACGGTTCGCGCACACGCCGCGGGTGTACGAGCCGGGCCTGGAGTCGTTGGAGGGCGGCGACGTCCTGCTCATGGCGCCCGGCGTCCTCGCAGTCGGTACCGGGGAGCGGACCACGCCGGCAGGTGTCGAGCGGCTGGCCCGCAATGCGTTCGCCGCAGGGCTGGCGCACACCGTTCTCGCGGTTCCGATCGCGCAGGAGCGGGCGACGATGCACCTCGACACCGTGTGCACGATGGTCGACGTCGACACCGTCCTGATGTACCCGAACGTGGCCGACGAGCTGAGCGCCATCGGCCTGACACCCGGGGCCGACGGCGAGATCGAGGTCGCACCGCCCGCACCCTTCCTGGTCGCCGCCGCCAAGGCCATGGGCATCGACACGCTGCGCATCATCGACACCGGCCTCGACCCGGTGACGGCCGAGCGCGAGCAGTGGGACGACGGCAACAACACCCTGACGATAGCCCCCCGGCTGGCCGTCGCCTACGAACGCAACATCGAGACCAACGCCCGGCTGGAGAGGGCCGGCATCGAGGTGCTGCGGATCTCGGGCAGCGAGCTGGGGTCCGGCCGTGGCGGTCCGCGGTGCATGTCCTGTCCGGTCCGGCGCGACGCGCTTCGAGGTTGATATCCGAGATGTGACGATCCGCACAGAAGATGTTCCTGCGACAACTTCCGTTCGGACGCCGGTTCCAGGTAGTCTCCGTCAGACCCCGGTCGCTCTTGTTTCCCCCGTCAAGAGCGACCGGGTTCACTCATTCGACAGCGGTATGTCCGGCAAGCGTCACCTGATGGTCACCTGGCGGTTGGCCAGCCCGGCCCGGGCGCGCCGCTCGTCGGCGGTCAGCGGCGAGGTCTCCGCGATGGCGGCCTCTACCCGGTCGGCGAGGGCGGCGGCCGGCCCTTCGACCTCGGGCGCGGTCGTGCCGGAGACCAGGTCCCACACCGGAACGAGCCGGCCGAGGGCACGGAAGGTGCCGAGCAGCCGGGTGCCGTCGCCCAGCCCGTCCTGCTCCCGGGCGTGGAGCCGGGCCAGCCCGTCGAGCAGCGGTTCCTCGTCGTACGGCAGCACCCAGCGGAGCTGGTCGCGATCGCCGAGCTGGCACCAGTAGGCCGCCTCGACGCCGGTCAGCCGCCGCGCGGGCAGCACCGCAGCATTCGCCTGCTCCAGCGATGCCCGGGCGTCGGTGTCAGCGTCACTGTCGGCGTCGAGCCAGAAGTCGAGGCCGTCGTGAACCGTCACCTCGAACGGCGCCGACGGGTCGACCAGCTCTTGCATGCGGGGGGCCTCGGGCCCAGGCAGACCGGCCGAGATGGTGGATCCGGGCTCTGCCTCGAGGGCCGCTGCGAGCGCCTGGCCCAGGTCGGCACTGGGGTCACCCGTCGAGCTCGACGTCTGCAGCGCGAGCAGGATCCGGCCGTCGGTGCGCACCAGCGCCGGCAGCGCCATCGGCAGGAGAGTGGCGACCAGCACGTCGCGGTCGGCGTGCGGGGCACCCAGCCGGATCGGCGCCGTCGCGGCCGAGACGATCTCCCGCAACGCGATCCAGTCGCCCTCGCCGGTCATGCCCTCGAACGGACGGGCGGCGTAGCGGTCGCCGGCCCGGGCCCGCTTGCCGTGACAGACCTTGTACCGCTTGCCCGACCCGCACGGGCACGGCTCCCGGGGCCCGACCACGGGCACTTCGGGGTACTTGGCGGTAGCCACGGAACCCGAGCCTAGATCAGCACGGCATGTTCGCCAGCGGACGGGTTGTCGGCGCGCATGGGTAGTGTCGGACGCATGGCAGCACCGAAGATCGGCGCTCACGTCGAGCAGTCGGATCCGCTGGCGGAGGCCGCGGCCCGGCAGGCCGACCTCGTGCAGTTCTTCCTCGGCGATCCTCAGGGGTGGAAGGAGCCGGTCGTCGCATGTGCCGGCGGTGCCGCCGCCCTGCGATCCGCTGCCGAGACCGGCGGCATCGACCTCTACGTCCATGCTCCGTACCGTCTCAACGTCGCGACCACCAACAACCGGATCCGCATCCCGAGCCGCAAGCTGCTCCAGCAGCACGTCGACGGCGCGGCCGAGATCGGTGCCAAGGCGCTGATCGTCCACGGCGGCCACCTCCTGCAGGTCGACGACCCCGAGGTCGGGTTCGACAACTGGCGCAAGTGCGCCGAGCGGCTCGACCTGAAGCTCCCAGTTCTGATCGAGAACACCGCGGGTGGCGACAACGCGATGGCCCGCCGGCTCGACCGGATCGCCCGGCTCTGGGACGCCGTCGGCGACTACGGCCTGGGATTCTGCCTCGACACCTGCCACGCACACGCCGGCGGGATGGAGCTCACCGACCTGGTGGAGCGGGTGCTCGCCGTCACCGGTCGGATCGACCTGGTCCACGCCAACGACAGCCGCGACGAGTTCGACTCCGGAGCCGACCGGCATGCCAACCTCGATGCCGGCGCCATCGGCGGGGACGTCATCGCCGCCGTGGCTCGCGCGGCCGGTGCCCCGGTCGTCGTCGAGACCCCTGGGGGTGCCGACGGCCAGGGGGCCGACATCGCATTACTGCGCAAGCACCTGTCCTAGACGCTCGGGTCCTCGGCCAGGCGGGAGCCCGCGAGGGCGTCTGGGTGCACCGCGTCGCGCACGACGCGCAACGCGTCGGTGAGAGCCTCGAGCTGCACCGGTTCGAGCAGGCCGGTGAACCAGCGCTCGACATCATCGAGGTGCCCGGTGAGCGCCTCTGCGATGCGGTCGGCGCCAGCCTCCGTGATCCGAGCCCAGGTCCCCCGCCGGTCGGTGTCGCAGCTCTCCCGGACGACCAGACCGTCGCGCTCCAGCCGGTCGACCACGCGGGTGATGCCGCTGGTCGACAGGCTGGTCTGGGCCGACAGGTCACTCATCCGCAGCCGTTGCCCGGGCGTCCGGGCCAGCCGGAGCAGAACCTCGAACTCGGTCTCGGACAGGCCGTGCTCGGAGAACCGCGGCGAGAGCTTGGCGGTCACCCCCTGGTGCGCCTCCATGAACAGGCCGACGGCGGTGAGCCGTGGGTCGTCCAATACCGAGGAGCGCATGTCCCTGATCCTAGCAAATGTTGTTGAGTGGAATATCGTTGGATAGACTGTTGCTTAAGCAGCTAGTTTCGACGAGAGGACGCCCATGACCGAGAACATCATCGCTCCCGCCCGCGAGTGGCAAGGCATCACCATCCCGGCCCCCGGCACCTTCACCCTCGACACGGCACACACGGTCGTCGGTTTCGTCGCCAAGCACATGATGTTCTCCAAGGTCCGCGGCAACTTTCCGGAGGTCGAGGGCACTCGTTCGCCGAGGACCCGACCGAGTCCACGGTCGAGGTGACGATCAAGACCGCGACGGTCAACACCGGCTCGCCCGACCGGGACCAGCACCTGCGCTCCGCCGACTTCTTCGACGTCGGGAACCACCCGGAGATCACCTTCCGGTCCACCGAGATCCGTCACGTGGAGGGCAACGAGTTCGCCGTCACCGGCGACCTGACCATCCGCGGCATCGCCACGTCGGTCGAGCTTGCCGTCGAGTTCACCGGAGCGGGCGTCAACCCGTACGGCAAGTTCGTGGCCGGCGTCACGGCCCGCACCGAGGTCGACCGCGAGCAGTGGGGGCTGACCTGGAACGCCGCGCTCGAGACCGGTGGAGTGCTCGTCGGGCGCAAGGTCGTCCTCGAGATCGAGGCCGAGGCGATCCGCGCCTGAGGCGCCGCTTCGTCATGCGGCCCGCTCATCGGCCTCGTCGCATCATCGCCACGTTCCGGTGACCAGAACGACCAGACCCCCCGGGTACTCTCGTCCACCGTGACTCTTGAGGTGCGGGAGATCTCTCGCGACCAGCATCTCGCCGCGATCGCGGCGAGGTCGTCGGTGAGCTTCCTGCAGACCCCCGCGTGGGGCGACGTGAAGCGCGAGTGGCGCGCCGAGTCGGTGGGCTGGTTCGACGCCGACGATCTCGTCGGATCGGGGCTCGTGCTCTACCGGCAGGCTCCGCGGATCCACCGCTACCTGGCGTATCTCCCTGATGGGCCGGCCATCGACTGGGCGGCAGAGGACCTCGGCAGGTGGCTGGAACCGCTCGTCGCGAACGTCAAACGCAACGGCGCGTTCGGGCTGCGGATGGGTCCGCCCGTCGTCATGCGCCGCTGGAGTGCGGCAACCCTCAAGGCCGCCCTCGCCGACGGCGGCACCGCGAGGCTCGACGACCTCGAGCCCGACCAGGTCTCACCGTCGGGGCTGGCCGTCGTGGATCAGCTGGCCGCGCTCGGCTGGCGGCCTCCAGCGGACGCCGGCGGGTTCACCTCGGGCCAGCCCCGCCACGTCCTCCAGCTACCGCTGGTCGGACGGGACGAGGACGACCTGTTCAAGGGCTTCAACCAGCTGTGGCGGCGCAACATCAGGAAGGCGGACAAGGCCGGCGTCGTCGTCGACCTCGGGACCGAAGCCGACCTGCCGGCCTTCCACGACCTGTACGTCGAGACCGCCCGCCGGGACGGGTTCACGCCGCGTCCCCTCTTGTACTTCCAAGGCATGTGGCGGGCCATGACCGGCGAGGACCCACAGCGGTTGCGGCTCTACCTCGCCCGCCACGAGGGCGAGCTCGTCGCGGCGACGACGATGGTCCGGGTAGGAATGCACGCGTGGTACTCCTACGGCGCGTCGTCGACCACCAAGCGCGACGTGCGCGGCTCGAATGCGGTCCAGTGGCGGATGATCCGCGACGCGCTGGCCGACGGCTGCGAGGTCTTCGACCTGCGCGGCATCACCGACACCCTCGACGAGGCCGACCCGCAGGTCGGCCTGATCCGTTTCAAGATCGGCACCGGCGGGGAGGCCGTGGAGTATGCGGGCGAGTGGGACATGCCGATCTCGAAGGTCCTCTACGCGGCCTTCGACCTGTACATGAAGCGGCGGAGCTGACCAGGTGCCCCTGACGCTGCATGTCGACGCCGACCGCTGGCGCACCCACCTCCGTTCCTACGTCGCCGCCCATGCCGGCGTCGTCCCTGTCGCCAAGGGGAACGGGTACGGCTTCGGCACACCCGTACTGGCCGTCGAGGCCGTCGCCCTCGGCGTGTCGACCCTCGCCGTCGGGACGTACGACGAGATCGCCTCGGTCACACCCCAGTTTCCCGGCGACATCCTGGTGCTCTCGCCGTGGCGCCAGGGTGACGACCTCGGCCTGACCGACGACAACCGGGTCATCCACACCGTTTCCCGGCTGACCGACCTGCGTGACCTGGCCGAGAGCAACCGGCGCCCCCGGGTTGTCGTCGAGGTCGTGACGAGCATGCGGCGGCACGGCATCGCGGCGACCGAGATAGGTAGAGCGGTGTCACTCCTGGATCAGGTGCGGTTCGAGGGCTGGGCGCTGCACCTGCCGCTCGACGGGGACCGGATGGCGCAGGCCCGCGACCTGTCCAGGCTGTTCGTCGCCACCTCGGGGTCCGACGGTGACCGGCTGTGGTTGAGTCACCTGACCGGAGGCGAGGCGGACCAGCTCGCGGCAGAGACGTCGACCGAGGTCCGGCTGCGGGTCGGGACCGCGTTGTGGCTCGGCGATGACCGGGTGGCGCTGAAGGCACGCGCCAGTGTGCTCGACGTGCATGCGGTCCGGCGCGGCCAGCGGTTCGGCTACCGGCAACACCGAGCGGCACGCGACGGCTTGATCCTCGTGGTGGCGGGCGGGACCGCTCACGGCGTCGCCCTCGAAGCGCCGGCATCCGCGACGACGATGCGCCAGCGTGCCGTCTCGGTCGTGAGGGGCTCGCTCGAGGCGGTCGGGCAGGCGCTGTCCCCGTTTCACGTCGCGGGCAAGAAGCGTTGGTTCGCCGAGCCGCCGCACATGCAGTGCTCGCTGATCTGGCTGCCGGCCAGCACCGACCCCCCGGCCATCGGCGACGAGATCGACGTCGACGTCCGGTACACGACGACCCGCTTCGACCGGATCATGTGGACCTGACCTGATTCCCCGTTGATCAACGGACAGAGCGGCTGCTGAGTCAGCCGGCCCAGCGGCCGGTCAGGTAGGCGGCCGACCACAGCGCCATCAGCGGGACACTCAGGCTCAGGTAGGCCCACAGCACCCAGCGACGGCGCACGGCGAGCGCCGCGAGGGCGATCCACAGCGGCCACCACAGCAGGGTCGCCCGCGGCACGGAGAAGTACCAGAACGACGTCCCGAACGCGATCACCTGAAGACCGACCCAGGTCGCGTCGCCCCAGCGCCGCCAGACCAGCAGGGCGGCCGTCAACGCGATGCCGATCACCATGGCGACGATCTCGGCGCGGAACATCCAGGCGAACCCCGGAGACTGGGGGCCGCCGAGGCCGTCGCCGAGGCACAACGAGCTGCTGTCACGACAGAAGCCGGCGTTCCAGGTGTGGGCCAGGGCTGTCCACGGCCAGGTGAACTCGCGGTTCCACTCCTCCGCCTGAGCGTGCAGCCAGGCGAGCCAGTCGCCGGTCGTCACCCGCAGGAAGATCGTCCAGGCGGCCATCGGCACGATCGGCGTGAGTAGCCACGGCAGATCGGTCCAATGCCGGCCCTGCCGCGACGTCAGCCATTCCACGCCGAGCGCAACCGCCAGGAACATGCCGCTCACCCGCACGGTGCAGGCCGCGGCGGCCAGCAGGCCGGCGTACGCCCAGCGGCCGCGGCGCGCGCACAGCCAGGCCGGGACGGCCAGACCGAGGAACAGCGACTCGGTGTACGGCGCGGCGAGGAAGATCGCCGGCGGCGCGAAGGCCCAGGCCATGACCGCGAGCCGCCCGGTTCCCGGGCCGCCTTCCAGGTCGCCGAGTCGCGCCAGTGCGACCGCGGCCACGGCGCCGGCGACCAGCGACACCACCAGCCCGGCCGCCACCGGCGAGAACCCGAGAGCGTCCCCGAGCCGCAGCAGGCGCGGCAGGCCCGGGAAGAACGCCTCGTTGGGCACCCCGGTGGGATCGCCGTCGTATCCGTGGACCGCGATGCCCTCGAAGTGGTGGAAGTCCCACTGCCGCCAGCGGTCCAGCAGGGGGACGACGCCGTTCGACGTGAACAGCCAGCCGACGGCGGCGGCAATCACCCAGACGGACGCGCGGCTCGCCACCCAGATCAGCAAGGCGTCACGATCGGTCGGGCGGGTTGCCGCGCGCAGCCGGCCCGCGAACGTGGCCGGCGCGTCGCCCGGTTCTCGGGTGATCGGCGGGATCGTCATGGACGGACCGGTTCGAGGTACGGACGGACGGGGTCCTGCCACGGCTGGAGGACGTCACGGACCACCATGGCGGCAAGCCACGCCAGGCCGGCGATCCGCAGCGCAGTCGCCAACGCGTAGGTCTGCGGCCCGATGATCGGGTTGTCGCTCTCGTACAGGCCCGCGAGGTGCCACCACACGGCCACGAAGTACGCCACCTCGGCCGCCTGCC
The DNA here is from genome assembly GCA_050743075.1 of Jiangellaceae bacterium. Lineage (GTDB taxonomy): Bacteria > Actinomycetota > Actinomycetes > Jiangellales > Jiangellaceae > JBOGDS01. The sequence continues at coordinate 8,499 of JBOGDS010000038.1, read as the reverse complement.
AGATCAGCAGATCGCGCCAACGCGGCCTGGCCAGGGCAGCCAGCGGCACGAGCCACAAGGCGTACTGCGGCGACCACACCTTGTTGACCAGCAGGAACGCCGCTACTGCCAAGAACGTGAGCTGAGCCAACCGGGGCGGTACCGGGGCGGCGATCGCCAACCATGCGATCAGGGCGAGCAGGCCGATCGCCGCGACAACGACGACGGGCTCGATCCGTTCCGGCAGGACGCCCGGCCAGACCAGGTCGATCGCGTACCACGGCGAGCCGAAGTCGGCAGGCCGGTCCGCGTTGAACCTGAAGAAGGCTCGCCAGCCGTCTGGTGACCAGAGGTAGACCGGCAGGTTGACGGCGATCCATGCCGTGATCGCGGCGCCCACGGTGCGGGCGAAGTCGGCGAGTGCCTGCCGGCGGTCCGCCGCCCGCAGCGCGACCAGGAACATGGCCCCGAGCAGCAACGCCGGGTACAGCTTCGCGGCGGTTCCCAGCCCGACGAGGACGCCGGCCAGCACCGGCCGCTCCCGGGTCCACGCCAGGATCGCCAGCGCGGCGATGGCCGCCGCCAGCAGGTCCCAGTTGATCGTCGCCGTCAGCAACAGCACCGGCGAGGCCGCGACCAGCATCGCGTCCCACGGCCGGCGAGGAACCGTCCGGGCGACGGCGACGACCACGACCAGCGCGGCCAGGCCCATCAGCAGGGCCGTCACGTCGTAGAAACGCCTGCTCTCGGCCAGCGACCGGCTGCTGTTCCCAGACGCATCCGCCGGATCCGCTGCCGGGGCCTCCGTGAGCGCCCGCGCCAGGGATGCGGACACCTGCATGACAGCGCCGGTCAGGACCGGGTACTCCAGCCCCGAGTCCCGGTACGCCAGCGCGCCGTCGGCGAAGCCGCGCTCCCGGTAGAGGAACGCGACGTCGCTGTAGCAGAGGTTCGTCCAGAGGTCACGGTCCTCGCGCGCGGCCCAGGCGTCGTCACGGCAGGGCGCGTCGGCGAGGAACCCGAGACCGAGGACGACGGACGCCACGGCCAGCGCGACCCGCACCGGACTCCACCAGCTGCGCCCGATCGCCGCTCGCTGGCCGACCGGCCCGCCGATCCGCTCGCTGGCCGCCGCAACCACCGGGTCGTCCCGGCTGGGCAGCGCGATCGGCGGTTCCACGCGGGTGACGTTAGCGGGCGTTCGCTGCGGCTCGCCGTGCCGAGGCCGACTCCGCTCCGCTCATGATCGACTGTTCGCAGGTGGAGACGGCACGCCGGCGTGTCGCACGAGTTGTGCACAATCTGCGGTGCCGGGCGGCGGCTACGTCAGCCGCCGCCCCCGCCGCCGGGGTCCGGCCCCATCTCGATGGTCACAGTGGAGCCCTGCTCGGCCATCTCGAGCGGGCCAGGCGTCTGGTTCACGACGACGGCGCTGGCTGAGGGTTCGCCGGTGACGTCGACCTCGAAGCCGTCCCGACGCAGGCGGGCTTCCGCCTGCACTTGCGGCATCCCCCTGACGTCGGGCACCTCGACCATCTCGACCTCGGGTTCGGTGGCGACGACGATGGTCACGGTCGAGCCGGGCTCGGCCGACGTACCGCCGGGTGGGCCCTGGTCGACCACCTGGCCCGGCTCGGCCTCGTCGGTGGGTTCCTCCTCGACGTCCACCCGGAAGCCGTGCTGGCGCAGGACCGCGGTCGCCTCCTGCTCGGTCATCCCGACCACGTTCGGCACCTCGACGCCCTCGGGCTCGACCGGCTCGCAGTCGGGAGGCGTGCCCTCGGTGTTCGGGGGGCAGGTCGGCGTGGGCGTGGGCGTCGGGGTCGGCGTCGGGCTCGGGTTGACGTCCTCGCCGACGTCGGCCCGCTCCGGGAAGTCGATGACGTCCTGACCCTCCAGTGCGGCCCGCATGAACGTGGTCCAGATGCGCGCCGGGAACCTTCCGCCCGTGGTCGACTCGAAGCCTTCGACACCGTCCAACGACATCATCGTCGGGGGGTCGCCGGCGTAGTCGGTCCTGAACATCGCCACCGACGCCGCCAGTTGCGGCGTGAAGCCAGCGTACCAGGCCGACAGGTCCTCGTGGGTGCCGGTCTTACCGGCCGACGGCCGGCCGAGCTTGCTCGCCTCATGCCGGCCGGTGCCGTTCGCGCCCTCGACGACCTGCTGCATCGCGTACGTGACGTCGGCGGCCACGTCGGACCCGAAGGCACGCTCCGGTGCCGGGGCGACCTCGTGCACGATCTGGCCCGAGGGCGCGGTGACCAGGCGCACCGTGTACCAGTCGGCCTGCTGGCCACCGGCCGCGATGGTGGCATAGGCATCTGCCATGTCGACCGGCGAGACCGGGGCGATTCCCAAGGTGATCCGGCCGCTCTGTGCGGCGAGGTCCGGTGTCCCGTCCGGAATGCCGCTACGGAGCATCATGTCCTCGACCTTGTCCGGGCCGACGGTCATGGCCAGGTCCACGAAGGCGGTGTTGATCGACCGCTCCGTGGCCGTCACCAGGTCGACCTCTCCGTAGCTGGCGTCACCGGCGTTGTTCACCGGCTTGGGACCCAACTCCCGGCGCGTGTACCCGGAGTTGCCGTCGAATCGGCTCTTCAACGAGATGCCTTCGGAAAGCCCCGTCGCCAGCGTCAGCGGCTTGATCGTCGATCCTGCGTTCGGCTTGGCGTCGATGGCGTCGTTGAAGCTCTGGGTGACCGCGTCCGGCCCCCCGTACATCGCCACCACCGCGCCGTCGCCAGGCGTCACCGCGGCAAGAGCCACATGGAGGTTCTCGGCACTCTCGGCGGGCCGCTCCTCCTCGACGGCCGAGACCGCGGCCCCCTGAGCCTGCCGATCGAACGTGGTCGTGACCCGCAGGCCACCGGTCTCGATCTCCGTCTCGTCGATCCCGACGGCCTGGAGCTCCCGGTAGACCTGCTGCATCAGGTAGCCGTTCGGGCCGGCGTACTTGTTGCTCGTCTGCTCCGGCCGGATCTCGGGCTGCACGGCGGCGTCGGCCGTGGCCTGGTCGAGCCAGCCTTTCTCGACCATGCCGTCGAGCACGTACTGGAAGCGCTCGGTGAAGCGCTGCAGGTTCTCCTCGCCGAGGGTGGGGTCGTAGATTCCCGGGCTGCGCAGGATGGCAGCCAGCGCCGCACCTTCCTCCAGCGTCAGGTCGGTGACGGACCTTCCGAAATAGGACTTCGACGCGGTCTGCACGCCGTAGGTGCTCCGGCCGAACCAGATCGTGTTGAGGTAGTCCTGCAGGATCTGGTCCTTCTGCAGCTGCTGGTCGATCTTGACCGAGATGAACAGCTCCTTCACCTTGCGGGTGATGGTCTGATCCTGGGTCAGGTAGTAGTTCTTGACGTACTGCTGGGTGATCGTCGAGCCGCCGCCGGAGATCTCGCCGCTGGTCACGCTGCCCCATGCGGCGCGGGCGATGCCGACCGGGTCGAAGCCGTCGTTCTCGTAGAAGCTGCGGTCCTCGGCGGCGATCACCGCGTGCCGGACGTGCTCGGGGATCTCCTCGATGCCGACGCTCTCGCGGTTCTCGGCACTGAACCGGCCCAGCTCCGTGGTGCCGTCGTCCCAGTAGACGATCGTGGCCTGCGACGTGGAGAAGTCGTTCGCCTCGGGCACGTCGGTCATCGCGAACGCGACGCCGATGCCGGCGAGACCGAGCAGGAAGAGACCGAACGCGTAGAGCGAGAGCTTCTTCCAGGTGACCCACGTGCGCCAGCCGCGCTTCTTGCCCTTGTCGGCGGCATAGCGACGGGACCGCTTGCCACCGCGGCCGTCGTCACCGGCTCCCGGACCGCCGCCGGAGCCCCCTGGACCGCCGCCGGAGCCTCCAGAGCGGCCGGAGCCGCCCGGACCGCCCGGACGTGGTCCGGGACCGTTCCCTGGACCCCTGCCCGAGCGGCCGTTGGGCGGCACCAGGCCGGCTGGCCGGCCGGTCCCGCCGCTCAAGAAGATGTCGCCGCGGCTTCCGGGAGCAGGTGATCCGACGCTGCCGGGACGAGCCCCCACCTGGCGGGTCGCGTCCGGACCGGCGCCCGGCTGGGCCGCAGAGGCCACAGCCCTCCTGCGTCGGCCGGCTGGGCGTCGTTGTTCGCTGCTCAAAGCAATCTCTGCTCGCTCGGGGACAGGGGCGAGGTGACGCGGTACCGGGAGGCAGCCTACGACGGGCTCCCCGATCTCCCCAGGCCCGAGGCAATCCGTTCTGCTTGCCGGGCATGGGAGAAACAGGCGCTTGCGCGTCAGGTGCCGCTCACTCTATCGTCTCACTCTATCAACCTGATGTATCGACTCGATACATCGCTCCGACACCTCCCCGAGGAGCGTACCCGCCGTGGGCAAGCGTGCCGAGGCGCTGGAGCTGGCCGTGCTGGGCCTGCTCCACGATGCGCCCATGCACGGGTACGAGCTGCGCAAGCAGGTCAATGTGCTCCTCGGATGGGGGCGGGCGTTCTCGTACGGCACCCTCTACCCCTGCCTGAAGGGCCTCGTCCACCAGGGGTTCCTGGCCGAGGACTCGTCGGCGGCCCTCGCGGCAGCTCACCTCGGCGGCCGCCGGAGCAAGATCGTCTACAAGCTCACCCCGGAGGGCAAGGAGCGCTTTGCCGAACTGCTGGCCCAGGCCGGCCCGTCGTCCTGGGACGACGAGCAGTTCGGCGTCCATTTCGCCTTCTTCGCCCGGGCCGACGCCGCCACCCGGATGCGTATCCTCGAGGGCCGTCGCACCCGGCTGCAGGAGCGGCTGGAGCAGTTCCGCTTGGCCCTGCAGCGCACCCGGCAGCGCCTCGACACGTACACGCTCGAACTGCAGAACCACGGCCTCGACTCGGTCGAGCGCGAGGTGAGGTGGCTCGACGAGCTCATCGCCTCCGAGCGCGACCGGACCGATGAGCCGCACCGCTTGGGGGACAGCGCACACCAGAGCAAGCGGGGCAGTGCGCCCCGAAGGCGGCCCGGATCCCCGCCGGTCCGCCCCGCAGAGTGAGAAGGGAACAACAGCCGATGAGCTCGGTCCGAGTAGCCATTGTGGGCGTAGGCAACTGCGCCGCCTCGCTGGTCCAGGGCGTGCACTACTACCGCGACGCCGACCCGGGGCAGAAGGTGCCCGGCCTCATGCACGTGCGGTTCGGCGACTACCACGTTCGCGACGTCGAGTTCGTCGCCGCCTTCGACGTAGACGCCAAGAAGGTCGGGGTCGACCTCGCCGACGCCATCGGCGCCAGCGAGAACAACACGATCAGGATCTGCGACGTGCCGGCGACCGGCGTCACCGTCCAGCGTGGCCACACCCTCGACGGCCTCGGCAAGTACTACCGCGAGACCATCACCGAGTCCGAGGAGACGCCGGTCGACATCGTCGCCACCCTCCGTGCTGCGCGAGCCGACGTTCTCGTCTGCTACCTGCCGGTCGGGTCGGAGCAGGCCGCGAAGTTCTACGCGCAGTGCGCGATCGACGCCGATGTGGCCTTCGTCAACGCGCTGCCGGTGTTCATCGCCGGCACCAAGGAGTGGGCCGACAAGTTCACCGCCGCGGGTGTGCCGATCGTCGGCGACGACATCAAGTCGCAGCTCGGCGCCACCATCACCCACCGGGTGCTGGCCAAGCTGTTCGAGGACCGCGGCGTCACCGTCGACCGCACCTACCAGCTGAACGTCGGCGGCAACATGGACTTCAAGAACATGCTGGAGCGGGAGCGGCTGGAGTCGAAGAAGATCTCCAAGACCCAGTCCGTCACATCTCAGCTCGTGGAGGAGATCGCACCGCGCAACGTCCACATCGGCCCCTCCGACTACGTCGAGTGGCTCGACGACCGCAAGTGGGCGTTCGTCCGCCTCGAGGGCCGCAACTTCGGCGACGCCCCGATCTCACTGGAGTACAAGCTCGAGGTCTGGGACTCGCCGAACTCGGCAGGCATCATCATCGACGCAATCCGGGCGGCGAAGATCGCCAAGGACCGTGGCATCGGCGGACCGCTCCTGTCGGCGTCGTCGTACTTCATGAAGTCCCCTCCGGAGCAGTACCCGGACGACGTGTGCCGCGACCTGGTGGAGAAGTTCATCACCGGCGAGGTCCAGCGCTGATCTGAGCGCGTGGGCGTGGCCCCTGAGAGCCCGGGTGCTGCGCGGGGCCAACTCCCACATTGCCCCGGTTTGGGAGATCGAGGGGTCGTCAGGCACCCTAGAGCGTCCACCTGGTGTTCTACGGACCGTCCAGCTATTGACAGGATGCGGTCCCGATGGGAAGCGTCGTCTACCGTCTCGTGCCGTGACGCCGCTTCGCCGTGGCAAGGTATGCCCAGGCGACGCGTGGGTGACGACGCCCCTGGGGGACGAAGAAGGAAGGATTGGCGATGACGCGGAACCCGCGAGGACACCGGAGCAGCAAACCCGGCGTCGCACAGCGGGGGGCTCGCCCGGACGAGCGTGCGGCCGCGGCCGCACCTGCGGCCGCGAGTAGGCGGCCGCGACCGCCGCGGCTCGCGTCGATCTGGCGTGCCTTCCTCCACGACCGGAGTGTCCGGTCGCGCGTCGGCGCGCTGGTTCTCCTTCCGCTGCTCGGAGCGCTCATCCTCGGCGCCTTCCTGTTCCGCGACGCGTTCGCCCGGGCCGCGAACGCCGGCGACGTCGAAGCCAGCTCCCGGGCCTCCGCGGCCGCGCTGGCGGTCGTGGGGAAGCTCCAGGACGAGCGCGACGTCTCAGGTCTGTTCGACGTCGACGCCACCGGCCAAGGCGCGGTAGCCCAGGCCCGCGACGGCACTGACGACGCCATCGACGCGCTGCGGGAGGCCATGGACGACCTGCCCGAAAACGGCATCGACCCCGCCGTCGCCGAAGCCCGCCGGGTGACCGAGACACAGCTGGGCCTGCTGGATGCGTACCGGGGGTCGCGCGACATCGAGCTCGAGCCCTACGACGACCCCGGCGTCGAGGACTACCACCTCATGGTCGAAGGACTGCTGCGGTTCGTGAAGGCGAGCGGTTCCGGTTCCACCGACTCCAGCCTGGTCCTGAGGATCGACACGCTGGACTCGATGGCCCGCGCCACCGAGTCCGCGTCCGTCGAGCGCGGCCTGCTCGGCCACGTGCTCGCCAGCGGCGAGCCGCTGACCGAGGCCCAGCGGCAGCGGCAGGCTGTCTTCGACGGCGAGCAGGACTTCCTGTTCAACCGGTTCAACGCCACAGCGGACCGCGAGGCCAAGGCGCTGTACTACGCCGGCCTGCCCGGCGTCCGTGGGCCGGTCGACGACATCCGTGCCGCCGCGCTGCAGGTGGACGAGAGGCCCGGCGTCACCCCCGAGGCCTGGTACCAGGCGTCGACCGACCGGATCACCGTTCTGCGCAGCATCCAGGACACGCTGTCAGGCGAGATCGTCGAGCAGGCCGCCAGCACGGCGACCCGTGCCCAGATCGTGGCAGCCGCCACGGCTGCGGCCATCGTCGTCGTCCTGGCAGCCACGGTTGCCATGGCCGCGGCCGTCGCCCGGTCCATCATCCGTCCGCTGCGGCGCCTGCGCGGAGCCGCGCTCGAGGCCGACATCGGCCTGCCGGCGCTGGTCTCCCGTATCCACAGCGACGGCCCGGCCGTCATCCGCAACCTCGGCGACGCGGTCCGGCCCGAGGGAGCGGACGAGATCGGCGAGGTCGCGACCGCGTTCAACGCCGTTCACTCGACCGCTGTGCGCGTCGCGGGCGAGCAGGCCCTGCTGCGCCAGAACCTGGACACGATCGTCGTCAACCTGTCCCGGCGCACCCAGGGTCTGGTCGACCGGCAGCTCGGCGAGATCGAGGACCTCGAGGCGCGCGAGCGCGACCCCGACCAGCTCGGCACGCTGTTCCGGATCGACCACATGGCCACGCGTGTCCGCCGGCATGCGGAGAGCCTGCTGGTTCTCGCCGGCGTCGAGGAGATGCGGCGCACCGGGACGGCAGCCCCCGTCCTCGACGTCGTCCGGACGGCCGTGGGTGAGGTCGAGCAGTACCCGCGGGTGAAGTTCGGCGTCATGCCGACCGACCTGGTGACACCGACGGCCGTCGACGACGTCGCACACTTGCTGGCCGAGCTGCTCGACAACGCCACCGAGTTCTCGGCGCCTTCGACACCGGTCATGGTCACCAGCCAGCCGTTGCTGGGCGGCGGCCTGCGCCTGCAGGTGGCCGACCAGGGCCTGGGGATCCCCGCGAATCAGATCGTGGAGCTGAACCGGCGGCTCCGCGAGCCCGGTGACATCGACGTGGCCGCGTCCCGCACGCTGGGTCTCTACGTCGTCGCGCGGCTCGCGGCGCGCCACGGGATCGTGGTGCGGCTGGTACCCGGCGAGCCGGGCGGCACGATCGCCCAGGTCGACCTGCCGGCACACCTGGTCGTGTCGCCGCTGGACACCTCCGACGGCGTCCTGCCTCCAGTCCAGGCCCAGCCGGTGGCGGCGCCGCCGCTGCTGGGCGGCGTGCCGATCGAGGAGCAGGTCCGCCGCGCCGTCGAGCAGAACCCTCCGGCCCGCCCGCTGGAGC
>JBOGDS010000037.1:0-34236 GCA_050743075.1 Jiangellaceae bacterium | reverse complement strand
ACGTCGAGGTCGAAGGGCCGGTTGTATCGCTCCGCCGTGTAGGCGTACTTCGCGTGGTCGGGCGGGTTCTTGAAGGGGACGAGGACGGTGTCGGGCACCTTCAGGCCGAGGCGCAGCATCGCGCAGTACGCGGCATGCTTCTCCATCGACTGGAACGTGAACGGGCTGTTCAGCAGGTACACGTCGTCCATCAGGGCGACCTTCTTCAGCCACTCGCGCGGGTGGTAGTACCAGTAGGCCAGCCGGTCGATGACCAGCTCGTGTCGCGGTTCGTCGCGCAGGTAGAACGGCTCGATCGTGATCCGTTCGACGTCGTACGTGTGCCCGTCGACCGGGCCGAGGCGGCGCATCAGCGTCTCGAAGGCGGCCGGCCAGTCTTCCTCGGTACCGAGCAGGAGCCCGATCAGGTGTCTGCTCATGCTCGCCTCCTGTCTCAGCAGAACTGCGGCAGATGGTGGGCGAACTGACGCCGCCACCACGGCCAGTCGTGCGCCACGTCGTGCCCCCACAGGTCGAGGTCGTGCGGGATGCCCTTGCCGGCGAGCTCGGCGGCGAACGCCGTCGTGCCGGCCAGCGATCCCGTGGTGTCTTCCCACCTACCCTGCCCGCAGACCAGCAGTAGGTACACCCGTGATCGCAACCAGCTCAGGTGGTCTCCGTGCAGGTTGCCGACGTAGGCCATCGGGTTGTTGAAGTACGTCGCATCGCCCCGCTCGCCCCAACCGCGCAAGGTGCCCGGATCGTAGTTGCCCGACATGCACAGCGCCTGCGGGAACAGGTCGGCCCGCTTGAGGGCGAAGTTCGCCGCGTGGAAGGCGCCCAGGCTGCACCCGACCGTGACCAGGTCGGCAGGCCCACCGCAGTCGTCGTGGATCCATGGCACCACCTGCTCGACGATCCACGACTCGTACGCACCGTGCCGGCGGGCGCGTTCCTCGAGTGGGGCGTCGCGGTTCGACCACGACTGGGCGTCGTCGCTGCCCACGCAGTAGAGCTTGACCCGGCCCTCGTCGAGCAGGTAGGCGACGGCGTCGACCATGCCGTTCGACTCGAAGTCGGTGGCGTGCCCGCCCTCCGACGGGAACACGAGCACCGGCCGGCCCCAGCGGCCGAATGCGACGACGGACCCGGCCGCCCCGATCGCCGGCGACCACAGGTCGACGGCCCGCCGCGTCACGCCAGGGCCTCGCGCAGCAACGCCGCCAGGTGTGGGTCGAGGCCGTCGCGCCAGCACGTGTAGTTGTGCGCGTCGCGGACGCCGTGCAGCGCAACGCGATGCCCGAGCGCGGCCAGCGTGCGGGCCATCAGTCGGTTGCACGCGAGGTTCTCCTCGCCCAGCCCGCAGGTCAGGCTGAACAGACCCGATCCCCCGACGCCGGCGTCGTGGACCTCGCCGACGAAGCGGGTCACCTCGGCGAACTGCGGAAAGCGGCGCTCCTGCGGATCGGTGCGTTCGGTGAAGAAGCTGCCCGACTGCAGGAATAGGCCGTCGAACGCGGACGGGTCGTGCCTGTAGGCGTGCAGCATCGCCAGCGCGCCCAGGCTGGTCCCCATGCCGATCCGCCGCGTGACACCGGGAACCGCCGGCAGTACGTCCTCGTGGAGCGCCCGGGCGTACGCGGGATGTGCCGCGTACCAGTGGTTGCGATCACCGGGGTGGAGGCGCAGGGCCCGTAACGGCGGCACCTTCTCGCCCGCGATGCAGACGGCGAGGTAGCGCGTCAGGTCGGCCAGCCGGTCGTACTCCGGCCCGTCGTGCACGACGAGCAACGGAGCCGGCTGCCCGTCGGCCAGGCCGGACGGGACCCACACCGAGCCCGTGACCTCGGCACCGAGGTGACCGTTGCGCGCGGCGAAGGCCGTCATCTGTCCGGGCGGGGCCGCCGTCCCGAGCCAGCGCGGCGGCTCGTACCCGGGGAACTCCACGACCGACTTGTCACCGAAGACGCCGCCGACCCGGACCGGGTTGAGGGGGTCGAGCGTGCGGTCGACGGAACCATCGGCGCGGTGGAGCTCCAGCAGGTACTCCGCTCGACCGCCCCCCGGTCGACGCGCAGCCGCCACAGGTTCCCGTGCCTCGCGAACTCGGCGGGTGCCACGGCCGGTCCGGCGTCCTGGCTCAGCCGCACCCGGCGCAGCGTGCGGCCGGCGTCGGGGACGGTCAAGGTCGCGCCACGCTCGTCGACCACGGGACCCGCAGCCAGATCCGCTTCACCGGCCAGAGACTACGTTGGCCCCGCCCTCAGCGCCGAGGGCAGCCGGTTCGATCCACGCCGGGAACGTCGACGGGCAGCGTCCCACCCCCGACGGCGTTGCCGAGGAGCACGTCCACGAGGGCTCGGAACGCCTCGGGCGTGCGCCCGTACAGGGCGATCCGGGCCGAGGCCGCGTCGCTGCGGGCCAGCCCGTACGGGGTATCCAACGCGACGACGACATCGCCCGACCCCGGTGCGTCATCGCCGAGAAGATGCACGACGTCGCCCGACCCGACCGGCAGACCGGCCGCCTCCGCGGCCGCCGTGAATCGGGACCGGTCGGTCTGCACGCCCCCGACGACGCGGACCGCATCCCCGACCAGCCGCCCGCCGCAGGCGCCCGAGACCACGGTCAGGCCGGTCAGGGACTCCTCGTAGGAGAGCGCGGCGTTCGACCCGACGGCGGACGGTGGCGGCCTGGCGCCTTCACCCTGCACCCAGAGCATCAGCGCGACGACGCGGGTCGCAGCTTCGGACAGGCGGGCGGCCGGCAACGTCCCGGCCGCGACAGCAGACACGATCGCCGCATGCGCCGCCCGGACGTCGGCCGGCATGAGGACCAGGTCCACACCCGCCGCGAGCGACCGGACGGCAGCCTCACCCGCGCCGAAGGACAGGACGACAGCCGCCATGTTCTGGGCGTCGGTCACGACCAGGCCGTCGAAGCCGAGCTCCTTCCGCAGCAGCCCGACCACCGCGGCCGAGGTCGACGACGGCACGCCCGGGTCGACGTCCCGCACGTCGATGTGGCCGAGCATGACCGCCGGCACGTGTGATCGGAGCGCGGCTTGGAAGGGCACCAGGTCGTGGGCACGGAGCTCGTCGAGCGTCGCGTCCTGGACCGGAAGCTCGACGTGGCTGTCGGCAGGCACCGTTCCGTGCCCGGGAAAGTGCTTGGCGACGCCGACGATGCCGGCCTGGGCATACCCGCGGACGGCGCCCCCGACAATGTCTGCCGCCACCCGGGCGTCCGAGGAGGCCGAGCGGCTCCCGATCGTCGGGTCGTCCGGGCCGCTGGTGACGTCGGCGTCGGGCGCGAACACCATCGTGAAGCCGAGTGCGCGCAACTCCTGGCCACTCGCGCGGGCCACCCGGTGGGCGAGCCACGGGTCGCGGGCGGCGCCCAGGGTCATCAAGGCGGGGAACTCGGTCGCGGGCCGGCCGATACGCGCAACGGTCCCGCCTTCCTGGTCCACGCCGACGACGAGCGGATACGCCCTGGCCGCGGCCGCCTGCAGTGCGGCGATGTCGTCGCCGAGCTGCGATGTCACGTTGGCGTCCATGACGATCACGCCGCCGAGGTGCAGTTCCTGGATCAACGAGGCGGCCGCCTCGACACTGCCGTACTGCGTGACGATGACCTGGCCCGCCTGCTGCTCGACCGACATGCCCGAGACGATCTCGGCGGCTCGCGAGTACTGCTCCCGCGTCGGACCCCACCGCAGCGGGGGCTGCGGTGCCGGCGTCCTCGTGACACTCGGCGACAGCGACGGCGACGGCGTGGGCCGGACCTGCGGTGCCGGATCTGCCGCGCACGCGGCAGCCACCAGGACTGTCGCGACAACGGCCGCCCGGCGCCTCACGAACTCAGTCTTTCGCGCGTACGAGCGAGACCAACCGCCGAGTCCGGAGCGCCGGGTCCAGGCCAGGCTCGGCCAGCCAGAGGACGGCGGCCGCGTCGCCGAGCCCCACCCCACGCCGGGCCTGGTGCGTGAGCAGGCCTGCCACCAGCTCGCGCAACGGGCCACCGTCGCGTCTGACCAGCTCGGCGGCTTCCGGAGCCATGGCGCCGGACCTGAACCTGACGTGCTCGACCTCGTCGATCGCCCGACCGGCTACCGGGTCCAGGTCGTGGTTCGTCTCGCCGGGACGCGCGTACGTCGCCACAACCCGGTCGAACGCCAGACCGACCAGCGAGGTCAGCGGGCCGAGTGACACGACGACGACATCGGGTCGCACCAGGGCGCTCGGGGGCGGCCACGACGCCGGCAGCTCTACCTCCGCCGGCGCCAGCCCGGCGAGCCCGTCGCGACCATGAGCGGCCCGAGCGGCGAACGGCGTGCCGTCCAGGGCCCGATCCGCTCCGGCGGCGACGGGAACATCCGCCTCGAGAACGCCGAGAACGTGGACCATGTTCGCCAGCGCCGTGTGCAGCTGCACGTTGCCGCCGGTACAGACGACGCCGTGCAGGTCCAGCGCCGGATGGAGTGCCGCGACCACGAGCGCGAGAGCATCGTCGTCACCGGTGTCGACGACCAGCACCACGGGGATCGACACCGTCACGTGCCCGCCAGCACCTCGGTGACCGGCATCGACGAGTCGGCCGGGATGTCGAGCGGGCTCGGTGCGCGCCCGCGCGCGACGATCTCGGCGCCCAGCGCAGCGACCATCGCGCCGTTGTCGGTGCAGAGGTCCGGCCGGGGTACCCGCAGCTCGATGCCCGCCGCTTCGCACCGCTCGGCCGCCATGGCTCGCAGCCGCGAGTTGGCCGCGACGCCTCCGCCCACCAGCAACGTGTCGACCCCGCGCTCGCGGCAGGCGAGCACGGCCTTGCGGGTCACGACGTCGGCGACGGCCTCCTGGAACGACGCGGCCACGTCGGCGACAGGCACCGGCTCACCAGCCTGTTCGCGCGCCTCGACCCAGCGGGCGACGGCTGTCTTCAGGCCGGAGAAGGAGAAGTCGTACCGGTGCCGCTGCAGATCGCGAGGGCTGGTCAGGCCGCGCGGGAACTCGACATACGCAGCAGCCCCGTCTCGGGCGGCCCGGTCAATGTAGGGACCGCCCGGGAACGGCAGGCCCAGCAGGCGGGCTACCTTGTCGAACGCCTCTCCCGCGGCGTCGTCGATCGTGGCACCGAGCGGTGTCACGGTGGCGGTGACGTCCTCCACCATCAGCAACGACGAGTGGCCTCCGGACACCAGCAGGGCGACCGTCGGCTCGGGGAGCGCGCCGTGCTCCAGCTGGTCGACGGCGACGTGCGCCGCCAGGTGGTTGACGCCGTAGAGCGGCCGGTCCAGCCCGACGGCGAGGGCCTTCGCCGCCGAGACACCGACCATCAGCGCGCCCGCAAGGCCCGGTCCGCTGGTGACGGCGACGGCGTCGACGTCGGCGAGGGTCACCCCCGCCTCGCGGCAGGCACGCTCCACCGTCGGGACCATCGCCTCGAGGTGGGCGCGGCTCGCGACCTCGGGGACCACGCCGCCGAAGCGTGCATGCTCGTCGACGGAGCTTGCGACCGCGTCGGCGAGCAGGTCGTGGCCGCGGACGAGGCCGACCCCGGTCTCGTCGCACGACGTCTCGATCCCGAGCACCAGCGGTGCATCTGCGGCCACGCCGCGATTATCCCCGGCCGGCTGATAGCCGGCGGCGCAACACGAGGGCGTCGACGCGGCCGGCGTCGTAGTAGCCGCGGCGCACGGCGAGCTGCTCGAATCCCTGCCTCTCGTACAGGGCCAGGGCGGCCTCGTTGTCGGCACGCACCTCGAGCATGGCCTCGTGCGCTCCGCGCCGGCGGGCCTCGTCGAGGAGTGCAGCCAGCAGGACGGTGCCGATCCCACGCCGCTGCCATGCGGGAGCGACGGCCAGTGTCTGGACGTCGGCGGTATCGCCGGACAGGCGCAGGCCGGCGTATCCGGCGAGGTCGCCCGAGTCCTCGGCGATGACGTACCACCGGGACGCGGGAACGCCGGCCAGTTCGGAGCGGAACTGTTCCTCGGTCCACGGCGGATCGCCCGCGAAGAGGGCCTGCGCAAGGGGCAGGACGTCCTCGACGTCGCGGCGCCGCATCGGCCGTAGCCGCACCGTCACCGGGAGAGGACCGACTTGCGCGCGCCCGGCGGCCGGGCGTCGGGGCGGCGCAGGTACAGCGGGTCCGGCGGCAGCAGGCCGACCTCGCCGCCCACCACGGCTGCCGCCAGGTCGGCGGCGCTCGGGTACTCGGGCCCGACGGGTGCCGGGAACGCATCCGGGTAGAGCCTCGACCCGGATCCGGCCGCCGGCAGGTCCGTGGCGACGTCGGCCGGGGTGGCGACCGACGGACCCTCGGTGCGCCGACCGTCGGAGTCGTAGGCCGCCCAGTAGACCTCGCGACGACGGGCATCGGTGACGACGACGAACGGCCCGGACTCGGCGACGCTGCGAGCCACCACGTCGAGGCTGCACACACCCTGGACCGGAATGCCGAGCACAGCACCGAGCATGCGCGCCGTCACCACGCCGATGCGCAGGCCCGTGAACGGCCCCGGCCCGACGCCGACGGCGATCGCGGTCAGCTCGCTGCGACCGGCACCCGCCGCGGCCAGGACCTCCGTCACGGCCGGCGCCACGAGCTCGGTGTGGCGACGCGAGTCGATCGTGGTCGACTCGGCCACGGCACGCGACCCGTCGTGCAGCGCAACCGTCACGGCCGGCGTCGACGTGTCCAGCGCGAGCAGCAGCACGCACACAGGGTAGAGCCGAGGCAGGCCCGCTCTGCATTGCACACGACCCCAACGGGACGGTCCTGACGCGGTCCAACTCCGCGAACAGGACACAAAGCTGAGCCGTATCCGCGGAGGTGGACCGCGTCGAGCCCATCAGCCGGCAACGGCGTTCACGTCGGAGCCGGCCCAGCGGCTACCCACGCCGACCACCGTCACCCGGCGGACATCGCCAACCGGGTCGTCCCCTTCGCCACCGGAATCACGCTGGATGCGGACCTCGAGCCGGTCCGGCGCCAGCCCCTCGGCGAGCCCTTCCCCCCACTCGACGACGGTGACGGCGTCGTCCAGCGTCTCCTCGAGGTCGAGGTCCTCGAGCTCGTCCCAGCCGCCGAGTCGGAAGGCGTCGACGTGCACGAGCGGCGGTCCGCCTGTGAGCGGCGGGTGCACGCGCGCGATCACGAACGTCGGCGACGTCACCGGCCCGCGCACCCCCAGGCCGGCGCCGATGCCCTGCGTCAATGTCGTCTTTCCGGCGCCGAGCTCGCCGCCCAACAGCACCAGGTCGCCGGCGCGGAGGGCGCCTGCAAGACGCCGGCCCAGGGCACGCATCGCGTCGGCATCGGCGACGGCGATCGGCCCGCTCACGTACGCCGGCGCCACAGCCGTCGGGACTGCGTGCGCCGCGCACGGGCCGCTCGCGCCACCTGGTCGAGCAGTTCGCCGAGGTGTGCCGTCACCACCTCGTGCCGCTCCAGGATCACCATGTGCCCGGCGTCGGGCACCTCGACATACGTCGCGCTCGGCAGCGCCTCGGCCAGCTCGCGGCTGTGCTCGACGGGGGTCAACAGGTCGCCCACCGCTCCGACGACCAGCGCGGGCATCTCCGCCAGCACGGGCAGGGCGGCGAGCATGTCGTGACCCGAGAACAGCGGCAGGAACTCGGCCACCACGTCGATGGGGGTCGCGGCGTTCATCAGGGCGGTGAACTCCACCAGCGCGGGAGAGCCGCCCTTCACGAAGGAGTAGCGCCGGGTGAGCACGTAGCCCAGGTCGCTTCCAGCCCGACGGCCGCGCTCGATCAGCTCCGGGCGGCGGGCCAGGGTGGCCACGATGCCGGGCGCCACCCGCTGGGCCACCCGACCCAGCGGGCCGGGCAGTCCCAGCGACACGCCTCCCAGGTCACGTGCACTCGTCGCGATCAACGCCACGCCTGCGACGCGCTCGCCGAACAGCTCCGACCGTGACGCCGCGAGAGCGAGGATCGTCATGCCGCCCATCGAGTGCCCGACCAGGACCACCGGGCCGTCGGGCGCCACCTCGTCGACAACGGCCCCGAGGTCGGCTCCGATCCGCTCCAACGAGACGCTGCCCTCGGGTGCCGGGCCGGACCGGCCGTGGGAGCGCTGGTCCCAGAACACCAGTCGCGCCTTCCCCCGCAGGTCACGACGCTGGAAATGCCAACTGTCCAGGTTCAGGGCGTAGCCATGGGTGAACACGACGGTCACAGGCCCGTCCGCCTCGTCGACCTCCACGTGCAGCGCGACGCCGTCGTCGGTCTTCACCGGAACCGGCGACCCGCGCAACGACCCGAAGGGCTCGTCCGCGTACGGGTCGTCGCGACGCAACGACCTGCCGACCGCGTACCGCTCGGCCGCGAAGCCGACCGCCGCGCCGGCAGCAGCCACCCCGAGGGTCGCACCCACGGCGCCGGCCGACCGGCCGAGCGAGAGGAGCCGGCTCACGAGCCGCCCACGTACGTCCGGGGCAGCCGTGGGCCGAACCGGGTGACGATCTCGTAGGAGATCGTCCGGCAGGCCTGCGCCCAGTCCTGGGCCGTCGGCTCGCCGGCCGCACCGTCGCCGAACAGGACCACTTCGTCGCCGGACTCGGCCGGCGTGTCGCGCAGGTCGAGCACGAACTGGTCCATGCACACCCGGCCGGCGACGGGTCGCACGACACCGCCGACGAGGACCGGCGCACCGGGTCCGCCATCGCCGGACGAGCCGTGCCGGGGCACGCCGTCGCCGTAGCCGAGCGGGACCAGCCCCAGCGTCGTCTCCCGGTCGGTCACGTAGAAATGCCCGTACGAGACGCCCTGGCCGGCCCGCACCCGCTTCACCAGCGCCAACCGCGATCGGACCGACATGGCCTGGCGGAGCCCGACCTCGGCCGGCGCTGCCTGATCCGGGATCGGCGACAGGCCGTAGACGGCGAGACCCGGCCGGACCAGGTCGAAGTGGGCGTCGGGTCGGGTGAGGGTGGCCGCCGAGTTCGCCAGGTGCCTCACCTCGGGCGCAGCCCCACGGGACTCGGCGTACGACACTGCGTCCCGGAAGACCTCGATCTGGCGGACGACGGTGGGGTGGCCCGGGGCGTCGGCGATCGCGAAATGGGACCAGAGTCCGACAACGCCGATGACACCTTCGGCCTCCGCCTTGAGTGCTGCGTCGACGAGCGCCGGCCAATCGTCGATGGTCGAGCCCGACCGGCCCAGCCCGGTGTCGACCTTGAGATGGACCCGAGCGGTCTTCCCGGCCGCCCGGGCAGCGTCGGCGATCTCGTCGACGGCCCAGCTGGCCGACGCGGAGACGTCGACGTCGGCCGCGATCGCGTCGCCCCAGGCCTCGCCCGGTGCGGACAGCCAGGCAAGCAGCCGGCCCGGCACGCCGGCAGCGCGAAGCTGGAGGGCCTCGGCCAGCACGGCCGTGCCCAGCCAGGTTGCGCCGCCCGCCAGTGCTGCGCGGGCCGACGGAACCAGGCCGTGCCCGTACGCATCCGCCTTGACGACGGCCAGGACCTCGGCGGCTACCGCACGGCTGCGCAGCTCGGCCACGTTGTCGCGGATGGCGGCGAGGTCGACCCGCACCTCCGCGTGCGGGACCGGCGTGGTGGTCATGCGGCCGATTCTGTCAGCCGCCCTTCCGGTGATCATCGGCAGTTGGTAACTACATGGGCCCGAAAGTGCCGATGATCACCGGGGGGCGGAGGCGGGCGAGGGCGTGCGGCAGTGCGTCCAGGATGCTGGTAGCACTCGGGTAGCCCGAGTCCCGAGCCGCCAGGTGGCCGGCCGCGCCGTGGACGTAGGCCGCCACACTCCCCGCGTCGAACGGTTCGAGGCCGGCGCCGAGCAGTGCTCCGGCAAGTCCCGCCAGCACGTCGCCCGACCCGGCTGTGGCCAGCGCAGGCGTGCCCGTCGGGTTGGCCCGGACGCGGCCGTCCGGCGTGACGACCAGCGTGGTCGAGCCCTTGAGCAGGACCGTGGCGTTCCATCGGGCCGCGGCGGCACGGGCATGGTGCAGCCGCCGTGCCTCGACCTCGTCGCGGGCTTCGCCGAGCAGGCGGGCCAGCTCCCCCGCGTGCGGTGTCAGCAGCGCGGGCCCGTCGAACCGGTGCGGCACGTGCCGGAGGCCGTCAGCGTCGACGACGACAGGGAGGCCGTCGTCGAGCGCCGCCGCCACGGCCCGCGCCGCGGCGGAGTAGGCACCCAGTCCCGGACCCACAACCCAGGCCCGGACGCGTCCGGTCCCGGTGACCACCTCCGGCCAGCGGCGCAGGACGCCGCGGGCAGCGTCCTCTGGGCCGACGTACCGGACCATGCCGGCACCGCCGCACACCGCACCGCCGACGGCGAGCACGGCGGCTCCCGAATACTCGGACGAGCCGGCGAGAACGCCCACCACACCGCGCCGGTACTTGTCGGCGTCGCGCCCGGGCACCGGCAGGAGCGCAGCAACGTCCGCGTCCTCCAACACCTCCACCGGCGGCGGCGGCAGATACGGCCCCAGCCCGATGTCGACGTCCTCGACCTTCCCGGCCGCGGCCGCGGCCGGATCGACGACGAGGGCGACCTTCCGCGTCCCGAACGTCACCGTCACGTCGGCAACGACATGCGCACCGGGCAGCTCACCGGTGTCCGGGTCGACTCCGCTGGGGAGGTCGACGGCGACCACCAGGCCACCCTGGTCACGGGCCAGACCGGCCAGGCGGGCCCCCTCCTCCCGCAGCCCGCCCTTGCCGCCGATACCGACCAGCCCGTCGATGACCAGATCGGCTCCCGCGATGGCGCGCACGGGGCGTCCGGCCACCCGACCGCCAGCGGCCTGCAGAGCGGTCAGCCCGTCCACGTGGGCGCGATCGGGCCGGGAGAGCACCGCCTCGACGCGCGCCCCGCGCCGGGCCAGCCGGGTGCCCGCAAACAGAGCATCTCCGCCGTTGTCGCCCGCACCCACCAGCAGGGCGACACGCGCACCGTACGGCCCGCCCAGCAGCCGCGCGCAGCGGGCGGCGAGCCCGGCCGCGGCCCGCTGCATGAGCGCACCGTCCGGCCCGGTGGCCATGAGCGCCGCTTCCGCGGCCCGAATGTGCCGGACCGGATGGGCGCCGATCACGGCTCTCCCTCCAGGACCACCACCGCCGAGGCGATACCGGCATCGTGGGAGATGGAGAGGTGCACGCCCGCCACGTTCAGGACCTCGCAACGTGCGGCGACGGAACCGCGGATCTCCAGCCAGGGCCGTCCGTCCGCGGTGGTCACGACCTCGGCATCGTGCCAGTGCAAGCCCTGCGGCGCCCCCAGAGCCTTCGCCAGCGCCTCCTTGGCGGCGAACCGCGCCGCCTGCGATGCCAGCGGGCGTTCCCGTTCGCTCGCCGTGAAGATCCGGTCGAGCAATGCCGGCGTCCGTTCGATCGTCTCGGCGAAGCGCGCCACATCCACGACGTCGATCCCCACGCCCACAATCACCGTCCAAGCCTGGCATACGCTGCCGGACGTGATTGAGCTTCGCGGCGCCGTCGTCGTCCTGCGGCCGGTCTCGGATAGGGACGTCGACGAGCTGCGACGGATCCGGTACTCGCCGGAGATTCGGCGCTGGTGGGGCGAGGTCGAGGACGACGACTGGCCGTTCGACGACGACCCGGACGCGACCCCGTTCACCGTCCTGGTCGACGGCCGGGTGGCCGGCCTGGTGCAGTACGGCGAGATCACCGACGAGCAGTACCGGCATGCCGGCATCGACCTGTTCCTCGACCCGGCTGTCCATGGCCGCGGCATCGGGCGGGACACCGTCCGCACGCTCGCCCGGCACCTGATCGAGGACCGCGGCCACCACCGGCTGGTCATCGACCCGGCGGCGGCGAACGAGGTCGCGATCCGCTGCTACTCCGCCGTCGGCTTCCGGCCGGTCGGCGTGATGCGGCAGTACGAGCGCGACGCCGAGGGCGACGGCTGGCACGACGGCCTGCTCATGGACCTGCTAGCCCCCGAGCTCAGGTGAGTGCCCGCCTCCCCATGATCATGTCGACTTCGTACAGCAATCGGTGTACGAAGTCGACATGATCACCGGGGGCACCGGGGGCCGGGCCGCCGATCCAACGGACGCGATCCAGCGTCACTTACTCGACGGTGACGCTCTTGGCCAGGTTCCGGGGCCGGTCGACGTCGAAGCCGCGCATGTTCGCCATCTCGCAGGCGAACACCTGTAGCGGGACGACGGCGACCAGCGGCTGCAGCAGCGTAGGGCACATGGGCACCCGCACCACGTGGTCGGCATACGGTACGACGGCGTCGTCACCCTCCTCCGCGACCACGATCGTCCGCGCCCCGCGCGCCCGGATCTCCTGGATGTTGCTGACGATCTTGTCGTGGAGCACGGACCGGCCGCGCGGAGAGGGCACGACGACGAAGACCGGCACGCCCTCCTCGATCAACGCGATCGGGCCGTGCTTGAGCTCGCCGGCGGCGAAGCCCTCGGCGTGCATGTAGGCGATCTCCTTGAGTTTCAGGGCACCCTCGAGTGCGACCGGGTACCCGACGTGCCGCCCCACGAACAGCACCGACGTCGCCGACGACAGCTCCCTCGCCAGCCCACGGACCGGCTCCATCGTCTCCAGCACCCGGTCGACCTTCGCCGGCATGTCGGCCAGCTCACGGACCACGGCGCGGATCTCGTCCCCCCACTTCGTCCCCCGCACCTGGCCCAGGTACAGCGCGACCAGGTAGCAGGCGACGAGCTGGGTGAGGTGCGCCTTGGTCGACGCGACGGCGACCTCGGGGCCGGCATGCGTGTACAGCACCGCGTCGGACTCGCGCGGGATCGTCGCGCCGTTGGTGTTACAGATCGCGAGCACCCGGGCGCCCTGCTCGCGGGCGTATCGCAGCGCCATCAGCGTGTCCATGGTCTCGCCGGACTGGCTGATCGCCACCACCAGCGTCTGCCGGTCGACGACAGGGTCACGGTACCGGAACTCGCTGGCCAGCTCGACCTCGCACGGCACCCGGGTCCAGTGCTCGATCGCGTACTTCGCGACCATGCCGGCGTGATAGGCCGTGCCGCAGGCGACGACGACGACCTTGTCGACCTCGCGGAGCTCATCGTCGGACAGGCGCATCTCGTCCAACGAGAGCAGGCCGTCGGCGCCGACCCGGCCGAGCAGCGTGTCCGCGACGGCGCGCGGCTGCTCGGCTATCTCCTTGAGCATGAAGTAGTCGTAGCCGCCCTTCTCGGCAGCCGACGCGTCCCAGGTGACCCGGTAGCGCTTCTCTTCGGCCGGCGCACCGTGGAAGTCCGTCAGCGTGACGGCATCGGGCGTGATCTCGACAACCTGCCCTTCGCCGATCTCCATCGCCTCACGGGTGTGCGCAATGAAGGCGGAGACGTCGGAGGCGAGGAAGTTCTCGCCGTCGCCCAGGCCGACCACGAGCGGAGAGTTGCGCCGAGCCGCCACCACCCGGTCGGGGACGTCCGCATGGACCGCGACGAGGGTGAACGCGCCGTCCAGCCGCCGGCACACTGCACGCATCGCGTCCGCGAGGACCGCACCGGTCGCCACCTCGGCCGCCAGCAGGTGGGACACGACCTCGGTGTCCGTGTCGGACGAGAACGCGATGCCGGCGTCCTCGAGCTCTGCCCGTAGCCGGGCGAAGTTCTCGATGATCCCGTTGTGGATGACGGCCACCCGGCCGGATTCGTCGAGGTGCGGGTGCGCGTTGCGGTCGGTCGGTGCGCCGTGGGTTGCCCAGCGGGTGTGCCCCAGGCCGGTCGTCGCCGACGGCAAGGGACGGTCACCGAGCGCCTTCTCCAGGTTCGCCAGCTTTCCGGCTCGCTTGGCGGAGGCGAGGGCGCCGGCGGCCACGACGGCCACGCCGGCTGAGTCGTAGCCCCGGTACTCCAGCCGCCGCAGGCCATCGATGACGACGTCGATTGCCTGCTGCTGGCCGACGTAACCCACGATCCCGCACACGGCGGACAGGGTACGCGACCCGGCAGGATGACTCCGTGACGCAGCAGTGGAACCTGTCCACGTTCGTAGGGCTCGACCGGGCCGCGTGTTCCCGGCTGCGCGACCAGACGCCGCTTCCCCTGACCGCGGCCGAACTCGACGCCGTCCGAGGCCTGGGCGACGAGGTCGATCTCGGCGAGGTTCGCGACATCTACCTGCCGATGTCACGGCTGCTGAATCTGCACGTTCAGGCGACGGCCGGCCTGCACGCCGCTACCGAGACCTTCCTCGGCGGATTCGTCCGGCGCACGCCCTACGTCATCGGGATCGCCGGTTCGGTCGCTGTCGGAAAGTCGACGACGGCCCGGCTCCTCCGGCTGCTGCTGGCTCGCTGGCCCGACCATCCCGCCGTCTCGCTGGTGACCACGGACGGCTTCTTGCTGCCCAACGCCGAGCTGGAGCGGCGGGGCCTGCTCCTGCGAAAGGGTTTCCCGGAGTCGTATGACTGGCGCGCTCTGGTGCGGTTCGTCGCGGCCGTCAAGTCCGGCGCGGCCGAGGTCACGGCACCGGTGTACTCGCACCTCCGCTACGACATCGTGCCCGACGAGCGGATTGTGCTGCGCCAGCCCGACATCGTCCTGCTCGAGGGGCTCAACGTGCTACAGCCCGCCCGTCCGCGCCGAGACGGCACGACCGGGCTCGCGGTCAGCGACTTCTTCGACTTCTCGATCTACGTCGACGCGGGCACGGAGGAGGTGCGGCGCTGGTACGTCGAGCGCTTCCTGCGGCTACGGGACACGGCACTCCGCGACTCGGCGTCGTACTTCCGCCGCTACGCCGACCTCGACCACGACGCGGCGGTGGCGCGGGCTCAGCAGCTGTGGGACACGATCAACGGCCCCAACCTGGAGCAGAACATCCTGCCGACTCGGGGCCGGGCGACCCTGGTCCTGCACAAGGCCGGCGACCACTCCGTCCGCCGGGTCCGCCTGCGCAGGCTCTGACCCCCGACCGCTCCCATGATCATGAAGGATCTGGCGGCCCATGGGACCCCTCATCCTTCATGATCATGGGTCGTTGGGGCAGCGTGGGAGGATCCGCGACATGGGCGTGCACCTGACCGACGAGGCGAGGCGGCTGTTCCAGGCACCCGTTTTCGCCGTGCTGAGCACCGTGAGCGAGTCCGGTGCTCCGCAGTCGAGCGTGATCTGGGTGCGCCAGGACGGCGACGACCTGGCGTTCTCCACCATCCGGGGCCGGCTCAAGACCCTCAACATGGAACGCAACCCACAGGTCAGCCTGTGCGCCGTCGACCCGGAGGACCCGTACAGCTACGTCGAGGTCCGCGGCACGGTCACACTCACCGAGGACGGTGGCGTCGACCTGATCGACGAGCTGTCCCGCGCGTACGACGGCAGGCCCTGGGTAGTTCGACCGGCCGAGACCCGCGTCGTCGTACGCGTGACACCCACCCGGGTGGTCGAGCACATCGCCCCGCAGAGCAGGCGGAATCGCGCCGACACCTGACCTCCCCGTGGGCGGGCAGCCCGGCCCACGGTGTGCGCGCAGGCGTGAACGCCGCCGGCAACGTCGAGGGCACCTACGACCCGAACGGCAACCGCGACTACGACCGCAAGCAGGTGGTCAAGGTCGACTGACCGGGTCGCTGTGGGCGGGCTCGGGGGCCGCTCCTTGTGTGCGGTCCCGCGGCCGGCCGCCAGACGATTCGGGTACCTCGCCCGTTGTACCGGACCTCGCTGGATGTATCGGCGTCGAGACCGCGAATGTGCCCGCGTAGCGACGGTCCAGACAGCGAGGTCCGGCACAGCGGGCGAGGTCGAGCCGGGGCGATCTCGGCGCAGCCCGCGCGACTCCGAGCCCCCCGGCCCGGACGCCGATGGACCTCGGCGACGGCGCCGACGTCTCGGTACCGGCCACGCTCGTCGCGTACTTTCCCGCGGAACGCTCTGCTCCCGGCGATCGTCGCATGGCACGCTCAGGCGTTGTAGATGGCACGCTGAACCGTCGCTCGCGCGCCCGAGTTGTGCCGGTTTATGGAACAGTTCAGCGTGCCATCCCTCGAGGCCGCCGACTGCTGCCCGCGGCCGCCGGAAGGGGTTCCCGTCTGCGGGACCCCGCATACGACGGCCTCCGGGTGCCTTGTGAAGGAGGGCGCAGGGTCGACTACGTGGTCATGCCGGGGTGGCGGGGAGGGCGAGGGTCTTCTCGACGACGGTGGCCAGCCGCCGGGCCACTGCCTCAGCGTGCTCATGCGTCGCCGCCTCGACCATCACCCGGACCAGGGGCTCGGTACCCGACGGCCGCAACAGCACCCGCCCGGTCTCACCGAGCTCGTCCTCGGCCTGGGCGAGCGCTGCCCGCAGGGCAGGCTCGGTCCCGACTCGCGACTTGTCGACCCCAGCCACGTTGACGAGTACCTGGGGGAGCCGGTGGACGACGCCGACGAGCTCGGCGAGCGGCCGTCCGGACTGGGCGACCCGGGCCAGCAGGTGCGCAGCCGTCAGTACCCCGTCGCCGGTCGTCCCGTGGTCGAGCAAGATGACGTGTCCGGACTGCTCGCCGCCGAGCGAGTACCCGCCGGCCTTCATCGCTTCCAACACGTACCGGTCACCCACCGCGGTGTCGACCACGTCGATGCCCGCGTTCCGCATCGCCAGCCGGAATCCCTGGTTGGACATGACGGTCGCGACTACGGTGTCCTCGCGAAGCGCGCCGTGATCGTGCATCGACATCGCCAGAACGGCCAGGATCTGGTCCCCATCGACCACGTTGCCGGCCGCGTCGACGGCCAGGCAGCGGTCGGCGTCGCCGTCGTGGGCGATCCCGACATCAGCGCTCTGCGCGACGACGCGCGCTCGTAGCACGTCGAGATGTGTCGAGCCGCACCCGTCGTTGATGTTCAGCCCGTCCGGCTCGGCGTGGATGGCAACGACGTCGGCGCCGAGACGCCGCAGCGCCTCGGGAGCGGCCCGGTACGCTGCGCCGTGGGCGCAGTCCACGACCACACGCACGCCGTCGAGGCGGTATGGCGCGGAGCCGACGACGTGCGCGACGTACTCCTGGAAGCCCTCCGGGTAGTCGCGGACGCGGCCGACGCTCGCGCCGGTGGGGCGCTGCCACGGCTCCCGCAGGCGTGCCTCGATGGCGTCCTCGACGGCGTCGTCGAGCTTGTGCCCACCCTTGGCGAAGAACTTGATCCCGTTGTCAGGCATCGGGTTGTGGCTGGCGGAGAGCACGACACCCAGGTCAGCGCCCAGGGCCGCGGTGAGGTAGGCAACGGCGGGCGTCGGCAGCACACCGGCGCGTAGCACGTCGACACCGGCGCTCGCCAGGCCTGCGACGACGGCTGCCTCGAGGAACTCGCCCGACGCCCGAGGATCACGGCCGACGACAGCGATCGGCCGGTGCCCCGCGAACGCCCCGGCCTCGGCCAGCACGTGTGCGGCCGCGACCGACAGGTCCAGGGCGAGCTCCGCGGTGAGGTCCTGGTTGGCCAGGCCGCGGACGCCGTCGGTTCCGAACAGTCGGGCCACGGTGTCTGCTCCTGTCGGGGGCGAGGGGAACGCGCACGGCCCCGGAGCGTATGCCCCAGGGCCGCACATGAACGAGAACGGTCGGTCAGCGCTTGCTGTACTGCGGCGCCTTGCGAGCCTTCTTCAGACCGGCCTTGCGGCGCTCCTTCGCGCGGGGGTCGCGGGTGAGGAAGCCTGCCTTCTTCAGCGTCGGTCTGTTGTTGTCGGTGTCGGCCGCGTTGAGCGCGCGGGACACGCCCAGGCGCAGCGCGCCCGCCTGGCCGGTGACGCCACCGCCGTGGATGCGGGCGGCGACGTCGTACCGGCCCTGCAGCTCGAGCTCGACGAACGGCGACTCGACCAGCTGCTGGTGGACCTTGTTCGGGAAGTACTCGTCGAGCGAGCGCCCGTTGATCGTCCACTGGCCGGTTCCCGGGACGAGCCGGACGCGGGCAATGGCCTCCTTGCGACGCCCGGTCGCGTCGGCCGGCTCGATGGCCGACGAACGGGACGGTGCGACAACCTGGGAGGTGAACGTCTCGGGGGCGTTGTCGGTCGCGTCAGGCACCCCGTCGGGCACGAGGGCGGCTGGAGTCTCCAGGGTGGTCTCGGTCATGTCCTCGCTCACGGGAGTGGTCGTCACTGCGCGACCTGGGTGATCTCGAAGGGCACCGGCTGCTGCGCCTGGTGCGGGTGCTCCGGGCCGGCATAGACCTTGAGCTTGCCGAGCATGTGCCGGCCGAGCGTGTTGTGGGGCAGCATGCCCTTGACGGCCTTTTCGACGGCTCTGCGCGGGTTCTTTGCCAGCAGGTCGCCGTACGACGTCGCGCGCAGGCCGCCCGGGAAGCCCGAGTGGCGGTACTCGACCTTGTTCTCGCGCTTGTTGCCGGTCAGCGCGACCTTCTCGGCATTGACGACGATGACGAAGTCGCCGGTATCGACGTGCGGCGCGTAGATCGGCTTGTGCTTGCCGCGCAGGAGCGTGGCAGCCTGGGTGGCGAGCCGGCCCAGGACGACGTCGGTGGCGTCGATGACGTACCACTGACGCTGGACGTCGCCGGGCTTCGGGCTGAACGTGCGCACAGGTGTGGGCCTTCGCTTGGTCGAGAGGATGGATCGATGCATGCGTTCGTCCCACGACGGACTCTCGCCGGGACGCACAAACGACACATCAGAGTACCGGGCCGGCCGCCAGAGGGTCAAAACGGTCTGAGGGGACCAGCCACGGTCTCGCGCGGACGGCCCCGCGGCGGCGATACTGCCCCGCACGGGTCGACCACGAAGGAGCGGCGTCATGACCGAGCCCACCAAGATCCTGCTGGACGAGTCGGAGCTTCCGAGGCAGTGGTACAACCTGATCCCCGACCTGCCCTCCCCGCCACCTCCGGTCCTCCACCCGGCGACCCACCAGCCGATCGGGCCCGACGACCTGTCCCCGCTGTTCCCGATGGCGCTGATCGGCCAGGAGGTCACGCAGGACTCGTACGTCGACATCCCGGACGAGGTGCTGGAGGTCTACCGGCTCTGGCGCCCGTCCCCGCTGTACCGGGCCCGCCGGCTGGAGAAGGCGCTGGGGACGCCGGCCCGGATCTACTACAAGTACGAGGGCGTGAGCCCGGCCGGCTCGCACAAGCCCAACACCGCCGTGCCGCAGGTCTTCTACAACGCCCAGGAAGGCGTCCGCCGGCTGACGACGGAGACCGGCGCGGGCCAGTGGGGCAGCGCGCTGGCCTTCGCGTGTGCGCTGTTCGGAGTTGAGTGCGAGGTCTGGCAGGTGCGGGCGTCCTACGACTCCAAGCCGTACCGCAAGTCGATGATGGAGACGTTCGGCGCCACCGTGCACCCGAGCCCGTCCGATCTCACCGAGGCCGGACGCAAGATCCTGGCCGACTCGCCGGACTCGCCCGGCAGCCTGGGCATCGCGATCAGCGAGGCGGTCGAGGTCGCCGCCACACACGACGACACCCGCTACGCCCTGGGCAGCGTGCTGAACCACGTGCTGCTGCACCAGACGGTGATCGGCCAGGAGGCCCTGGCCCAGCTGGCGAAGGTCGGCGAGACGCCCGACGTACTCTTCGGCTGCACGGGCGGCGGCTCGAACTTCGGCGGGCTCGCGTTCCCCTTCCTGCG
Source organism: Jiangellaceae bacterium (assembly GCA_050743075.1). GTDB lineage: Bacteria > Actinomycetota > Actinomycetes > Jiangellales > Jiangellaceae > JBOGDS01. The sequence continues at coordinate 14,676 of JBOGDS010000037.1, read as the reverse complement.
CGAGAAGCTGGCCGGCCGGATGGATCCGCGGATCGTGGCCGTCGAGCCGTCCGCCTGCCCGTCGCTCACGCGCGGCCGGTACGCCTATGACTACGGCGACACGGCCGGAATGACCCCGCTGATCAAGATGCACACGCTCGGGCACGACTTCGTCCCGGACCCGATCCACGCCGGCGGGCTGCGCTACCACGGCATGTCCCCGCTGATGTCGCACGTCTACGAGCTGGGTCTGATCGAGGCCGTCGCCAAGAATCAGAACGAGTGCTTCGCCGCCGGCGTGCAGTTCGCCCGGACCGAGGGCATCGTCCCCGCGCCCGAACCGACACACGCCGTGGCCGCCACCATCGAAGAGGCCCGGCGGTGCGCCGAGTCGGGCGAGGAGAAGGTGATCCTCACTGCCCTGTGCGGGCACGGTCACTTCGACATGGGTGCGTACGACCGTTACTTCGCCGGCGAGCTCACCGACTACGACTTCCCCGCGGATGCCGTCGAGAGCGCCCTCACCCGCCTGCCTGACGTCCAGCTGTAGCCCTGCACCCACCCAACTCGCTGCTTGCGCGCGATCACTCCACGTGGTGTCATACTTCGTCGATCGACGGACGGGGGGCCGCCGCGGACGCAAGACGCGGAGATGAACGTGACACTTTCGGTCGGGCCTCGTACCCCTCTGGCTGATCTGCTCCTGGTGGCAGATGAGCACGCTCCTTCCTACGCCACGGCAACGCCCTTTCCCCACGTGGTGATCGACGGGCTCTTCGACACCGAGCGCCTTCGCGCCGTCGCCGCGGAGCTGCCCCGTGACTCGGCGAGTTGGAAGGTCTACGACACTGCGACCGAGCGCAAGCGCGTGCTCGACCGCATGGAGGACTTCGGTCGCTCTGCCCGGCAGCTCGCGGACGAGCTCAACAGCTCCGAGTTCGTCCGCTTCCTCGAACGGTTGACCGGCATCAAGGGGCTCATCCCCGATCCGCACCTCAACTCGGCAGGGTACTTCGATGTGCCCCGTGGCGGCTTCCTCGACATACACGTCGACTACACCCGCAACCGGAAGCTCGCGCTGGTTCGGCGGATCAACGTGCTGGTCTACCTCAACGAGGACTGGGAGCCCGAGTGGGGCGGCCAGCTGGAGCTGTGGCCGGACCTGGAGAGTGGTCCGGTCAAGCAGATCGTCCCGTTGCTCAACCGGACCGTCGTCTTCTCGACGCCGGATGCCCCGCACGGTCATCCCAAGCCGATCTCCGCGCCGGGCGACCGCAGCCGGCTGTGCTTCTCCGCCTACTACTTCACCAGCCCGGTCCGCAGTGACCCGAGCCGCGCCCACCACGGCGTGAAGTTCGGAGAGCGCACGTCCCGCAGCCGCCGCTACGCCATGCGCCGGTTCGTCCCGCCCATCGTGCTCGACAGCATCACGTCGGCACGGCGCAAGCGCCGCAAGGCTCGGCAGGCAGCGGCGTCGTCGGGCTGACGGCGGCTGTGCCTGGCGCCCTCACGACTCTGGCTGCTCGAGAACTGCCACCGTACGCCCAGGAACGGTGACCGAGCCGGCCCCGATCGTCGTCTGCTTGACCACGTCGTCAGCTCCTGCCGCCTGGACCGGGTGCAGCGCCAGGGCACCGTCGACCTCGACGGTCTGCGCCTCCGGTGTCGCGTTGAACACCATGACGATCCGCTCGCGGTCGGGATCGATGTCCGCGCCCGCGGAGTCGTCCAGCACCATGACCACGACACCTGGCGTCTGGTCCGGGCCACCGTGCGGGAACGCCACCCGTTCCTGCACCAGCTCGGCAGAGCCCAGCCGGAGCAGCGGCGACGAGAACCGGATCCGTAGGAAGTCCAACGCGGCCTCGTGGGCCGCCGCGATGTCGTCGGGACCAGGGCGCAGGGCCGGGTCGGAGAGCAGCGGGGCCATGAATGCCCACGTGGCCTCGTTGTCGGTCCGTGGCGGCAGGCCGGAACCGAACGTGCTCTCCTGCCGTCCCCAGTCGACCCGGTTGAACCAGTCGCCGGAGTTGTAGGAGTTGCGGTCCAGCGACTTCGACCGCAGCAGGTCGGCGCCCGCATGCCAGAACGACGGACCCTGGGCCAGCGCCGTCGTCGACAATGCCAACGTGTTCATCCGAACCCGGTCGACCATGGAGGTCGGCACCGGCAGCTTGTAGGTCAGCGCGTCGAAGATCGTCTCGTTGTCGTGGGCGTCGACGTAGGTGATCGTCTCGCTCGGGTCGGCCGCGTAGCCGGCCGGCGACCCGTTGTAGTCGACGTCGGCCCCGGTCACCGTGGCACCCGTGCGGTCGACGAACGTGTAGTCGCGCAGGTTGCCGGCCAGCCCGACCTTGATCTGGTCGTGGTACAGCAGCAGGCGGGCACGCTGCTCGTCGGCCGTGCCGTTCGCCGGTGACGCGTTGGGGTCGGTGAAGAGCCCCGACCCGAAGCCCTGGATCCCCGGATCGTCGTCGAACGGCCCTCCGCCGCGGACGGCATCGCGCAGCCGGTCGCTGAACGTGCCGATGCCGGCCCCGAACATCTCCAGCTGCGTTGCCTGCCGGAACCGCGCGTTGTCGGCGACCTCGCCGAAGTTCCAGCCCTCGCCGTAGACGTAGATCCGGTCGCCGTCGACGCCGTCGCGACCCACGGTCAGCTCGTCGAGCGCGGCCCGGACCTTCTCCATGGTGGCCCTGCCGTGGTGGCCCATCAGGTCGAACCGGAAGCCGTCGACCTTGTACTCACGCGCCCAGGTGACCACCGAGTCGACGGTGAGCTTCTCCATCATCGCGTGTTCGGTCGCGGTGTTGGAGCAGCATGTCGACGTCTCCACCTCTCCGGTCGCGGAGAGCCGCTGGTAGTAGCCCGGCACGATCCGGTCGAGCACCGACGTCGGATCCTGGCCGTGGGCCGTCGTGTGGTTGTAGACGACGTCCATGATCACCCGCAGCCCAGCGTCGTTGACCGCCGCAACCATCTCGCGGAACTCCAGGGTCCGGGAAGCACCCTCGGGGTCGATCGCGTAGGAGCCCTCGGGCACGCTGTAGTGCCACGGGTCGTAGCCCCAGTTGAACCCGTCGGTGTCGCGGATCGGCTCGAGGCAGGCCTGCTGAGCCTCACCCGCCGGGTCAGCGGCCGTCAGCGCCGCCAGGTCGCAGCCGGGCGTCGCCTGGTCCGCCCGACGCTCGAGCACCGTCGCGATGTCGAACACCGGCAGCAGGTGCAGCGTGTTCATGCCCGCGCCCGCCAGCTCGCGCAGGTGCGTCATGCCGGTGCTGTCCTCGTGCGTGAACGCCCGGTACGTGCCGCGCTCCTCGTCGGGAACCGAGGTGTCTCCGATGGAGAAGTCGCGCACATGCAGCTCGTAGATCGTCGTGTCCTCCGGCTGTGCCAGCACCGGCTTGGCCACCTCGTCCCAACCGGGAGGCTGCAGCGCCGGATCGTCGAGGTCGACCACGACGGACCGCGCCGAGTCGGCCGTCAGCGCCAGGCTGTACGGGTCGGTGACGACGTTCGTCTCGACCGCGCCGGTCTCGGGCACATACACGTCGACGTCGAACAGGTACGAGGCACCGTCCCAGTCCGGACCGCCCTGCACCGACCACACGCCGTCGCCGTCGCGGCGCAGCTCGACCAGCGTGTCGGACGAGGCGCCGGGCACGCGCAGCAGCAGGTCGACGTCCTTGGCCGTCGGCGCCCAGACGGCGACCGTTGGCGTTTCCCCCCGCCAGGTGACGCCGAGATCACGATCGAGAGCTCCCTCGTACACGTCGTCCAGCACACCCGGGACCTGCAGCAGAGTGCCGTCGACCAACCGGCCGAGATCGTCGTACGCGGCCACGGCCACCTGGCCCGTCAGCAGGTCGGCGACGGTGCGTGCGTTCTTGTCCGACAGACGTAACGCCTCGTACGAAGCGAGGTGGGGGTTGGCCTCTCGCACCGCGTCCGGCAGGCCGGCCGAGTCGAGGGTCAGCGGCAGCGATTCGCCACCGGTGATCGCCTCGTCGTCCACGCCCAGACCGCCCTCCGGGGCGGAGTGCAGTCGGAACCTCCAGCCGCGCGTGTCCGCAGGAAGGTCCCAGGCGATCAGCCCGCGTTCCAGCCAGTGCGCCCGCGCCTGGGCCAGGTCGACGGCTGGGCCCGCTTGGCTCGTCGTCACGGTGAGGACATGGGAGGCGAGGTCGTAGCTGAACGTGGTTCGGGCACCTGCCGGGACGGTGAAGCCGATGTTCGCGCCGTTCGGCGCACCGCCGGCGCCGTAGTTCTCGTCCCAGGTCAGGCCATGGGTCACCTTCACTTCGTAGGAGCCCGCCGGAATCTGTGTCGTGGAGAACGTGTAGGTGCCGTCGGCGTCAGGGTCCTGGAGCCACGACCGCATGCACGACGGGTCCCAGTCGCCTGGGCAGCCCAACTCGCTCTGGAACGACCCCGGCGCCGTGACGATCGGATCCTGCGCATCGCTGGTGACCCAATGCGTCCCATGGTCGTAGTAGAACGTCAGGTCGGCGGCATCGGGCAGCGCGAGCGGGATGTTCGGGCCGTCGCGGCGGGCGCCGGCGCCGTAGTTCTCGGTCCACGACCGGTCGATGGCCACCTTGTACTCATAGGCGCCTGCGGGCAGAGCGTACGTGCCCTTCCAGACGTCGTCCTTCGGGTCCAGCGTGAGCTGCGCCTGGTCACAGTCCGGCTGCCACTCGCCCGGGCAGCCCATCGCCGGGTTGAGGTTGCCGGGAATCGAGACCGTGCCGGGCTGGGTGACCGGACCGCCGCCGCCGGGGTCTCCACCCCCAGGAGGCGGTGGGTCCCCGACGACGCCGTACGTGCCGGCCACGGCGAGGTTTCCGGAGTGGTCCTTCAGCACCACGCGGTACTCGAGCAGCGTCCCATGAGCCAGGCCGGTGACGTCGTGGAAGACGCGGTACGGGGCGTTGTCGTCGGTGCCGAGGACGGTCCAGTCGTCGCCGCCCACCGGCCGCCACGCCAGCGTGACCTGGTTGAAGCCGCCGTCGGGCACGGAGACTCCGACCTCGGCCCGGCTCCCGACGGTGCCACCCGGCCCGGGCGTGCGGAAGTACAGGTCGGGTGCATGCTCGGCCTGCTTCAACCGGGACTGCGCCTTCCACACCTGAGCCGACAGCGGCGGGACGGTCACCGTGACGCGGCCCTCCGTGTCACTGCGCAGGCCGGCCGTGCCGTCAGGCCACAGCCCGCGCAACCTGGTGTTCGCACCGAACGTGTCGACGGCGACGGTCTTGGCCTCGGCCGCGTTGCTGGTGACGACGAGGTACTCGACCTGGTCGTCGGCGTCGATGCGGCTGAACGCGTAGACACCGGCGTCGCCGCTGGAGTAACGGTGGACCTGCGCGCCGTCGGCCAGGGCCGGATGTGCAGCCCGCAGCTCCGACAGGTCGGCCAGATGCCGGTACATCGGATGGCTCGGGTCGAAGTTGGACTCGGCGGTCGTGGCGTCGGTGCCGATGAGGTCGTCGTCGTTGTACGACGCGACCTGGCTCGGGAACATGTCCTGCCGGGCGTCCTTGTCCCCGCCGTCACCGACGAAGCCCTGCTCGTCGCCGTAGTAGACCACCGGCTGACCGCGGGTCAGGTACATCAGCGAGTGTCCGAGCTGGTCGCGCCGGAGCGTCTGCTCGTCGTCGGCGTCGGCACCGGTGTCGTTGACGATGAAGTTTCCGAGCCGGCCCATGTCGTGATTGCCGAGGAACGTCGGCGACGCGTACACGTTCGAGTCGTGGTCGGTGTAGTAGTCGTCGTCCGCGAACAGGTCGCGCAGCTCCGATGTGGGCCGGCCGGTGGCGAAGCCGCGGGCCCGTGCCTGGAACCCGAAGTCGATCGTCGACTGCAGGCCGGCTTCGGTCGTATAGCGCGACATGGCGGCCGGGTTGGCGTCGAAGACCTCGCCGAACATGAAGAACTCGTCCTTGCCGGCGCTGTGGGCGGCGTCGAGCACCTCGGGGGCGAACTTCTGCCAGAACTCGATGTTGACGTGCTTGACCGTGTCGATCCGGAACCCGTCGATACCGAAGGCGGCCCAGAACTTGTAGACGTCGATCATGCCGTCGCGGACGTCGGGGTGTTCGGTGAACAGGTCGTCCAGACCGACGAAGTCGCCGTACTCGTCCCCCTCGCTGCCGTCGAAAGCGGCGTTGCCGCGGTTGTGGTAGTACGTGACGTCGTTCAGCCAGCCGGGCACCTTGACCGTCTCGTCGGCCTCGGTGCGGAAGAACGGCGTGTACGGGAACGACGTCTGCGGGTCGAGCTCCGGGAAGGTGTCACCGGCGGCGAAGTCGCGGTCGTCGAAGACGTTGCCGTCCGCATCGCGATAGGGGTCATCGGCCTTGGAGATATAGGTGTACTGGCCCTCTTCGTAGTCGATCACGTCAGCGGTGTGGTTGGTGATGATGTCGAAGAAGACCTTGATGCCCCGGGAGTGGGCCTGGTCGACCAGTTCCTCGAGCTCCTCGTTGGTCCCCAGATGCGGGTCGATCTGGGTGAAGTCGGTGATCCAGTAGCCGTGGTACCCGGCGCTGACGTCGGCGCCGCTGCCCTGGACCGGACGGTTCTTGAACGACGGCGTCATCCACACGGCGGTCACGCCCATCCCGGCCAGGTAGTCGAGCCGCTGCGTGATCCCGGTGAGGTCGCCGCCGTGGTAGAAGCCCTTGTCGGTGGCGTCGAGCCCGTGAACCAGCCGCTCGTCCCCTGGCGGAGTTCCGGGTGGGATCTCGTATCCGCCGTCGTCGTTGCCAGGGTCGCCGTTCTCGAACCGGTCGGCCATCACGAAGTAGAACCGTTCACGGGTGAGGTCGTCGCGCAGGCTGGTGCCCGCCAAGGCCTCGTCCTCCGGCGTCACGCCCGGCTGCGGCTCGGATGGCGCAACGGCGATCCGGTGAGTTGCGTGGTCGTAGCTGAAGGTCAGGCTGGCGTCCTCCAGCAGGACCAGCGGAATGTCGGGTCCGTTCGCGACGCCGCCTGCACCGTAGTTCTCGTCCCAGGAGCCGTTGATCGTCACCTTGTACGCATACGTGCCCGCAGACAGCGTGAACTCCGCCGCGAACACGCCGTCGACGCCGGTTGGGCCCAGCCCGGTGGCGTCGCAGTCCGCCAGCCAGTCGGCCGGGCAGCCGAGCTCGTCCTGCAGGCTGCCGGCGAGGGTGACCTGGCCGGGCGGCGCGGTGTGATCGGCGGCCGCCGGGGCTACGCCCGTGACCAGCGCAGCAACGACGCCGATGGCGAGCACCGAAGCGAGCTGCCGGCGAGTGCGGGTGGTGGACATGTGTCGTGCCCCCTTCGGAACGGCGTCCGTCCCGTGACCCTAGCCACACGACCCGACAACCGGGAGTCCCGTACGCAACTCAGCGGGCACGGACGACGCGGCCCTCGTCCCAGACCGGTTCCGGCGCCTCGTAGACCCGGCCGTCGGCGCCGAAGACCACGAACCGGTCGAACCCGCGGGCGAACCACCGGTCATGGGTGGCGGCGAGCACCGTTCCCTCGAACGCCGTGAGCCCCTCCTCCAGTGCCTCCGCCGAGACCAGGTCGAGGTTGTCCGTCGGCTCGTCCAGCACCAGCAACGTGGCGCCCGACAGCTCCAGCAGGAGGATCTGGAAGCGCGCCTGCTGCCCTCCGGACAGCGAGTCGAAGCTCTGCTCGGCGGCGTAGGCGAGCTCGTACCGGTCCAGGGCCCGGCTCGCCTGCTCGCGCGGCATGCCGTCACGGTGGCCGTCACCGCGATGCAGGATCTCCAGAAGTGTCCGGCCGACCAACTCGGGGTGGTCGTGGGTCTGTGCGAACCAGCCCGGACGGGCCCGGGCGCCCAGCCTCGCGAGCCCCGAGTGGGCCACCGGTGCCACGGGCACGTCGTCCACCGGCCGGTGCTCGCCCTCCGGATCGGTGCCGCCGGAGGCGAGCAGACGAAGAAAGTGCGACTTGCCCGAGCCGTTCGACCCCAGGACAGCCACCCGCTCGCCGTACCAGACCTCCAGGTCGAAGGGCTGCATCAGGCCGATGAGCTCCAGCTCTTCGCAGACGACCGCCCGCTTGCCGGTCCGGCCACCACGCAGCCGCATCCGGAGATCCTGCTCGCGTGGCTGGGCCTCCGGCGGGCCGGCCGCCAGGAAGCGCTCCAGCCGCTTCTCGGCCGCGTGGTAGCGGCTGGCCATATCGGAGTTGTAGGCCGCCTTCTGCTTGTAGAACAGCACGAGGGCCTTGAGCTTGGCGTGGTCTTCGTCCCAGCGGCGGCGCATCTCCTCCAGCCGGGCGAACCGTTCACGGCGCGCCTCGTGGTAGGTCGCGAACCCGCTCGGGTGTGTCCAGGCGGTGTTGCCGGAAGCACCCAGCTCGACGGTCACCACCCGGGTCGCGGTACGCGCGAGTAGCTCGCGGTCGTGGCTGACGAACAGCACGGTCTTGGCCGCCTCGACCAGCCGCTCCTCCAGCCATTGCTTGGCCGGCACGTCGAGGAAGTTGTCCGGCTCGTCGAGGAGCAGCACCTCGTCCGGGCCGCGCAGGAGCGCCTCCAGCACCAGCCGCTTCTGCTCCCCGCCGGAGAGCGTGCTGACCTGTCGCCAGCGGCACCGCTCGTGCGGTACGCCCAGGGCCGCCGTCGTGCAGACATCCCAGCGGACCTCGGCCTCGTACCCGCCGGCGTCGGCCCACTCGGCAAGCGCATGCGCGTACGCCATCTGGGTCGGCTCGTCCTCGCGGTCCATCATCGCCACCTCCGCTGCGTCCAGCGCGGAGGCAGCCACGCGGACCCGCGGCGGTGCGACCGAGAGCAGCAGGTCCCGCACGTTGGTCGCGCCGCGCGAGACGAACTGGCGCATGACGCCGAGCCCTCCGGTACGCATCACGGCGCCGCCATGCGGGTCGACGTCGCCGGCGATGATACGCAGCAGCGTCGTCTTGCCCGACCCGTTGGCGCCGACCAGCGCGACCTTGGAGCCGTCACCGACCCGGAACGAGACGTCGTCGAGCAGCACGCGCCCGTCCGGGAGCGTGTACGAGACGGCGTTCAGGTCGACGTGCCCCACGAGCGTCCAGTGTCGCGCGCTTGCGCACCCGAGACGAGCGCTTATGTCCGGCGATCTTGAGACGGGTATGGCGATCCGACCGCCGTACCTGTCTCATGATCGCCCGCGCGGCTGTCCACAGATTCCCGACGACCCCTGCCGCCAGAAGCGGCCCGCCGCCACGCTGGCGAGATGACCGCCTGGGGCCCACGACACCGGCTGGACGCCGGAAGACGTCCTGCGCCGCCAGGCGGCCGTCGTGCGTCCGCATGATGTGCAGCCTTGGCTGACGCTCGCCGAGATCCGGTCCGAGGTCGCGGACCGGCGGTCGCAACGGCCGGAGCACGGTGTCTACGTCGCCCACAGCGCCGAGCTCACCACCGAGCAGGAACGCTGGGTGTGCCTGCTTGCCGCGCCGCCTGGATCGGCGCTCGCCGGCCTGACCGCGGCCGAACTCGACGGATTCGAAGGGTTCGGTGTGCCCGAGGTCCACCTCAGCGTGCCCGTCGGAAGCCGCCGGCCCAGGCGGGAGGGCCTGCACGTCACCTACTCCACCCACCTGGGCCGAGCGACGTCCATCCGACGCGGGAGCCTCCCCGTACCCGCATTGCGCGCAGCCTGGTCGATGCGGCGAGCTGGGAAGCCGTCGAGCGGCCCAGTCGAGCCATCATCCTCGCGGGCGTCCAGCAACGCCGTGTTCGCCCGCACGATCTCCGGGGACGCCCTGTCCAGGCGCGGCCCGTGCAAGCAGCACGCCCTCATCGCCGAATCCATCGACGACGCGGAAGGCGGAATCGCGTCGGTGCCGGAGCGGGAGTTCGAGCAGATCCGGCGCCGGTTCGGGCTTCCCGTCCCGGATCGTCAGGCCGTCGTCCGGTACCGGCCGGGTGGCCGGTACCACCTCGACGTGGACTGGAATCCGTACGCGACGGGGACCGAGATCCACGGCACACAGCACCTCCAGATCCGCACCTGGGACGCGGACCTCGACCGGCACAACGTGCTCACCGCCGGCGGCCGGCGAATCCTGCAGTTCTCGTCGTACGCGGTTCGCCACCGCCAGGAACACGTCGGTGCGCTCGTGACGCAGGCCCTGCGCAGCGGCGGCTGGCGCTGACCCGGCACCCGCTTCCACGGATCATGAGGCATGTCTGGCGGTCCCACCGGCAGAACCGTCTCAAGATCGCCAGCAAGGACGAGCGCGGCGCGGTCAGAAGCCGGGCGGCTGCCTGCCCTCCACGACGGCGACGAACACCTCCGGGGTGAGGTCCTCCTTGTTCACGTATGCGCGTGCCCCACAGGTGCGAGCGTCGTCGGGAAGGTCCGCCGCCTGGTACGTGGACATCAGGATCACCACCATCTCCGGCGTGGCCGACAAAACGCGACGGGTGGCCTCGATCCCCGAGATGCCCGGCAGGTTGATGTCCATGAGCACGAGGGCCGGGCCGAGCGACGCGGCCAGCTCGACCGCCTCCTCGCCGGTGCGGGCCTCGCCGGCTACGCGGAAGCCCGGCGTCGCGCCTACGACGAACCGTGCGGCGGCCAGGAACGGCTCCTGGTCGTCGACGACGAGGACGTCGACGAGCGACGCGCGCTGGTCGACCGTCGAGTTGCGCTGAGGTCCACCCATGGTCCCAGCATGGCCGCATGACACCGCGCCTGACCACCCTGCGACCACCTCGGGCCGGGTGGTGCTGGCATCACTCGCGCAACGCCGAGAGGTACATCAGAACGGCGCTGACCCGCCGGTGCACCTCCGGCTCGGCGGACAGGCCCAGTTTGGCGAACAGCGTGTTGATGTGCTTCTCGACGGCACGCTCTGTCAGGAACAGCGCCGCGGCCACGCCGGCGTTGCTCTTGCCCTGCGCGATCTGCTCGAGCACCTCGCGCTCGCGGCGGGTCAGGCCGGACAGCGGGTCGTCGACCCGTCGCGCGCCGGCGACCAGGACCTCCACGACGCGCGGGTCCACGACGCTGCCGCCGCGAGCTACCTCTCGGACGGCGTTAGCGATCTGGTCCGGCTCGCTGACACGTTCCTTGAGCAGGTAGGCGCGGCGTTGCGACCCGGCCGCCAGCAGCTCGAGCGCGTAAGCCGGTTCGACGTACTGCGACAGGACGACGACTCCGATGCCGGGTGCGGTCTCACGCAGCCGGGTCGCCGCCTTGATCCCCTCGTTGCTCGACGTCGGAGGCATCCGGATGTCGGTGACGACCACGTCGGGCTCGTGTTCCTCGACCGCGGCGAGCAGCGTGTCGTAGTCGCCGACCGCGGCGACGAGCTCGAGATCCGGGAACGTCTCGATCACCCGCTGTATCCCCTCGCGGACGAGCAGCACGTCCTCAGCGACGACGATCCGCACCGTCTCCGTTGCCAGGTGGGATTCCGCCACGATCGGAGGGTACTGGGTGACGGTCGGGTTCACCGGGCTTCCGCCACCGGCAGCGGCAGCGAGCCGCGCACGACGGTGCCCCGCCCTGGTGCGCTGGTCACGGAAAGCGGACCCCCGTACGCGCCAATCCGGTCGCGCATGTTGACGAACCCGTGGCCCTCGCCGGCCGCCGGCGAGTCGAACCCGACCCCGTCGTCACGCACCTCGAACGTCAGCGCGTCGTCGTCGACGTCGACCCGGATGTCGACCCGGGCGCCCTCCCCCGCGTGCTTGGCGGCGTTCTGCATGGCCTCAAGGCAGCAGAAGTAGATCGCCGCCTCCATCTCGGGGCGGAACCGCAGGGTCGTGCCCACCTCTACGGACGTCGGCAACGCCGCGCGGCCGGCGGCGTTGCGCAGCGCCTCGCCCAACCCGTGCTCGCGAAGCAACGGCGGGTAGATTCCGTGGGCCAGCTCGCGTACCTGCGTCAGCGTCTCCTGCACCTCATCGCGCAGCTGCTCGAGGAGCGAGTCGACGCCCGACGGGTCGCCGGCGGCCAGCTTGCGGGCCAGTCCGAGCTTCACCGCCAGCGCAACCAGGTGCTGCTGGGCACCGTCGTGCAGGTCACGTTCGATCTGCCGCCGCGACGCATCCGCCGCTGACACGATCCGGGCCCGGGAGTCGCGCACCTCCACCAGCTGGAGCGCGACGGCGGCTCGCAGGCCCGCGTTGTCCAGCTCAGGGCGCGCTTCGACGACCGCTGCCTCGACCAGCTCGCGTGAGGTGTCGTCACCGTCGAAGCCGACACGGGCAATCGGACGGTCGTGCCTGCGCAGCTCCACCTCGGCTGGCCCGGGGTTCGCGGGTCGGCCGTCCCCGGTTACCCACTCACCCCGCCCGTCGACCCAGTACGAGACCCGCAGCGTCGGGTCGGCGACGGCTTGCCTGAGGACGTCCTCGGGTGTGACCTCCGGCGCGGGATCGCGAACGTACCCCCGGACCACCTGGACCGCGTCGAAACGGCGCCGGTTGAAACGGCGGTCGACGAAGTTTTGGAGCCAACGGTAGGCAGGCCCGGCAACGCTGACCGCCGCCAGTGTCGCCACGACCGCCGACAGCTGCGACCCGCCGAAGACGGCACCGACGGTGAGGACGACGACGTACGTCACCGCGAGCACAGCCGACACCAGCAGGTACGTCAGCGCACGGCTGAGGTGGTATCGTGTGATCGCCAGCCCCGTCGCGACTGGCAGCAACACCACGAACAGGCCACTAACGACGCTCAACACGGCGTAGTTGTTCGCGTACGACGCCGCGAACGACGCCGCCACAAAGATCGGGATCAAGACAGCGGCCGGCGCAAGCCACAGCAGCTGCTTGCGCTGCAGACCGGACGCGCGGCGGAACCGAGCCAGCAACGACAACGCGCCTACGAGCACCCCCAGGCCGGTCGTCACGCCCACGACCTGGCGGATGAGATCGAGCGCGGCCGACGAGACGCCGAGCGGGTTGCGTAGCTCCTGCAGCGGTGGGGAGAGCGGCGCGTCGGAGAAGACTGCCACCAGCATGCCGAGGGCTGCGCCGGCCACGGTGACCCACATGAGCACCGCCCACAGCCGCGACAGCGGCCGCCCGTCCGGCGTCAGGTGCATGATCAGCGCGAGCAGGGCGAACCACAACAGGAAGCCCGAGTCGCCCACGACGCCGACCATGTCCGCGAGGGGCAGGCTTCCCGGTCGGGCGAGCGCGCCGTAGCTCGCATAGTTGCCTGTCGGCAGCACGATGACCGCGCTCAGCGTGAGGAACAGCCAGCCAACCGGGTGCCGCGGCCGGCGCAGGGCCAGGACCGCCCCGACCGTCGCCGCGCTCAGCACCGCCGGCACCCACACCACGAAGTCGCTGACCGGCTGCACCAGGTCTGGCCGGCCGGCGTCGGTGACCAGGCGGTCGAAAAACAGGATCGCGGCCATCGACACCGCGATGACCAGCAAGGCCACCACGACCGCACCGACCAGCAGCCCACGCCGCAGCCGGCCGGAGCTCGGCGGGCCTGCCGCCGCAGCCGTCTCAGCCGCGTCTACGCCCGGCGACGTCGGCGTCTTGGCAGTCACGGGTGGCCGGCTTCCTCGGCCGACGTCGCCGCCGACACGGGTAGCGTGCCGCGCACGACGGTGCCGCGGCCGGGCGCGCTGTCGATCACCAGCGACCCGCCGAAGGCACCGACACGGTCGCGCATGTTGACGAACCCGTGACTGTCACCGGTCGCGGACGGGTCGAACCCGGCCCCGTCGTCGCGGACCTCGAAGACCAGCGAACCGTCCTCCTCGCCGATCCGTACCGTCACCCCGGCCCTCTCCCCGGCATGCTTGCCGGCGTTCTGCATCGCCTCCAGGCAGCAGAAGTAGACCGCTGCCTCGACGTCGGCGCCGAACCGGCGATCGGTATCCACCCCGACCGTCGTCGGCAGGGTCGCGCGGTTCGCCGCGTTTCGCAGCGCCTCCCCGAGCCCGTGGTCACGCAGCAACGGCGGGTAGATCCCGTGCGCCAGCTCACGCAGCTGGGTCAGCGTCTCCTGCACGTCGTCACGCAGCTGCCCCAGCAGCGACTCGACCGACGGGTCGCCGCCGGCCATCTTGCGGGCCAGCCCAAGCTTCACCGCCAGCGCCACCAGATGCTGCTGCGCGCCATCGTGCAGGTTCCGCTCGATCTGCCGACGCGACGCGTCCGCCGCCGACACGATCCGCGCCCGCGACGCCTGTAGCTCGGCGTTTCGGTGCCGCAGCTCCTCCAGCGAAGCTTGAAGCGCCGAGTCCAGGCTGACGTTGTGCAGCGCCAGCCCCACCTGACGGGCCAGCTCCGCGAGCACCCGGTCGTCGTCGTCGGTGAAGCCGCGCTCGTCGGCGGACCGGACGACGACCAGCAGTCCGAGCAGTTTGCCCAGATGCGTTATCGACGCGATCCGGACCGGCCGCCCGTCGGCGCCGGCCGCATCAGCGAGGACGGTCGGCAGCCAGACCGCTGCCCAGGCGTTGCCGGACACCCGAGCCCTGCTGACAGCAGCCAGCTCGGCGCCGGCGAGGGTCACCCGCGCCCGTGGGCGTTCCGGCACCGAGACGGTTCGTTCGAGGACGCCGTCGCCGCCGGTCCACACCTCGGCGCCGACCGGGCCGAGCGTCGAGCGCAGGTTCTCTGTCAGCTGTAGCAGCAGCTCGTCCATCGGCACCGCACGCGTCATCCGCGCGCCGAACGTCTCCAGCGCCGCGGCGGCCGGCCGGCGCGGCTGGCCAGCCCAGCGC
>JBOGDS010000036.1:0-34289 GCA_050743075.1 Jiangellaceae bacterium | reverse complement strand
GCCCGGCGTTCGGGGCGCGCTTGCGCCGCGCAGTGCGCGAACGGGGTCCGCTGTGCGTGGGGATCGACCCGCACCCCGAGCTGCTCCGGGCCTGGGGCCTCGACGACGACGCAACCGGCGTCGAACGGTTCGGCCGCACCGTCGTGGCGGCACTGGCCGAGCGCGTCGCGCTGCTGAAGCCGCAGTCCGCGTTCTTCGAGCGGCACGGCTCGCGCGGCGTCGCGGCGCTGGAGCGCGTCATCGCCGATGCCCGCGACGCGGGCGGGCTGGTCGTGACCGACGCCAAGCGCGGCGACATCGGTTCGACGGTCCAGGCATACGCCGACGCCTATGTCGATCCGTCCTCACCGCTGTGCTCTGACGCCGTGACTGCTTCGCCCTACCTCGGTTTCGAGTCACTACGCCCGTTGCTCGACACGGCGGCTCGGCACGGCAACGGTGTCTTCGTGCTCGCCCTGACATCCAACCCCGAGGGCACGGAGGTCCAGCGCGCGACCAGACCCGACGGACGGTCCGTGGCAGGCGCGATCCTGGACCGGGTTCGGACCGAGAACGCCGGGGCCCGGCCCTGGGGCAGTGTCGGCTGCGTCGTCGGCGCCACGATCGACCCGGCCGACGAACGGCTCGACGTCGGGGGACCGCTGCTGGCGCTCGGCATCGGAGCACAGGGCGGAACGCCCGCGGACCTGGCCCGGGTCTTCGGCGACGCCTGTTCCGACGTGGTGCCGGCGGTCTCCCGGCACGTGCTCAGGCGCGGTCCCGGCGTAGCCGGGTTGCAGCAGGCTGCAGCGGAGTCCATGCAGGTGTTCAGGGACGTTCTCGAGCGCTGACGGGACCCTCCGGGAGACCTCCTGGGACAGGATTGACGGCCGATCGCGTTGCTGACCCGTCCCGGGACTCGCTAGGTTCCCCGGTGACCGTAGTTCGTCGACGACCAGCCGAGGTGACACGCCAGTGACGCTCCCACCCCTCACCCCTGAACAGCGGGCGGCCGCTCTTGCGAAGGCCGCCGAGGCCCGTCGGGAGCGTGCCGAGCTCAAGAACCGGCTCAAGCACTCGGGCGCCTCGCTCTCCGACGTGCTCAAGGAAGGCGAGTCGAACGAGATCGTCGGAAAGATGAAGGTGTCCGCTCTGCTGGAGGCGTTGCCGGGAGTCGGCAAGGTGCGGGCGCGTCAGATCATGGAGCGCATCGGTATCGCCGAGACGCGACGGGTCCGCGGCCTCGGCACGAACCAGGTGGCCGCCCTGGAGCGTGAGTTCGGCGGTCGAGGCTGACCACGTCGAGCGGGTCCGGGGGAGGGGCAGGATGCTTGGTCGTCCTGTCGGGGCCGTCGGGCGCCGGCAAGTCCACGGTCGTGCGCACGTTGCGGGCGAACCATCCCGACGTGTGGATCTCGGTGTCGGCCACCACGCGGTTCCCGCGTCCGGGTGAAGTGGACGGCATCCACTACGTGTTCATCGGCCGGGTCGAGTTCGAGCGCCGGGCCGAGGCCGGCGAGTTCCTCGAGTGGGCCGAGTTCGACGCCAACCTGTACGGCACGCCGGAGGCGCCGGCGATGGCGCGGCTCGCCCTGGGCCAGAGTGTGCTTCTCGAGATCGACCTGCAGGGCGCCCGCCAGGTGCGCCAGCGGATGCCGGCGGCACAACTCGTGTTCCTGCGCCCGCCGTCCTGGGACGAGCTAGTCCGCCGGCTGTCCGGCCGCGGCACGGAACCGCCGGAGGTCATGGAGCGCCGGCTGGCCGTCGCCCGGGAGGAGCTGGCCGCCGAGTCGGAGTTCGATCGCACCCTGGTGAACACCGATGTCGGGCAGGTGTGCCAGGAGTTGGTAACCTTGCTGGGTCATCCCCAGACAACCCCCAGCCCGGAGGCATGATCGTGTCCGGTACCCACGGCGTGGCCGAGGGCATCACCTCTCCCCCCATCGACGACCTGCTCGCCAAGACCGACTCGAAGTACGCCCTGGTCATCTACGCGGCCAAACGGGCCCGGCAGATCAACGCCTACTACTCCCAGCTCGGTGAGGGCCTGCTGGAGTACGTCGGACCGCTGGTCGAGACCCACGTGCAGGAGAAGCCGCTGTCGATCGCCCTGCGCGAGATCGACCAGGGGTTGCTCACAGCCGAGCAGGTCGAGTCGGAGTAAGCGCCATGGCACGGCCGCGGCTCTCACGAGTCGTGCTCGGGGTCAGCGGTGGGATCGCGGCCTACAAAGCCTGCGAGGTCCTGCGGGGGCTGACCGAGACCGGACATGACGTGCGGGTCGTGCCGACCAGGTCCGCACTGCGTTTCGTCGGCGCCGCGACATGGGCGGCGCTGTCCGGCCAGGCGGTCTCCGCCGAGGTCTGGGACGACGTCCACGAGGTCCCGCACGTGCGGATCGGCCAGGAGGCCGATCTCGTCCTCGTCGTGCCTGCGACGGCCGACCTGCTGGCCCGCGCCGCCCACGGGTTCGCCGACGACCTGCTGACGTCCACCCTGCTCACGGCGCGGTGTCCGGTGGTCTACGTGCCCGCCATGCACACCGAGATGTGGGAACACACCGCGACGGCCGACAATGTCGCGCTGCTGCGCTCCCGGGGCGCAGTCGTCGTCGAGCCGGCGGTCGGGCGGCTGACGGGTGCAGACTCCGGCAAGGGTCGCCTGCCCGAGCCAGACGAGATCGTCGCCCTCGTTCGCGACCTGCTCGACGGTGCCCCATCGGCGCCCGACCTCGCGGGCAGGCATGTCGTCGTCTCCGCGGGAGGTACGCGCGAGCATCTCGACCCGGTGCGCTTCCTGGGCAACCGGTCCTCCGGCCGGCAGGGATACGCGTTGGCCCGCGCGGCCGTGGCTCGCGGCGGCAAGGTCACCCTCATCTCGGCCAACGTGGCGCTGCCCGACCCGGCGGGCGCGGACATCGTACGGGTCGGCTCCGCCGCCGAGATGCGCGAAGCCGTGCTCGACGCGGCGTCGACGGCCGACGCTGTGGTCATGGCGGCCGCCGTCGCCGACTTCCGTCCGATGTCGTACGCCGATGCCAAGATCAAGAAGACGGCAGCCGGTGACGTGCCGCGCGTCGAGCTCGAGCGAACCGACGACATCCTGGCCGAGCTCGCGGCCTCCCGCCGCCGCGACGGCCAGGTGGTCGTCGGGTTCGCGGCGGAGACCGGCGACGCGTCGGGAACCGTTCTCGACCATGGTCGGGCGAAACTGGCGGCAAAGGGGTGCGACCTGCTCGTCGTCAACGAGGTCGGCGCCGACCGTGGCTTCGAGTCCGAGGACAACGAGGCTGTCGTGCTGGCCGCCGACGGATCGGCGACACCGGTGCCGCGTGGCCCGAAGGCCGCGCTCGCCCACGTCGTCTGGGACCTCGTCCACGACCGCTTTGCGGACGGTTGACCTGCACAACGCGTCGATCCCTTACAGTGTCGCCAGCATCTGACCCGTATCCCGGAGGAAGTCCCGTGTCCCGTCGCCTGTTCACGTCCGAGTCAGTCACCGAAGGTCACCCGGACAAAATCTGCGACCAGGTCAGCGACGCAATTCTCGACTCGCTGCTCAAGAACGACCCGGTCAGCCGGGTCGCCGTAGAGACGATGGTGACGACGGGCCAGGTCCACGTGGCCGGTGAGGTCACGACGGCCGGATACGTCGACATCCCGGGCATCGTGCGCGACACCATCCTCGAGATCGGCTACGACTCGTCGACCAAGGGCTTCGACGGGCAGTCGTGCGGCGTGTCGGTCTCGATCGGTTCGCAGTCACCCGACATCGCGCAGGGCGTCGACGAGGCCTGGGAGCGGCGTACCGACGAGGGTCACTCCGACGACCCGCTGGACCGTCAGGGAGCCGGCGACCAGGGGCTCATGTTCGGCTACGCCTGCGAGGACACGCCCGAGTTGATGCCGCTGCCGATCACCCTCGCGCACCGCCTGGCTCAGGGGCTGGCCGAGGCGCGCAAGACCGGCGCCGTGCCCTACCTGCGCCCGGACGGCAAGACCCAGGTGACGATCGAGTACGAGGGCGACCGGCCGGTGCGCCTGGACACCGTGGTCGTCTCGACCCAGCACGCCAGCAACATCGACCTGGACAGTCTGCTGACTCCCGACGTCAAGGCTCAGGTCGTCGACCCGGTCCTGGCGGGCCTGGAGGTCCCCTCGGACGGATACCGGCTGCTGGTCAACCCGACCGGGCGGTTCGAGATCGGCGGACCGATGGGCGATGCGGGCCTCACCGGCCGCAAGATCATCATCGACACCTACGGCGGCATGGCCCGCCACGGGGGCGGCGCGTTCAGCGGCAAGGACCCGTCCAAGGTCGACCGTTCGGGAGCCTACGCGATGCGGTGGGTGGCGAAGAATGTGGTGGCGGCCGGGTTGGCTCGCCGATGCGAGGTGCAGGTTGCGTACGCCATCGGCAAGGCGCACCCGGTCGGCCTGTTAGTGGAGTGCTTCGGCACCGAGACTACTCCGGTCGAGCGCATCCAGGACGCGGTGACGAGCGTCTTCGACCTGCGACCGGCTGCGATCATCCGCGACCTCGACCTGCTGCGTCCGATCTACGCACAGACGGCGGCGTACGGCCATTTCGGGCGCGAGCTGCCCGACTTCACCTGGGAGCGCACCGACCGGGTCGAGGCCTTGCAAGCCGCCGTCCGGTAGGGCCTGCGGCCGCCGCCTGCCGTGCACAGCGGCGACCGGTCGGCATTGCCTGTCCACATCACCGGACCGGGACGGTGCAGGAACTGGCCCGCTCGGCCAGGTTCGGTCCATGCGCATGCCGCCGAGCCACCTGCTCCGAGATGAGCCTCGCCGCATTCGTCTGCTGACGTGACCACCCCCGTCTGGGTCGATGAGGTAGAAAGCGAGCGTGAGCCGTTCCGAAGAGACCGACCAGCTTGCGTTGGTCCGGCCTCCAGCCGCTCGGCGACGAACAACCAGGTCGCCGGAGCCGATCGTCGGGGACCTGCCCGTTGCGCGGGTGCTCGTCGACGTCGCGTTGGCCCACCTGGACCGGCCCTTCGACTACCTCGTCCCGGCATCGATGGCGGATGCTGCCGTGCCCGGATCCCGCGTGTCGGTCCGGTTCTCCGGCCGCGACGTCGGCGGGTTCGTGGTCGAGCGGACGGCGGTGAGCTCCCACGGCGGCCGGTTGGCCCGGCTGCGCCGCATCGTGTCGCCGGAGCCGGTGCTGACGCCGGAGATCGCGTCGCTCGCCCGAGTCGTGGCCGATCGCTACGCGGGCACCGTGGCCGACGTCCTGCGGTTGGCGGTGCCCCCGCGTCATGCCGCCGTGGAGCGCGAGGACGCCGGACAGCCGCTGCCCCCCGCGCCGGCAGCGCCAGAGCCGGGCGGCTGGGCGGATCACACCGACGGCGGGGATCTGCTGGCCGCGCTGGCCTCCGGCGGCTCTCCGCGCGCGGTCTGGAATCCCGGTCCGGCGGCCGACTGGCCGGACCTGACGGCCCGCTTGGTCGCGGCAACACTCGCCGGGGCGCGCTCAGCGCTGGTCGTGCTCCCCGACGCGCGCGACGTGGCCAGGGTGGATCGGGCTCTGACCGCCGCCGTCGGGCCGGGGCACCACGTCGTCCTCGAGGCCGACCTGGGACCCGCCGTGCGGTACCGGCGTTGGCTCGCAGTCCGCCGAGGCACGGTCGGGGCGGTCCTCGGTACCCGTTCCGCGATGTTCGCACCGGTGTCCGACCTCGGTCTTGTCGTGATCTGGGACGACGGGGACGACCTGCACGCGGAGCCACGTGCGCCGTATCCCCACGTCCGGGAGGTGCTCCTCCTCCGCGCGCACCTGCAAGGCGCGGGCGCCGTCGTCGGTGGATTCGCGCGGACATCGGAAGCCGAGCAGCTTCTCGGGACCCGCTGGGCGCGCTCCGTCGAGCCGGCACGCGCCGACGTGCGCCAGCGGTCACCTCGCATCCGCGCATCCGGCGACGACCACGAGTTGGCCAGGGACGAGGCCGCCCGCACGGCACGGCTGCCGTCGTCGGCCTGGCGGGCGATCCGCTCCGGTCTGGAGCGTGGGCCCGTGCTCGTGCAGGTCCCGCGCACCGGCTATGTACCGGCACTCACCTGTGCACGCTGCCGCACGCGGGCGCGCTGCCCGTCGTGCCAGGGTCCGCTGGGGGTGGCAACCGACGACCCGGTACCGGTGTGTGAGTGGTGCGGCTCGGCGGCGATGTCGTGGTCGTGTCCGGCCTGCTCCGGGTCGGGTGTGCGCGCTGCCGTGGTCGGCGCTGCACGGACGGCAGAGGAACTGGGCCGGGCCTTCCCCGGCGTCGCTGTGCGAACGTCGGGCCGCGGCGGTGTCCTGGCGCAGGTGCCAGCGGACCCGGCTCTGGTGGTGGCCACCCCGGGAGCCGAGCCCGTGGCAGACGGAGGGTACGCGGCGGCCGCGCTCCTGGACGGGCAGGCGATGCTCGGCCGACCTGGTCTGCGGGCCGTTGAGGAGGCACTACGTCGGTGGTTGACGGCCGCGGCCCTGGTCCGCACCGGGCCCGACGACGGCGAGGTCGTCGTCGTCGCCGACCCGTCGGCCGGTGCCGTCCAGGCACTCGTGCGGTGGGACCCGGCCGGCTTCGCAGCCCGCGAACTGGCTGATCGCGCCGCACTGCGCTTCCCACCGGCGACGCGTGCCGTCGAGATCACCGGCGCGGCCGACGACCTTGCCGAGTTCCTGAAGCTGCTCGAGCTGCCGATTGACGCGGAGGTGCTCGGCCCGGGTCCCACCCGCGGCGAAGGGAAGCAGCAGGCGCTGCTGCGGGCACCGCGTTCCGCCGCCGCGGCATTGAGCTCGTCGGTCAAGGCCGCCCAGGCCGTGCGGGCAGTCCGCCGCTCCGGCGGCCCGGTCCGGGTTCGCGTCGACCCCGTCGACCTCGGCTAGACGGCCGCCGGCGGGTCGGTTCCGGGTCGTCCAGGCCGCGGGCGGCCAGCGCTTCGCCCAGCGCGTCGGCATGCCGGAGGCTGCGGACCACGAGTGCGACTGCGTAGGCCCGTGGGCCGGCGCGCAGGCCCCTGGCCCGCTGGGCGTCGCGCACCTGCGCTGCGAGCGCCGCGATGACCGGAACCGTGCGGATCGCCAGGGCAAGAACAAGCGCGACGCGTTCGGATTCGACGCCGACCCGACGCAGCGGCCGCAGCATCCGTTGGAAGACATCGAGCAGGTCGGCGACCCTGGTCGTGAGCGTCACCAGTCCCGCGAGTACCACGGCGACCACGATCCGCCCGGTGACGACCACCGCCACCGTCCAGCCGGCCGTCAGCGTCTGGAACAGGCCCAGGGCGAGCACGAGCCACCGCAGGGGACGTACTTGGCTCGGCACGGCGCGGGCCAGACCGACCGATGCGTAAAGCAACACCGTGAGCCCGGCCGCGACAGCGACACCGGCCGGCGAGTGGACGAAGAGCACCGCCGCCATGCCGGCGGCCAGCCCCAACAGCTTCGCGCCGGCAGATGCACGGTGCAGCCACGACGATCCGGGCACGTACGTGTTCATCCGACCAGGTACCGGTAGTGATCGAGGGCCTGCGCCGGCGCGGCGTCGGCCACGATCCGGCCGCGGTCGAAGACGAGGACTCGGTCATGGCCGGCGAGCGAGTCGAGGTCGTGAGTGACGTGGACGACCTGCTGGGGCAGGGCAGCCAGCATCTCCAGCACGCGGCGGCTGTTGGGGAGGTCCAGCAGCGTCGTCGGCTCGTCGCACACGAGCACGCGGGGTTCGGTCACCAGCACCGAGCAGAGCGCCAGCAGCTGCTTCTGGCCGCCCGAGAGCAGGTGTGCCGGGCGGTCGGCGTGGTCCTGCAGGCCGACGTCGGCAAGGGCGGTCTCGACCCGCCGCTGCGTCTCCTCACGGCCCAGTCGGTGACGGCGCAGGCTGAAGGCCACGTCCTCGGCTACGGTCGGCATCACGATCTGGGCGTCCGGATCGGTGAAGACGAAGCCGACCAGACGCCGCACGGCGGGGCCGTCGGATCGGGTCGACAGCCCGTGGACGGTCACGTCGCCCTCGTCGGGCAACACGAGCCCGTTGAGCAGGCGCGCGAACGTCGACTTGCCCGAGCCGTTCGCCCCGATGACCGCGATGCGCGGCTCGGCGAGCGTCACGGTGACCGATCGCAGTACGGCGCGTTCGCCGTACGCGTGGGAGACCCCGCGGACCTCGATCACGTGCGGTCGACGGCCGCCTCGCGGGGGTGGTCGTCGCGAGCGAGCGTGGGATACGCGCGGTACACGCCCGACGCGATCACCGTCGCAAGGACGGCCTTCAGCAGGTCGCCGGGCAGGAAGATCACCGCGGCCTGCCACAGGTCCAGCTGGAAACGCCAGGCCAGTACCGTGGCCCCGATCGCGTAGACGACAAGAATTCCGCCGATCAGGCAGGCGAGGAAACCGATCACCGGCCGGAACCGGCGGCTCCGGTGCGCGATCAGCCCGACCACGAAGGCGCCGACGACGAACCCCACCAGATAGCCCCCGCTCGGCCCGGCGAAGACTCCGGGTCCTGCCGCTCCTCCGGCGAAGACCGGCACTCCGGCCAGCCCGATGGCGAGGTACACGAGAACGGCGAGGGCCGCCAGGCGCGCTCCGAGCAGGAGGCCCGCGAGCATGACCCCCAGCGTCTGCAGCGTCACGGGCACGCTGCTGCCCGCGAGGTGGAACGCGCCAGGCAGGCTGAGGGCGGCGATCAGGGCGGCGAACACGGCCACGCGGGCCAGGTCGGCGGCGGTGAGGCGTCGAGTCACGGGCCAACCGTAGGGGTGACCCCGCGGTAACGCGCATGTCGGCGGGCAACAAGCTCTGCGGGCCGGGCCTGTCGCCCTCGACCACCTTCGCTCCCATGATCATGTCGATTACGCACAGCGAAACGTGGGCGTCATCGACATGATCATGGGAAGGAGTGCGCGGCGGTCGTCAGAGCCGGCCTTCCTGCCCGGCCCTCACAGCTGGTCGGTGGAGAACGTGTCACACGACTCCAGCCGGCCGCTGTCCAGGCCGGTGTCGAACCAGCGCTGGCGCTGCTCACTGGATCCATGGGTCCACGACTCGGGGCTCACGGTTCCCTGGAACCGCTCCTGGATGTAGTCGTCGCCGACGGTCCCGGCCGCGTTGAGCCCGTCCTGGATGTCCTGCCGCGAGATCTCGGTGATCAGCGGCTGCCCGTCCGCGGTGTCGGTGCTGAGCGCCCGGTTCGCCCAGACGCCGGCGTAGCAGTCGGCTTGCAGCTCGAGGCGCACCGCCCCTGACGTGGGGCCCGAGCCGGGCTGGACCTGCTGCATCTGGCCGGTGAGGTTCTGGATGTGGTGGCCGTACTCGTGGGCGAGCACGTAGGCCTCGGCGAAGTTTCCGCCGCTGCCTCCGAACCGGGTTCGCAGCTCGTCGAAGAACCCGAGGTCGAGGTACACGCCCTGGTCGGCTGGGCAGTAGAACGGGCCGACGGCAGAGGACGCCGTGCCACAACCGGTGGCGACCGATCCGGTGAAGAACGTCGTCACGGCCATCGGGTAGTTCGAGCCGCGGCGGGCGAACTCGTCCTGCCAGTAGTCCTGGATGGAGTTGACGTAGACCACGAAGCGGCAGTCGGGGTTGTCGTCGATGTCGGCCCCGGTCTGGCAGTCGGTCTCGAGGGTGCCGATGCCGCCTGCCTGTGCCTGTACCTGGCCGCCATCGTCACCGAGCAGACTGGCGGGATTGGCCCCGGTACAGAGGGCGAGCAGGGCAATGGCGATCGCTCCGACACCGCCGCCCGCTGCGATGGTGCCGCCGCGGCCCATGCCGCGCCGGTCGGAGATCTGCGAGGTGTCCAGACGTGCCCTGCGGTTGAACTTCACCCGTGCAGCCCTCCTCGTGCGAGCCCCGGATCCTCCGCGCCCACCAGGACACGGGCGTCGCACCCACTAGAATGCACCCATGATGCCCGTGGCGAGCTGATCGTGCCCGACGAGCTGGTCGAGCTTCGGCACCCCCCGTCGTGCTCCGCGCCAGCACCGACCGACGACCGACCAGCAGCCCGTCCACTCGCCGTGGAGTCCTCCTCAACGATGATCACAGCCACCGACGTCGAAGTGCGCGTCAGCGCGCAGCTGCTGCTCGCCCGCGCGAGCTTCCGGATCGCGTCGGGCGACAAGGTCGGCCTGGTCGGCCGCAACGGCGCAGGTAAGACGACGCTCACGCGGATCCTCGCCGGCGAGGCACAGCCCGCGGCCGGGTCCGTGACGCGCACCGGACCGGTCGGCTACCTGCCGCAGGACCCTCGTACCGGCGACCCCGGAGTGCTGGCGCGCGACCGCATCCTGAGCGCTCGCGGGCTCGACACGGTCGTCGCCGGCCTACGCGACGCCGAGCAGCAGATCGCGTCCGCTGACGGCGACGAGCACGAGCGCGGCATGCGCCGTTACGGCCGGCTGGAGACCGAGTTCCTGGCCAAGGGCGGCTACGCCGCCGAGAGCGAGGCCGCGACGATCGCCGCCAGCCTCGGGCTACCCGAGCGCGTTCTCGGTCAGCGTCTGCGAACGTTGTCCGGCGGGCAGCGCCGGCGGGTGGAGCTTGCACGCATCCTGTTCTCTGACGCCGCGACCTTGCTCCTCGACGAGCCGACGAACCACCTGGACGCCGACTCGATCGTCTGGTTGCGCAACTTTCTGCGGTCGCACAAGGGGGGCATCGTGGTGATCAGCCACGATGTCGCGCTGCTCGACCAGACCGTCAACAAGGTCTTCCACCTGGACGCGACCCGGACCGCCCTGGACGTCTACAACGTCGGCTGGAAGGCGTACCTGCAGCATCGCGAGACCGACGAGCGGCGCCGCCACCGGGAGCGCGCGAACGCCGAGAAGAAGGCCGCGGCACTCAAGGCGCAGGCCGACCGGATGCGCTACAAGGCGACCAAGGCCGCCGCCGCGCAGAGCATGGACCGGCGGGCGGCCCGCCTGCTGGCGGGGCTGGATGCCAAGCGACGCGCCGACAAGGTGGCCAAGCTGCGCTTCCCCGACCCGGCGCCGTGCGGCCGCACACCGCTCACGGCGACCGGCCTGTCGAAGTCGTACGGCTCGTTGGAGGTCTTCACCGACGTCGACCTGGCGATCGACCGGGGCAGCCGGGTCGTCGTCCTCGGCCTCAACGGAGCGGGCAAGACGACGCTGCTACGGCTGCTCGGCGGCATCGAGGACCCTGACACCGGGATCGTCGCGCCCGGTCACGGCCTGAAGCTCGGCTACTTCGCGCAGGAGCACGAGACGCTGGACACGTCCCGCACCGTCCTGGAGAACCTGCGGACGGCTGCGCCCGACCTGCCCGAGATGGACGCCCGTCGGGTCCTGGGGTCGTTCCTGTTCTCCGGCGACGACGTCGACAAGCCGGCCGGTGTGCTCTCCGGCGGTGAGAAGTCCCGCTTGGCCTTGGCGACCCTCGTCGTCTCCAGCGCCAACGTCCTGCTGCTCGACGAGCCGACCAACAACCTCGACCCCGCCTCGCGTACGGAGGTGCTGAACGCGCTACGCACGTTCGCCGGCGCCATCGTGCTCGTGACCCACGACGAGGGAGCCGTGGAGGCTCTCGGCCCCGAGCGGGTCGTCCTGCTACCGGACGGCGTCGAGGACCTGTGGAGCCCCGACTACGCCGATCTGGTCGCGCTGGCGTAGAACACAATCCAGATCGGATCTTGCATTCGGCTGGCATCTGGCGGTGATGCGTCGGATCATGGTCATCAGCCACATCAGACGATCTTCCGGGGAGGAACGCGTGGCCGACAAGCTGGCGAAAGGCGCGCGAATCAGCGGCGGCGTGCGAGACAAGCTTGCTACCGATCTGAAGAAGAAGTACGAGGGCGGCAAGAGCATCCGCGACCTGGCGGGTGAGACCGGCCGCTCCTATGGCTTCGTGCATCGGCTGCTGTCAGAGTCCGGCGTCGAGCTGCGCGGGCGCGGTGGAGCGACGCGGGGGCGGAAGAAGAGGTCCTGACGCAGGGCGTTCCGGCCGGCCTGCTGGCCGAGGGTGGCCTCCGGTATGTGGCCGAGCCGCCGATCGGTCGTGTCACCCTCTCCCGTCCGGAGTCCCGCAACCCCCAGACGCCCGCCACCTGGCGAGCGCTGGCTGCGGTCGGCGCGTCGCTCGACCCCGACCTGCGCGTTGTCGTGCTCGATGCCGAGGGTCCGTCGTTCTCGGCCGGGCTGGACCGGCGGATTCTCGACGGCAGCGGCATCCCGGGCGAGCCTTCGCTGGCGGATCTCGCCGCGCTCGAGCCGGGTGAGCTCGACGCGGCCATCGCCCGGTTCCAAGCCGCGTTCACCTGGTGGCGCCTGTCGTCGGCCGTGACGATAGCGGCCGTCACCGGCCATGCGGTCGGCGCGGGCTTTCAGCTGGCGCTGGCCTGCGACCTGATGGTGTGTGCCGATGACGCCCGGTTCGCGATGCGAGAGACGTCGCTCGGTCTGGTGCCTGACCTGGGCGGTACGGCACAGCTGGTCCGGGCGGTCGGCTATCCCCGGGCCTTGGAGATCTGTGCCACCGGCCGCTGGGTCGGCGGCCGGGAGGCCGTCGATCTGGGGCTGGCGGTGGCCTCCGTGCCGGCCGGGGAGTTGGGGCCCGCGGTCGACGACCTCGCCGCTGCCGTGCTGGCGGCACCGGCCGGTGCGCTGCACGAGCTCAAGCCGCTGCTTCGTGATGCCGTTCACCGGGCAACCGGCGAGCAGCTGGCCGCCGAGCGGGCCGCCCAGGCTCGACGCCTCACAGACGTGGCGCGGACGCTCCGCGAATGATCAGCGTGTATCGATCATGGCAGCGCGGAAGAACACGCCACCCGGACGCGTTGCCCCGTGAGCTCGCGTGGCGCGAGCGGGGCGTCTGGAGGAGGAGGTCAGTGCGGTGTCCATGGGTCACCTGAGCGGTTACATGGCCTCACGGTCCTTCTCGCGCGACCGTAGTGTGACCCGTCAGCGGCTGGCCAAGGGCACGGCGCGGCGCATCCTGAGGTACGCGCGGCCCTACCGCCGGCACATCGCGGTGTTCCTCGCCACGACTGTGGTCGCCGCGGCCAGCGCTGCCGCGGTGCCGCTGCTGCTCAAGCTCGTCATCGACGAGGGTGTGACGCCGGGGCGGCACGACGTCGTCGTGTGGGGAGCGGTCGCGGTGGCCGGACTGGCCGTCGTCGACGCTGTGCTGGGGCTGGTCGGCCGGTGGGCGTCGGCGCGGGTGGGCGAAGGACTGATCTACGACCTGCGCACGCAGGTGTTCGACCACGTTCAGCGCCAGCCGGTGGCGTTCTTCACCCGGACCCAGACCGGGTCGCTGGTATCGCGGCTCAACACCGACGTCATCGGGGCCCAGCAGGCGTTCACGTCCACGCTCTCGCAGGTCGTCAGCAACGCGGTGACGCTGGTCCTGGCGGTCGCCGCGATGATCGTGCTGTCCTGGCAGATCACGCTGCTCGTCCTCGTGCTCGTCCCACTCTTCCTGCTACCAGCCCGCTTCATCGGACGGAAGCTCGCCGACATCTCGCGCGAGTCGATGCAGCTCAACGCCGAGATGAGCCAGACCATGACCGAGCGGTTCAACGTCGCCGGTGCGCTCCTGGTCAAGATCTTCGGCAAGTACGACGCCGAGACCGCTCGGTTCGGGGAGGCCGCAGGGCAGGTCCGGGACATCGGTGTCAAGCAGGCGCTGTACGCGCGGTACTTCTTCACCGGCCTGGTGTTGCTCTCGTCCCTCGCCACGGCGCTCGTCTACGGCGTCGGCGGTTGGCTCGCCGTCGACGGCGAACTCCAAGTGGGCACGCTGGTGGCGCTGGCGGCGCTGCTGACCCGTCTGTACGGGCCGTTGATGGCGCTGTCGAATGTGCAGGTCGATGTGATGACGGCGCTGGTCAGCTTCGAGCGGGTCTTCGAGGTGCTCGATCTCGAGCCGATGGTGCGCGACCGTCCCGGCGCCCGCCCACTGCTGGCCGACACCGGTGCGCTCGGCATCGAGTTCGACGACGTCCGTTTCCGATACCCAGCGGCGGAGGACGTGTCTTTGGCCTCTTTGGAGGCGGTGGCGCGTGCGGACAGCGGGGCGGGCGACGAGGTGCTGCGCGGCGTCTCCTTCCGGGTCGAGCCGGGCGAGCTGGTTGCGCTCGTCGGGCCGTCGGGAGCGGGCAAGTCGACGATCACCCACCTGGTCTCGCGCCTCTACGACCCGACCGGTGGAGCAGTCAGGCTGGGCGGACGTGACGTGCGCAACCTCACGCTGGAGTCGTTGTCCGACGCCGTCGGTGTGGTGACCCAGGACGCCCACATGTTCCACGACACGATCGGCGCCAACCTGGCCTATGCGCGTGCCGACGCCGACGACGTCGACCTGCGGGGCGCTCTGCAGGCCGCCCAGATCTGGGATCTGGTCGCGGCGTTGCCCGACGGTCTCGACACCGTGGTCGGTGACCGCGGGTACCGCCTGTCCGGCGGCGAGAAGCAGCGGCTCGCGCTGGCTCGGTTGCTCCTGAAGGCACCACGGATCGTGGTCCTGGACGAGGCGACCGCCCACCTGGACTCCGAGTCCGAGGCGGCGGTCCAGCGGGCACTCGAACGCGCCCTCGTCGGGCGCACCTCGCTGGTGATCGCACACCGGTTGTCGACCATCCGGGGCGCCGACCGGATCCTCGTCGTCGAGAACGGGCGGATCGTCGAGTCGGGTGACCATGACACCCTGCTCGCCGCCGGCGGGCTCTACGCCGAGCTCTACCGAACCCAGTTCGCGCCGCAGGCCGACCTGCCGGCCCTCTCCCCATGATCATGGGTGTGGCAGGGGCGCGGCCCCCTACAGCGTGCGTAGCCCGCCGCCGTCGACCGCGAGCATGGTGCCGGTCACGTACGACGCCGCCGGGGAGAGCAGGAACGCTGCCGCAGCGCCGAACTCCTCGGGGCGGCCGTAGCGCCGCAGCGGGATTCCAGCCGACCGCTTCTGCCTGACCTCCGCGGGATCGCCGTCGAGCGCGTCGAGCTCGCGCACCCGGTCGGTCTCGATTCGGCCGGGCATCAGCCCATTCACCCGCACCCCACGTGGCCCCAGCTCGTCCGCGAGCTGCTTGGCCACCATCGCGAGACCCGGGCGGAGCCCGTTGGACACGGCCAGCCCGGGAATGGGGGAGCGAACCGACGTCGAGAGCACGAAGAGCAGGGAGCCGCCGTCGTCCAGCGCGTCGCCGAGGCTGCGGCCGAGCCGGACGCCGCCGAGGAAGACGCTGTCGAAGGCGGCCCGCCAGGCATCGTCTTGGGTGTCCATGACGGTGCCGGTGGGAGGGCCGCCGACGCTCAACAGGGCACCGTCGAGCCGGCCGAAGTGATCGTGCGCGGCGACGACCAGCCGTTCGGGCGTCTGAGGGTCGGCGTTGTCCGCGGCCACGCCGGCCGCGTTGCGTCCCAGTTCGCTCGCCGCACGCTGGACGGCGCCGCCGTCGCGCGACGACAGAAGCACCCGCGCTCCGTCGGTGACGAGCGCGTGTGCGGCCGCCCGGCCGAGGCCTCGACTGCCGCCGGTGACGATGTAGACGCGTTCCTGCAGACCAAGATCCATACGGCCATCCTGCCGTACCGGCGCACCGTACGATCGGCGAGGTGGACACGCTCGCCTTGGTGGCGACCTGGCTCTGCGAGGCATCGCGGGCCACGGTTCTCAGCGGCGCCGGCATCTCCACCGACTCAGGAATCCCGGACTTTCGCGGGCCGCAGGGGCTGTGGACCACCAACCCGGCGGCGCAGAGCATGTTCACGCTGGACCGGTACGTCGCGGACCGTGAGGTCCGGGTGCAGGCCTGGCAGAACCGGCGAGCCCACCCGGCCTGGACGGCCGAGCCGAACGCCGGCCACGCCGCCCTCGTGGCCCTGGAGCGATCCGGCAAGCTGCGCGGGCTGGTGACCCAGAACATCGACGAGCTGCATCAGCGCGCCGGCTCCGACCCGGCGCTGGTGGTCGAGGTTCACGGCACCATGCGGCAGGCCGAGTGCCTCGCCTGCGGCGACCGGCAGCCGATGCACGATGTGCTGGCGCGCGTCGACAGCGGCGACGCCGACCCCTGGTGCGAACTCTGTGACGGCATGCTCAAGTCGGCGACGATCTCGTTCGGGCAGTCCCTCCGGCCCGATGTCTGGCAGTCGGCGGTCGACGCGGCCATCGACTGCGACGTGTTTCTCGCCGTCGGCTCGTCGCTGCAGGTCCACCCGGCAGCGAGCCTGTGCGACATGGCGGTGGGCTCTGGTGCTCGGCTGGTCGTCGTGAACGCCGAGCCGACGCCGTACGACGACATGGCCGACGCGGTGCTCCGGGACCCCATCTCGACCGTGCTTCCCGCCCTTGCACGGCGCTGCGTCTAGTCGGCAGGGCACGGGTCGTCACGCCCGCCCGGTGGCAGGGCCGGGCACGTCGGCGAGCAGTAATGCCGCGGTCACCAGCGGGATGTGGCTGAGCGCCTGCGGGAAGTTGCCGACCATGCGGTCGATCCGCGGGTCGTACTCCTCGGCGAGTAGCCCGAGATCGTTGCGCAACGAGAGCAGGTGCTCGAACAGCTCGCGTGCGCGGTCGTGGCGGCCGGTGAGGTACAGCGCTTCGACCAGCCAGAAGCTGCACGCCAGGAACGCGCCCTCGTCGCCGGGTAGGCCGTCGATGTCGTGGTCGGTGCGGTAACGCAGCACGAGACCGGAGTCCGTACTCAGCTCGGCCATCACCGCGTCGACCGTGCCGACGACGCGCGGGTCCTCCGGGGGGAGGAAGCCGACGATCGGGATCTGCAGCAACGAGGCGTCGAGGTGGGGCAGGCCGTAGTTCTGCGTGAACGTGTTCCGTTCGGCGTCGAACCCCTTGGCGCAGACCTCGGCATGGATGGTCGCACGAAGGGCTCGCCACCGGTCGAGGTCGTGGGACCGGAAGCCCTCCTCCTGGACGGCCTTGACGATGCGGTCGGCCGCGACCCATGCCATGACCTTGGAGTGCACGAAGTGCCGGCGCTCGCCGCGGATCTCCCAGATGCCCTCGTCGGGCTCGATCCAGCACTGCTCCAGGTGGCGCACCAGGTGCTCCTGCAACGCCCACGCATGCCGTTCGAGCGGCAGACCGTGCGCCCTGGCCCGGCTCAGCGTGTCGATGACCTCGCCGTAGACGTCGATCTGGAATTGCTCGGCGGCAGCGTTGCCGACCCGCACCGGACGGGACCTCTCGTAGCCGGGCAGCCAGTCGAGATCGTACTCGATCAGCCGGCGCTCGCCGGCAACGCCGTACATGATCTGCAGGTCGTCGGGGTTGCCGCCGATGGCACGCAGCAGCCAGTCGCGCCACGCCCTGGCCTCGTCGACGTAGCCGCTGCGGATGAGCGCGTCGAGAGTGAACGCGGAGTCGCGCAGCCAGCAGTAGCGGTAGTCCCAGTTGCGGACGCCGCCGAGGTTCTCCGGAAGCGACGTCGTCGGGGCGGCAACGATGCCGCCGGTCGGCGCGTAGGTCAGCGCTTTGAGCGTGAGCAGGGAACGCAGGACCTCCTCCCGGTACGGGCCGTTGTAGACACACCGGCTTGCCCAGTCGGTCCAGAACCGCTCGGTCGCGACCAGCGAGAGGCGTGGGTCGGCGGGCTCGGGAGGCGGCAGGTGTGACGGGTGCCAGGTCAGCACGAAGGTGGCCTGGTCGCCCGCCTCGACCGTCACGTCGGCGTGAGTCGTGAGGTGGCGGCCGTAGGTCGGCACGGCGGTGTGCAGCCCGACGGCGTCCGGTCCGCTGATCCCGACGACCTGCCCGTCCACGCGATGCACCCACGGCACCGAGCGGCCGTAGTCGAAGCGCAGCCGGAGCTCGCTGTGCACGTGGACGCGCCCGGAGACCCCTTCCACGATGCGTACCAGGTCGTGCTTGCCTCCGCCGGGGGGCATGAAGTCGACGATCCGTGCCGTGCCGTCAGGGGTGTCCCACTCGTGCTCGAGGATCATCGTGTCGCCCCTGTACCCGCGCCGGTCCGCATCTCCGGCACCGGCGGGCGCCAGCCGCCAGTAGCCGTGGCGATGGTCGCCGAGCAGCGAGGCGAAGCACGCGGCGGAGTCGAATCGGGGAAGGCACAGCCAGTCGACCGTGCCGTCGCGATCGACCAGCGCGGCGGTGTGCAGGTCGCCCAGCAGGCCGTGGTCCTCGATCAGCCCGGCCATGTCGCCCCCACCCCTCTCGTTTCGCCGCCCTCCCATGATCATGAAGCATTACCGGTCGCCTGGCACCCCTAATGCTTCATGATCACGGAGAGGTGATTGTTGCTGCTGGTCCTCGCGGCGGACCCGGGACTCCGCGCGCACCAGGAACACGAAGCCGCCGACGCCGACGCACGCGAACAGGAACCACTGGATCGCGTAGGACAGGTGCGGGCCGGACTCCAGCGTGGGTGGTGCGGGCGTCAATGGCGCGGTCGACAGGGACGGCTGCTCCTCGATGAGCTCGACCCACGCGCCGTACACCGGGTAGGGGAATGTCGCCGCAATCTCGTCGACGTCGACGTATCGGACCGCACCCGTCGCCGGGTCGCCACCGGTCCCTCGGCCCTCCTCGCTCGCGCGGACCCGTCCGACGACCTCGGCCTCGCCCGACGGCGGGGGGAAGACTGTCGGGATCTCCGCCGCCGGACCGTCCAGGGGGACGAAGCCGCGGTCGACCAGCAGGGCCGCTCCGGTGGCGGTCACCAGCGGTGTGAGCACATGTACGCCGGGCTCGCCGTCGCGCGGGCGCAGCCGGACCACGAGCTGGTGGTCGACGTCGTACCTGCCCGTGGCCGCCACCGGCCTCCACTGCTGGTCCGGCCGCACCGGTTGGCCAGGTTCGAGCAGGTCGTCGACGGCGACCGGCTCGCGGTGGGCGTTCTCCTCGACGACGGCGTTGCGAGCGGACCGCTCCTCGTTGCGGTCCAGCTGCCACATGCCCAGCCGGACACAGGCGGCCACGAGGACCAGGCCGGCGAGGATGCGCACCGCCCACTGCCGGGAAGCGAGGAAGCGCATCACGCTACGACCGTAGACCGGCGTGACCGCGCTGTCCGTTGCGGGGCATAGGCTGGCGGGAGAGTCCGGGGGACCCGTGAGGAGGCGCCGTGCTCGTCGACCGGTACGGCCGCACAGCGACCGACCTGCGGGTCTCGCTCACCGACCGGTGCAACCTGCGCTGCTCCTACTGCATGCCGGCGGAGGGTCTCGACTGGCTGCCCGGCCCCGACGTGCTCACCGACGCCGAGGTCGTCCGGCTGGTTCGGGTCGCGGTCGAGCGGCTCGGCGTCCGGCAGATCCGCTTCACCGGCGGTGAGCCGCTCCTGCGCCGGGGTCTGGTCGACATCGTCCGGGAGTGCGCGCGGCTGGCGCCGCGGCCGGAGCTCTCTCTGACCACCAACGCGGTCGGGCTGGCCCGGCTCGCACCGGCGTTGGCTGCGGCCGGCCTGGATCGGGTCAACGGCTCGCTCGACACTCTCGACCCGCAGCGCTTCGAGACCATCGCTCGCCGCCGGCGCCTGTCCGACGTCCTGGACGGGCTGGCGGCCGCGGCCGCCGTCGGCCTCACGCCGGTCAAGGTCAACGCCGTGCTGATGCGTGGCATCAACGACGACGAGGCACCCAGGCTGCTGCGCTGGGCGCTCGACCGGGGGTACGAGCTGCGCTTCATCGAGCAGATGCCGCTCGACCCGCAGCACGTGTGGAACCGCGCCGAGATGGTGACCGCCGAGGAGATCTTGGCCTCGCTGCGCGCCGAGTACACCCTGACGCCGGTCGGCGCCGACGACCGGGGCAGCGCGCCGGCCGAGACCTGGCTGGTCGATGCGGGGCCGGCCCGGGTCGGCGTGATCGGCTCGGTCACGCGGCCGTTCTGCGGCGCGTGCGACCGGACCCGGCTCACTGCCGACGGGCAGGTTCGCACGTGCCTGTTCGCCCGCGACGAGTCCGACCTCCGCACCCCGCTTCGGTCCGGCGCCAGTGACGCCGAGCTGGCGAGACGCTGGCGGGTGGCGATGGCCGGCAAGTTGCCGGGCCACGGCATAGACGATCCCGGCTTCCTGCAGCCTGCGCGGCCGATGTCGGCCATCGGGGGATGAGGCTCCCACTCAGAGGACGACGCCGGGCAGCCACGGGGGAAGCTGCCCGGCGTCGCCGTCACGACGCGCACCGACGGGGGAATACGGAGCGCGCGCGCACGGAGTATTACACGGAATCCATGGCCCGTGAAGGTCGATCATGCGGTATCGCGCATGTTTGCCGGATCCGAAGGTGGAAGCGCCTGTCGTGGCTCCGGTTCGACCGGTATGAGCGCTCCCGGCTCGGTCCGGCGGGCGGCGTTGGCGACGACGACAGCGATGTACGGGAGCACCACCGCACCGACGATGAAGAACCACCGGGCCCAACCGTCGACCACGATGGCACCGGGTAGGCAGGCGATCCGGACGGCCATGATGAGCAGGTACCGGCGTTGCCGGGCGTCGATGTCGTCGCTGTGCGGGGCGCGGGCGGTAGTCACCGACTGGATCGCCTCGTGCCGTCCATGCGCGGACGCGCTCACGTGTCCACCGTACCTGCCTGTCGTGGCTGCCAGACCAGGTCGGACCCGACGTCTTCGACCGACGTGCAGCCCGCCAGTGCCAGGGCCTCGGCTACGTCCGCGCGCAGGTCGTCGAGCAGCGTGCGAACACCGCCGGCTCCGCCCACTGCCAGTGCCCACAGCGCCGGCCGCCCCACCCAGGCGGCCCTGGCGCCGAGCGCAAGCGCCCGCAGCACGTCACGGCCGGTGCGCACACCGCCGTCGACATGTACCTCGACCTGATCGCCGATCGCGGTGACGACCTCGGGCAGCGCCCGGGGGGTGGGCACCACACCGTCGAGCTGGCGACCGCCGTGCGTCGACACCACGACTGCCGCCGCCCCGGCGTCGACGCAGGCGCGCGCGTCGTCGGCACGCAGCACGCCCTTGGCAACGACCGGCACGCCGGCGATGTCGCCCAGCCGCGAGAGCTCCGCTGCCGTGACGTCGGCAGCCTGGGCGATGGCCGCCCGATCGGCGTGGTCGAGCTCCGGGAGCAGCGGCTGCCCGGGGAACGCCGGCGCATGCCCATAGGGCTTGAGGGCGATGCGGGGCGTGTCGACGGTCACGACCAGCGCCGATGCGCCGGCGGCCACCGACCTGCGGGCGATCTCGTCGGACAGGCCGCGGTCCTGCATGACGTAGAGCTGCATCCACCAGGGCCCAGCCGCTGCGGCCACGTCGTCGAGGCGGGAACTCGACCGGGTCGAGAGCACCAACAAGCTTCCCGCATCCCGCGCACCGGCCGCGGTCGCCGGCTCCGCGTCGACATGGGCGAACGCGTGCGCCGCCGTCGGCGCGACGACGACCGGTGCCGCTACCTGCGTCCCGAGCAGGGTCGTCGTGGTGGTCACGTCCCGGACGTCGCGCAGGACCCGTGGACGCAGCCGGATGTCGCGCCACGCGGCCTCAGCCTCGGCCACGGTCTGCTGGTCTCCCGCACCGGAGGCGTAGAAGGTGTAGGCCTGCGGGGACAGGACTGCCTTGGCCCGGGCGCGCAGTGCGTCGTACGGAATCATGGGCACATTGTGCCGACGGCCAACGAGAGGGATTTGCCATGAACCGCACCTACCGGGTGACCGAGATCGTCGGGACGTCGACAGAGAGCATGGACGCTGCGGTCCGCAACGGCGTCGCACGGGCCGGCGAGACCCTCCGTCACCTCGACTGGTTCGAGGTGACCGAGATCCGCGGCCAGCTCGTCGACGGTGCGGTCCGACACTGGCAGGTCGGCATGAAGATCGGCTTCCGGCTCGAGGATGCCTGACGGGCCCGACCTCCGGTCCCTGGACGCAGGCACGCACCCGATAGCGTCGCACCGCGTCCGCCGAGAGGAGTCCGTGTGAGCCGGTCCGTGCTGATCACCGGCGGCAACCGGGGCATCGGTCTTGCCATCGCCCGCGCCTTCGCCGAGAGCGGCGACGCCGTCACCGTCACGCATCGAAGCGGTGAGCCGCCCGACGGCCTGGCTGGTGTCCTCTGCGACGTGACCGACCAGGGCTCGGTCGAGCGTGCCTTCGCGGAGGTGGAGCAGCGGCAGGGGCCGGTCGAGGTGCTGGTCGCGAACGCGGGTGTCACGCGCGACACGCTGCTGCTGCGGATGAGCGAGGACGACTTCACCGCGGTCGTCGACACGAACCTCACCGGCGCCTTCCGGGTGGCGAAGCAGGCGGCCCGCGGCATGCTCCGCGCGCGTCGCGGCCGGATCGTGCTGATCGGGAGCGTGGTCGGCTTGCTGGGCTCTCCAGGTCAGGTCAACTACGCCGCCACCAAGGCAGGCCTGGTGGGTCTGGCCAGGTCCATCGCCCGCGAGCTCGGCAGCCGCGGCATCACCGCCAACGTCGTCGCTCCGGGCTTCGTCGAGTCCGACATGACGGCCGACCTCACACCCGAGCGACGGGAGGAGATCCTCGGCGGCATCCCGCTGGGTCGGTACGCCAGCGCCGACGAGGTGGCCCGCGTCGTCCGCTGGGTGGCGAGCGACGAGGCGGCGTACCTCACCGGAGCGGTCATCCCGGTGGACGGCGGACTGGGAATGGGACACTGAATGGCACTCCTGCAGGGCAAGCGCATCCTGGTCACCGGTGTCCTCACCGATGCGTCGATCGCGTTCCACGTCGCGCGGCTCGCGCAGGTCGAGGGTGCGACCGTGGTCCTCACCGGTTTCGGCCGGCTCAGTCTGGTCGAGCGGATCGCGAAACGCCTGCCTGACCCGCCGCCGGTCATCGAGCTCGACGTGCAGGACCCCGATCAACTGGGGTCGCTCGCGCAGCGGGTCGGCGAGCATGTCGACGCCCTCGACGGAGTCGTCCACTCGGTCGCGTTCGCTCCCCAGGCCGCGCTGGGCGGCAACTTCCTCGACACCTCGTTCGCGGACGTCTCGACCGCCGTGCACGTCTCGGCCTACTCATTGAAGTCGTTGACGGTGGCGGCGCTGCCGCTGATGCCACGGGGTGGCTCGGTCGTCGGGCTCAACTTCGACGCCCAGGTCGCGTGGCCCGGCTACGACTGGATGGGCGTCGCCAAGGCGGGCCTGGAGTCGACCGCCCGGTACCTGGCGAAGTACCTCGGCGAGAAGGGGGTCCGGGTCAACCTGGTCTCCGCCGGTCCGGTGAAGACCATGGCTGCGCGGTCGATACCCGGCTTCGACCGGTTCGAAGGAGTCTGGGACGAGCGAGCGCCGTTGGGCTGGGACCTGTCCGATCCGGAGCCCGCGGCACGCGGCGTGGTCGCGCTGCTCTCCGACTGGTTCCCGAAGACGACCGGTGAGATTGTGCATGTGGACGGCGGCGTACACGCGATCGGGGCCTGACCGATGATTCCGGCGGCGGCGGACGGCACAGTGAGACTGGGTGGGCTCGCGTTGCGCGACCACTGGTTCGACGTACCGCTCGACCACGCCCACCCGGGCGGCGAGACGCTGCAGGTCTACGCCCGCGAGGTCGTCGCCGTCGACAAGGTCGACGACGACCTGCCGTGGCTGGTGTTGCTGCAGGGCGGGCCGGGTGGCAAGTCCCCCCGACCCGAGAGTTCCTCCGGCTGGATCAAGCGGGCCGTCGAAGACCATCGGGTGCTGTTGCTGGACCAGCGCGGAACCGGCCGGTCGACGCCGGTGACGGCGCGCACGATCCTCACCCGAGGTAAGGCTGCGGCCCAGGCCGACTACCTGGCGCACTTCCGGGCGGACTCCATCGTCGCCGACGCCGAGCACATTCGGCGTGCCTTGGTGGGCGACGACGGCCGTTGGAGCGTGCTCGGGCAGTCGTTCGGCGGTTTCTGCACGCTCACCTACCTGTCCTTCGCGCCGGACGCCCTCGATGCGGCGTACATCACCGGGGGGCTCGCCCCGCTCGATGCCTCAGCCGACCAGGTGTACGAGGCGACGTACGACGCCGTCCGTACGAAGAACGCCGACTTCCATCGCGCGTTCCCGCAGGACCGACAGCGGCTCGATGCCGTTGCGGCGCACCTACGCGCCCGCGACGTCAGGCTGCCGGACGGCTCGCCGTTGTCGGTCCCGCGGCTGCAGACGGTGGGCATGGGGTTGGGCACGCGCAGCGGCGTGCCGCCGATCCACTACCTGCTGGAGGAGGCCTTCGTCGAGGGTCCGGACGGGCCGGAGCTGTCCGAGACGTTCCTGCACGGTGCGTGGTCGCAGGTCACCTTCTCCGGGCATCCGCTGTACGCGGTGTTGCACGAGGCGTGCTACGCGCAGGGGGCGGCCACCAGGTGGGCTGCGGACCGGCTGCGGCCGGAGGACTTCGACCCCGAGGCCTCCCCGTTGCTGCTCACCGGAGAGATGATCTACCCACGGGTGTTCGACGACGACCCGGCGCTGACGCCGCTGCGTGACGCGGCTCGCCTGCTGGCCGAGCGTCACGACTGGCCGCGGCTCTACGACCGCGAGGCGCTGGGCCGCAACGAGGTACCGGCGGTCGCGGCTGTGTACACCGGGGACATGTTCGTCGACGCCGCGATGTCTCGGGACACCGCGGCCGCTGTCCGGGGACTGCGCATCTGGGAGACCAACGAGCACGAACACGACGGCTTGCGCCAGACCGGGGACGTGCTCGACCGGCTCCTGCGCATGGCGGAGGGCGAGCTCTGATCCCAGCGGAGGCGCGAGTGGAGGCTTTTCCGGGTCTCGGCGCGGTCGAAGGGCGGAAAACCCTCCAGTGACCGAGGGATTCGAGGGGGTGCAAGCAGCCGGGAACGTCCCCGGCTGCTTGCTGGCCTGGCTCGACGTCTCGGCGACCTCGATCTTGCCGAGGACTGCCTGCAGGACGCCGCGACGGAGGCCGTCGTCCACTGGGAGCGGGATGGGCCACCGGCCAACCCGGCCGGCTGGTTGGCGGCGACCGCGCGGCGCAAGGCGCTCGACCGGCAGCGGCGCCTCGTGGGCCGCCGCTTTCACAGACTCCACGACCGGTAGGCCGCCGATTTCGACACGCGCTCTCCGATGATCAGCTGGTGGGGTCGCCGACCAGGCCTGCGAACAG
This sequence comes from Jiangellaceae bacterium, assembly GCA_050743075.1. Lineage (GTDB taxonomy): Bacteria > Actinomycetota > Actinomycetes > Jiangellales > Jiangellaceae > JBOGDS01. Next base: position 9,258 of record JBOGDS010000036.1, on the reverse strand, counting down.
GGGAGTGGCAGTCGCGTCGTGCATGATCGCGAACGCGAAGGGATGGTCGACGGTCATGCTGAAATCTGGCGGCGGCGGCAGAGACGTGACCATGGCGATCCCGGTGGCGGCAGCCGCCTCGGTGCCCTCCTCGTCGACGGTGATGTCGGCCCGGTGCATGACCTGGTCGACCCACAGGCCTGCATCGGAGATGCCGGAGAAGTCCGCGGCCCCGAAGGCGGCCCGCATGCCAAGATGCTGCAGCGGCTCGTTCAGCGGCAGGTCGGACTGGAAGTGCCAGCTCGGCAGCGCGAGGGCGACCCGGTGGGTCTGCCAGGTCCCGGCCACTTCCACGAGCTGCCCCGGCCGCAGCAGGCCGGTCGGATCCGTGTCCGGGTCGGGAAGCAGGATCCACATGGACAGCTGACCACCGACATAAGGCAGCCGGACGGCGGACCATCCCGGTCCGGTTGCGTAGTCGTAGGAGTCGGCTCTGTGCATGGTCCGTGCCTGCACGGTGCCGCCGTCCGCGGCCCGGAACTGCGCATCGGCGGTCTCGCTCGGGTTGAACGGCAGTGCCCACCTGGCTTTGAGGTAGACCGCGTTCGCGAGGACCAGGAGGGTGCTCTGCGGGAGTTGGCCGAAGAGCCGGTCGATGCGGTCGCGGGTCTGCTCCCTGACCCAGGCATCGATGACCTGCGCCGCGTCTGCGCTGGTGAAGTCCACGGTCCGGACACCGCTGCCGAAGTCACGCGCGAGCCCGTCGAGGAACGGCTTGTGGAGGTTCAGCCCCTCCTGGAGGAACAGCGAGTTCGCGACGTGGAACTCCGGTCGTCCCTGGCCCGGGTCGGCGAGCCAGTCGCCGGTCAACGCATTGTAGGCCGGACCGAGACCGTCGTCGGGGAAGTGCAGGACCTGGTCGATCTCGGCGGCGGTGGCGCCCCTCGCGCCCGTCCGCAGCATCGCGAACGCCGTGCTCACGCTCGCCGGGGAGAGGACGACGTTGGCCGGACGGACCCCCTCGGGCCTGATGGCCAGCAGGTCGTAGCCGACGGTCTGGATGCCGCGCGCGGCGGCATCGACCGGTGCGCCGGCGGACGGTCGGGCACGCTCGACGTCGGCCGCCACCAGCACCGGGGAGTCGACCATCGGATCCTTCCTCGCCGCATGCGCTCACCAGGACAGCTGTGAGTGTAGGCGTGGAGACGACTCGCCACCGGACCACGCGGCCCGACGCGTCGACGACCGGTCCGGATCCGCGCACTACGCTCCGGCAGGTGGCCAGGACGCTGGTGTTGCTCCGCCACGCCAAGTCGGCGTGGCCCGACGGCGTGGCCGACCACGATCGCCCGCTCGCAGGCCGAGGCCGCCGGGACGCGCCAGCGGTCGGGCGATGGCTCGCCGCGCACGGGGTGAGCCCTGACCTGGCCGTGGTGTCCAGCGCCCGGCGGACCATCGAGACGTTCACGCTGGTGGCCGCCGAACTGAGCGTCCTGCCGCGCGAGATCGTCACCGACGATGCCTATGCGGTCGGCGCAGGCGACCTGCTCGACCTGGTTCGCGGCCTACCCGACGACGCGCGCAGCGTCTTGCTGGTCGGACACAATCCCGGAATCGGGCTGTTGGCGTCCCTGCTCGACCGGACCCGGCGTTCCGAGGAGGACTTCCCGACCAGTGCGGTTGCCGTGGTCGAGTTCGACGGAACCTGGGCCGACGTGAACCCCGGCAGCGGCCGGCTGGTGGCGTACGGCGTGCCCCGCGGCTGACGCGGACTCACGAACCGTGCGCCGCCGCGGACACCATCAGAGCGACGACCCGGAGCCTGGCGCAGCCACCGGGGGAGCGGGCGTCTCGTAGCCGTCGGCCGCATCGGCGGCCTCGATGTCCTCGCGGCTGATGCCCAGCAGGTACAGCACGGCGTCCAGGAAGGGGACGTTGACGGTCGTGTCCGCGGCGTCGCGGACCAGCGGCTTGGCGTTGAAGGCAACGCCGAGCCCGGCTGCGGCGATCATGTCCAGGTCGTTGGCGCCGTCGCCGACGGCCACGGTCTGCGACAGCGGGACGCCGGCCATGGCAGCGAACCGGACCAGGGCTTCGGCCTTGCCGGCACGGTCGATGACGGGCCCGACGAGGTTTCCCGTGAGCCTCCCGTCGACGATCTCGAGGGTGTTCGCCGCTGCATAGTCGATGCCCAGGTCGGCGACGAGGTGGTCGGTCAGCTGGCTGAAGCCGCCACTCACGATCGCGAGTTGGTAGTCAAGGCGCTTGAGCGTGCGCACCAAGGTCCGTGCACCCGGCGTCAGACGAACCCGTCCCCGGACGTCGTCCACGGCGGACGCGGGCAGGCCGGCGAGCGACCGCACGCGCTCACGAAGCGCCGACGCGAAGTCCAGCTCGCCCCGCATGGCCGCCGCTGTAACGCGGCTGACCTGGTCGAGCACACCGGCGCGGGAGGCCAGCAGGTCGATGATCTCGCCTTCGACCAGGGTCGAGTCGACGTCCATGACGATCAGGCGCTTGGCCCGGCGGATCAGCCCGGACGGCTGGACCGCGAGGTCGATGCCGTGCGCCAGCGCCTCGGCGGCGAGCGACACCCGCAATGCGGCCGGGTCCGCACCCGAGACTTCCAGCTCCACCGAGGTCACCGGATAGGAAGCCAGCCGCACGATCCGGTCGATGTTCGCGTCGGCGTCGGCGATCCGGTGCGCGATGGCGCCGACGTGCGCCGGCCGGAGCGGATGGCCGAGCACGGTGACGTGAGCTCGACCGGCCGCCCGGCGGGTATCGTCGCCGCCGGCTGCGAACTCGACGTCGAGCCCGAGCTCGTCGGATACCCGCCGGACGTCCGTCCGCAACGCCTCCTCGGCGGCGACCGCGCTCACCAGGACACCGAGGACGAGCCGACCGCGTACGACGACCTGTTCGACGTCGAGCACATCGACGTCGTACCCGTCGAGCGCTGCGAACAGCGCCGACGTGACGCCGGGACGGTCCCGGCCGGTCACGGTGACGAGCAGGGTGCGCGTCGTCGAGCGCACGGGTGGCTCGGGTGCGGACATGGCGGGCTCAGGCTAACGGGGGAGGGACTTCGGCGAGGACGTTGCACGCCGCAGCCAGTGCGTGGCGGGCAGCCCGCTCCAGTGGTAGCAAGGCCGCCCGTCGCGTGGCCGCGGCCGTGAGTGCGCCGCCGTCGTCGTCCAGGGCGACGCTCACGACCGCCAGGACGCGGGCCGCCCGAGCAGCCAGAGCCTGGGCCGGAGGCGGAAACATCCGGGGGAGGGGCTCGCCGGTCTGGTCCGACCGGAGGTCGTCGAGCAGCTGTGCAACCTCCGGCCGCCACGATGCGACGTCGAGGTTCGCCAGGGCGAGCCCGGCCGTGATCATCGCCTCCGACAGTTCCCGCTCGGCGTCGGCACGTGATGGCCACGCATGCGGGGGCACGGCGTCGTGCCAGGTCCACGTCACCAGGTGGCCTTGGTCACCGGGCGGGCCGAACGTCTGAACCGAGGGCACCAGCGCGCACGGCGCTCCGAGGGCCAGAACCGCCTCGCCGGCCTGGACAGCAGCGACCGTGAGCTCGCCCGGGCCGGCCAACCCGTTCGGATCGCCGGGCCGTGGCAGGGCCACCAGCATGGCCCGGGCGCCGTTGGCGCGCGCGTCGCCGAGCGCGGTCGCCAGCGACGTCGGTTCGCTCCGGGCAGGGACATCTTTGACGAGGTGCGGCTCGTCGTCGCCCTGGACCCGGGCGACGACGTCGCCCAGGCTCACCTCACCGGCCAGCCAGCCAGCTGCCCAGGCGGCCAACCGGGCCGATCGAGGCAGCGCGAGCATGACGCCGAGCCTACGGGCGGCCGTCCGGGTCATCCCGGCACATTGGGGGCAGGACACGGATGGCAGGCGACGGAGCCTGCGCCCTGTCGCTGCCGTAGGGTCGTCCGCGGCGACTCGATGCCGAACGACGAGGGAGTGCCGCGCGGGCCATGACCGACGTCCTCGAGCTCGCCGACGTCTCGGTGGTGCGCTCCGGGCATCGTCTGCTCGACACCGTCACCTGGTCGGTGGCCGAGGGCGACCGGTGGGTGATCCTTGGACCCAACGGAGCGGGTAAGACGACGCTGCTTCAGGTCGCGTCCGCGCAGATGCATCCCACCAGCGGCTACGCGGCGGTCCTGGGTGAGCTTCTCGGCGCGGTCGACGTCTTCGAGCTGAGACCGCGGATCGGCCTGACCAGCGCCGCCCTGGCCGACCGCATCCCGCGCGGCGAGTCGGTGCGTGACGTCGTCGTCACGGCGTCGTACGCCGTCGTCGGGAGATGGCGGGAGGCGTACGAAGGCTACGACGTAGACCGCGCGACGGTGCTGCTGGGCCGTCTGGGCGTCGGGAGTCTCGCGGACCGGACATTCGGCACCCTGTCCGAGGGGGAGCGCAAGCGGGTGCAGATCGCCCGCGCGTTGATGACCGACCCCGAACTGCTCCTGCTCGACGAACCGGCCGCGGGTCTCGACATGGGCGGCCGCGAGACGCTGGTCAGCACACTCGGCGAGATCGCGGCCGATCCGGCGTCGCCGGCCACCGTGCTCGTGACGCACCATGTCGAGGAGGTCCCCGCCGCGTTCACCCATGGGCTGCTGCTGCGCAGGGGACAGGTCGTGGCGTCCGGCCCGATCGCCGACGTCCTCACCGACGAGGCGTTGAGCGAGTGCTTCGGCCTGGGCCTGACCCTCAGCCGTACCGGCGAGCGGTGGGCCGCCCGCGCCCGGTGACATTGCTCGCGAACCGCCTACTCTTGACCCATGGGCGACGCGTGGGAATGGTTGCGGGACAACGCGTGGGTCCCGTGGCTCGGACTCGCCTTCGTGTTCGGCATCGTCGAGACGACCACGCTAGACCTGATGTTCCTGATGCTCGCTGGCGGCGCCGTCGCCGGGGCTCTCGCGGGTGTCCTCGGTGCGCCGTTCCTGGTCCAGGCGCTGGTGGCGATCGGCGCCAGCGTCGCCCTGCTCGGCGTGGTCCGTCCGGTTGCCAAGCGGCACCTGCGGACGCCGGTCGGCACGCGCACGGGTGTGGCAGCGCTTGTCGGCCGGCGGGCGTCGGTCGTCGAGCGCGTCGACCCGCACGGTGGGCGGGTCAAGTTGGCCGGTGAGATCTGGTCGGCGCGCAGCTACGACGGCCACGCGGTCATCGAGATCGGCGCCACCGTCGACGTCGTGGAGATCCAAGGAGCCACCGCACTCGTGTACGAGACCGAGGGTCCGTAGGCTGCGTCGGCGTAGCCATCAGAGCAACCCGTCGAAGGGACGTCGTTCATGGATTTCGGTCAGACGTTGGTCCTGTTCGTCGTCCTGCTCCTCGCTGTCTTCGTGCTGGTCACCCTGGCCAAGTCGGTGCGGATCGTGCCGCAGGCGCGGGCCGGCATCGTCGAGCGGCTCGGCCGGTTCAACCGGGTGCTCGATCCGGGCCTGACCGTCGTCGTGCCCTTCGTCGACCGGGTGCTGCCGCTGATCGACCTGCGAGAGCAGGTCGTGTCCTTCCCGCCGCAGCCGGTGATTACCCAGGACAACCTGGTCGTGTCCATCGACACGGTGATCTATTACCAGGTGACCGACGCGAAGGCCGCGACGTACGAGATCGCCAACTACATCCAGGGCATCGAGCAACTCACCGTCACCACACTGCGCAACGTCATCGGCGGCATGGATCTCGAACGCACGCTGACCAGCCGCGAGGAGATCAACAACGCTCTGCGCGGCGTCCTCGACGAGGCCACCGGCAAATGGGGCATCCGGGTCAACCGGGTGGAGCTCAAGGCCATCGACCCGCCGCCGTCGATCCAGGACTCGATGGAGAAGCAGATGCGCGCCGACCGCGACAAGCGCGCGACGATTCTGAACGCCGAGGGCGTCCGGCAGTCCCAGATCCTCACCGCGGAGGGCCAGAAGCAGGCCGCGATCCTGACCGCCGAGGGCAGCAAGCAGGCCACCGTCTTGGGCGCCGAAGCCGAGAAGCAGGCCCAGATCCTTCGCGCCGACGGCGAGGCCAAGGCGATCAGCGCGGTCTTCGACGCCATCCACCGGGGCAACCCGGACCAGAAACTGCTCTCCTACCAGTACCTTCAGATGCTGCCCGAGATCGCCCGCGGCGACGCCAACAAGGTGTGGATCGTGCCCAGTGAGATCGGGGCGGCCCTGGAGGGTCTGGGCACGGCGGTGGGCAAGTTCGGTGCCGCGGCCGGTGCAGCGATCTCGCCGGGCTCGTCGGCCGCCCACCAGGGCACCGCCGGGCTGCCCGATAGGGCGCTGGCCGAGGTCGAGGCAGCGGCCCAGGCGGCGACCGAGGAGAGCGAGGCTGCCGTGGCGGCGGCCGCGGAAGAGGTCCGCCAGGCGTTGGAGTCGGCACAGCAGGCGTCCGTCCAGACCGACGAGGGCGGGCGGCCGTAGATACGACCCCTGGGCGGATCATCGCGCCGGGTAGCTCATGAGCCTGCTGGAGGCGGGGGCCGTCGTACTCGCCGGCCTGGGCGCCGGCACGATCAACGCGGTCGTAGGGTCTGGGAGCTTGATCACGTTCCCGACCTTGCTTGCGGTCGGCCTGCCGCCGGTGGTCGCCAACGTGTCGAACACAGTGGGGCTGGTTCCGGGTGGGGTCTCGGGCGCCTGGGGGTACCGGCGCGAGCTCACCGGGCAACGGTCGCGGCTTCGCCGTCTCGGCAGCGCGACCGTGTCCGGGGCGGTCGTCGGTGCATTGCTGCTCCTGGTGCTGCCAGAGGAGGTCTTCGCCGCCGTCGTGCCGGCGCTCATCCTGCTGGCCTGCGTCATGGTGGTCCTGCAACCGTGGCTGGTGCGCCGCCTGGGGGAGCGGCCCCGTCATGAGCATGGTGGCGCGGTGGTGTGGCTGCTGGTCTTCGCGACCGGCATATACGGCGGGTACTTCGGAGCTGCCCAGGGCGTGCTGCTGATCGCAGTCCTGGGCCTCGGCCTGGACGAGACGCTGCAGCGTGTCAACGCGGCGAAGAATGTGCTGGCCGGCCTGGCGAATCTGGTCGCAGGCGTGGTCTTCGTACTTGTGGCCGACGTGAACTGGGCGGCGGTCGGGCTGGTTGCCGTGGGCGCGACGGCCGGTGGACTCCTCGGTGCCCGGGTCGGTCGGACGCTGCCTCCGGCCATGCTGCGGGGCGTCGTCGTGGCGGTCGGGCTGGCCGCGGTGGTGATTCTGCGGTGACGGCTGCGCGCTGGCGGCGAACTACACCAGGCGTGCGGGTGCTTCACGAGGTTCCTGCGGGTGGTGAAGTACCCGCCAGGGTGGTGGACGTGATCAACGGGCGGGGAGGGAGGTAGGGATGGCGTGGCGCGGATCACGGAGGTGACGAGCGCGGATGATGCGCGGCTGGCCGACTACGTGTCGCTGCGCGATGTCGAGCTGCGCACCTCGGTCGAAGCCCAGCGAGGTCTCTTCCTGGCCGAGGGCGGGAAAGTTGTGCGGCGTGCCGTCGAGGCCGGTTATGCCGTGCGGTCGTTCCTGATGGCCCCGCGGTGGCTCGAGTCGCTGGCGGACGTGCTGGGGGCAGCCGACGTTCCCTGCTACCTCGCACCGCCTGACCTGATCGAAGCGGTCACCGGGTTTCATGTGCACCGGGGCGCGCTGGCCTCGCTGCACCGGCGGACGCTGCCGACGGTGGCCGAGGTCCTGGTCGGCGCCCGCCGGGTGGCCGTGCTCGAGGACTTGGTCGACCACACGAACGTCGGCGCCGTCTTCCGCAGTGCAGCGGGCTTCGGCATCGACGCGGTCGTGCTCAGCCCGCGCTGTGCCGACCCGCTGTACCGGCGCGCGGTGAAGGTCTCGATGGGCGCCGCCTTCGCCGTGCCCTACGCGCGGATGAGGCATTGGTACGACGGCCTCGACGAGCTGCGACAGGCCGGATTCCACGTGCTCGCGCTGACACCGGCGTCGGACGCGGCGCCGTTGACCGCTGTCGAGTTGCCTGACCGAGTGGCGCTGGTGCTCGGCACCGAAGGCGCTGGGCTGACGGCCCGCTGGATGGCCGATTCCGACCGTCGGGTCACGATCCCGATTCGTGCCGGCATCGATTCGCTAAACGTTGGTGCGGCGGCCGCGGTTGCCTTCTACATCCTGGACTCCGGGCCCGCATAGGGTGTTGGTCTAAACCACACCGGAGGCCGTCTGTGACGACTGCTGCGCTCCGGGGCCGGCGGTCGCTCGCTCACCTGGCGCTGATCGTCGCCCTGGCGGCTCTGGTGTTCCTCACCAGTGGCGTGGCGGCGTGGCTGAGCGGATTCCTCCGCGCCTCGACCGACGCCGGCCTCCGGACCACGCTGGAGGCCACGCGCGCGGTGGACCTGTCGCTGGCGGTGTCGACCCGCTTGTCGGAGGACCCACCGGCTCAGCACGACGCCGTCCTGGCCGAGCTCGCCGACCTCTTCGACGGCGTGCCCGCCGAGGTCCATCGCAGCCTCTTCGCCCGGCCGGAGCCGCTCGCGGCGGCCGGTGTAGCCGGCGAGGACTCCGTTCGCGGTGTGCTGGCTGCGTACGAGGACATCGAGCAGCACGCCTCCCTGGAAACCGGTGCCTGGCCGACGGGAACAGGAGAGCGCCTGGAGAGCGCGGTCCATGCCGAGGCCGCCGCGGTGCTCGGACTCGACGTGGGCGCAGTCGTCAGCCTCGGTGAGGGCGACGAGGTGCTCAACGTGGAGGTCGTCGGTGTGTGGCGGCCGGACGATCCGGCAGAAGCCTTCTGGAGCGGCCAGCCGCTGGCAACCGACGGGGTCGAGGGTTCCGCGCACGGCCCGTTCATCGTGCCCGAACCGGATCTGGTCGCGAACGCTGATCGCGTCGACTCCCGGTGGCAGCTGATTCCGACCATCGACGAGCTCCGGCCCGCCGATGTGGACACGCTGCGCAGCGGCATCCCCGCGGTGCAGAACCGCCTCGATGGCAACACCGTCGTCGATGTCGGCGGTGTGTCGGTGCAGACGGGGCTTCCCGAGGTGCTGGCCGAGCTCGACCTACGTCTCCTCGCGGCACAGGGCGTCGCCGCCATACCCACGGTGATGTTCGGCGTGCTGGCCGTCGTAGCACTGACGCTGGCTGCCCGGCTGCTCGCCTGGTTGCGTCTGCGCGAGACTGCGTTGCTGCGGGCCCGCGGCGCCTCAGTGACCCAGCTGGTCGGGTGGTCGTTGACCGAGGCGCTGGCGGTCGCGGTCGTGCCGGCCGCCCTCGGGGCCGTCGCGGCCGGCTTGCTGCTGCGCACGGCCGCCCTCTCGC
>JBOGDS010000035.1:0-35247 GCA_050743075.1 Jiangellaceae bacterium | reverse complement strand
CTCGTCGCCCTGGTCCGAGCCGGAGCCAGGTTCGAAAAGGGCGTCCTCGTCGAACGACCCGACGCCGAATCAGGAGGTCGCCAGCAAGTCGCATGACACGCCGATCCACAGGTCTTGACTATTGCTCCGGTCTGGTCGGGCGACCCGGCGCGCGCACTGACCGTGGCGCGGGGAATGCGGACCGGAGCGGTCGACATCAACGGCGCCGCGTTCAACCCGCTCGCTCCCCTCGGCGGCTACAAGCAGTCCGGTGTCGGGCGGGAGCTCGGTCTGTACGGACTGGACGAGTTCCTCGAGATCAAGGCGATCCAGCGATGAAGGCGCTGGTGGCGCGTTCCAGGGGCGCGATCTCGGTCGAGGACGTCGACCTTCCTCGCGTGGGCCCGCGCGACGTGCGGGTCGCCGTGGGCGCGGCCGGTGTGTGCCATTCGGACCTGTCCATGGTGGACGGCACGCTGTCGCCGTCGTTCCCCCTGGTGCTGGGGCACGAGGCAGCCGGGGTCGTGGCCGAGGTCGGCGCCGACGCGTCGCGGGTTCGGGTCGGCGATCCGGTCGTGCTCAACTGGCAGCCGGCATGCCGCGCGTGCTGGTTCTGCCGGTCCGGCGAGCCGTGGCTGTGCGTGCAGGGCGGTGCGGCCTCCGTACCTCGCGGCGGGCTGGCGGACGGGACACCCCTGCACGTGACCCTGGGGCTCGGATCGCTGGCCGAACAGGTGGTCGTGCCGGAGACCGCGGTGATCGCGGTCCCGGCTTCGCTGCCGACCGACGTCGCCGCTCTGCTCGGGTGCGCGGTGGTGACGGCCTTCGGCGCGGTCCGGCACACGGCGGGCGTCGCTCCCGGCCAGTCGGTCGATCCGGCGACGTTCGCCAAGAAGCTGCGCGACGTGCTGGACGACGGTCGTTGAGCGGTGACGGAATCCGCTCCAACGCCAGCGGCTATCGAGGCGGGACGACTCTTGGTTGAGCAGAATCCAGACTCTCGGCGGATTCGCTGCTCGGCGAGTGGTGGTGCCCATCCTCGATGAGGAGGCTCCGCCACCCCGCGCTCGCCGCGCTGCTGCTCGCTCCGGTCCTCGGCGAGTGGCTCTCGACCGCCAGCCCACCCTTGAACATGCTCTGGCCGCCGGCGTTCGTGCTTCTGGTCTCGCTGTACGGCTGCGGCGCGCTGCTGTGCCGCGAGATCGCCAGACGCAACGGGCTCGGCTTGGGTGGCCTGTGCCTGCTCGCGGCGGCCTACGCGGTATTCGAGGAAGCGCTCGTCGACCGGTTCTGGTTCCACCCCCGTGCCGCATTTGAGGGCGGACTCGGCCGGTACAGCGAAGTGTGGAACACCAATGTGCTCCTGGCCGCGAACCTCACCGTCTTCCATGTTGCCGTCAGCATCGTGTCAACCGTGGTCCTGGTCGAGTTGCTGTTTCCCGAGCACCGGCAGCGTCCCTGGGTGGAACGCCGCGGGCTGGGTGCCGCGACGGTCTGCTTCCTCGTCCTCCCTCCGGTGCTGTACGGCGAGTACTCCCTTCACCCGCTGCCGCAACTCGCGGTCGCGGCCGGACTCATGGTGGTCTTGGTGCTGGTGGCCCTCCGGCTGCCCGGCAGACCGTCCCTGTGGGACTTCCAGGCCGTCGTCCTCCCCGCGCGACGCGGCGTTGCCCCAGTGGCCTTCGTGGCAGCGGCGGGGAACCTTCTGCTGATGGGACTCTCGGACACCGCCACTCCGTGGCCGGTCGCGCTCCTCGCGGTGCTCAGCCCGGTGGTGCTGGGCTACGTGGTGATCCGGGGCCGGGTCTCTGGCGCCGTCTTCGGTCGCGACGGGCTGCGGGTGGTCAGCGGAATCCTCGGCTTCTACTGTGTGTTCGCGATGGCAGCGGGACTGGCCGGCCGCTGTGACCTGACCCTGGGCGCGCTGGCCGTGGTTGCGCTGCTGTGGTGGCTACGCCGTCGGGTACGGCTCTCGTCAGACGTGCCTGACCACACAACCGGCCCAGGCGGCGGCCAGCACTGATCGGGTTTGTTGGCTCGCCGCGTGCTTGGGTGCTTGGTAGTAGCGGACCCTGGGCGCAGAGCGGGACACGCCCGCGGTGTCAGACCGTGACGAGGGCGGAGGACTTGGGGAGTGCCTCGGGTGGAGTCCGGCGGACGGAGCCAGGGGTAATGCCGATCGTGCGTTTGAACGCGCGCTTGAATGCCGCTTCCGACTCGTAACCCGGGCGGGCTGCGAGCTCCCCGACTGAGGTGTCGTCGTGTTGTAGCCGGTCGAGTGCCACCTGCATCCGCCAGCGGGTGACGTACTGCATCACGGGCTCGCCCACCAGCTCGGTGAACCGGGCGGCGAATGCCGACCGCGACATGGCGGTTTCTCGTGCCAAGGAGGCCACCGACCAGGGTCGAGCTGGGTCGCGGTGGACGAGCGACATGGCCCGACCGATACGCGGGTCTTGCAGCGCTCTCAGCCACCCGGTCTGCCCGGCGGGGTCGTCGGCGATCCACGCGCGGATGGCCTGGATGACCAAGATGTCGGACAGCCGGGTGATCACGGCCTCGCCACCCGGCCGCAACTGCCGCCCTTCGGCGGCGATGAGCCGGAGCGTGCTGTACATCCAGTCGGCCTCGGGCGAGGGTGACCCCGGTGCGCCGTCGATGACGATCGTGCGAGGCAGCAGTGCTGTCAGGCTACGGGCCGCCGGGTGCCCGAACCGAACGGTGCCGCACACGACGCTCGTCGGCGCCCCGCCGCCGCCATACCGCAGGATCGCGTAGCGGTCGCTGGCGTCGTCATACTCCAGCGCATCGACGCGCGGGGCCACCGTCCCGGGCTCGCTGAGCAACAGGTGCCCCTCGCCGTGGGGCACCAGGGCGAAGTCGCCGGGCTGCAGCTGCCGGGTCTCGTCGCCGTCGACGTCAAGCCAGCAGCGTCCGGTGTTCACGACGTGGAACCACATCGACCCCGGCTCGGGCGGCAGGTGCAGCCCCCAGGGTGCAGTCAGCTCGGACCGGCAGTAGAAGCTGCCCGACATCCGCAGGAAGTGCAGCGCCTCGCCCAGCGGATCAGGTGTGGTCCAGGGATCCTCACCTCGCATGACCCCAGTCTGCCGCCGCTGGGCCTGCGAGTCCACTACTACTGGACGAACAGGCACGAACCAGCGACGAGCAGGCATTGTTCAACTGAATCCCCTCGAACAGAGTGGATGACGACACATCGATCACCACGAAAAGGACTCTCCGATGACCGAGATCACCCGAGACGACAGGCCGACACTCGTGCTCGGCGGCACCGGCAAGACGGGACGCCGGGTCGTCGATCGGCTCGGCGCACGCGGCCTCCCGGTGCGGGTGGGTTCCCGTTCGGGGCAGCCGCCCTTCGACTGGGACGACCCGACCACCTGGACGCCGGTGCTACAAGGAGCGCGGGCGGCCTACATCCCCTACCCCGACCTCATCACCCCAGCGGCAACGAAGGTCACCCGCGCGTTCGCCGAACGCGCGCTCGACCACGACGTCACCCGGCTGGTGCTGCTGACCGGCCGCGGCGAGGACGAGGCCCAGCGGGCCGAGCGCGAGGTCCAGGACACCGGCGCCGAGGTGACCGTCGTGCGCTGCGTCTGGTTCATGCAGATCTTCAGTGAGGACTACCTGCTGGACTCCATCCGAGCCGGGACGGTGGTCCTCCCCGCCGACGACACGCGACGCGACCCGTTCGTCGACGCCGACGACATCGCCGACGTCGCGGTCGCCGCGCTCACCGAACCTGGGCATGCCGGACAGGTCTACGAACTGACCAGCCCGCAGTTGGTGAGCTTCCCCGAGGCCATCGCCGAGATCGCCAGGGCAAGCGGCCGGGAGATCACCTACGAGACAGTGCCGGTGCAGGACTACGTCGCCGGCGCTGTCGAGCACGGCGCACCCGATGAGCTCGCCACGTTCCTGACCTACCTGTTCAGCGAGGTGCTGGGCAGCAACGCCGACGTCGCCGACGGCGTGCAACGAGCCTTGGGTCGGCCGCCACGAGGCTTCACCGACTACGCCGCCCGCACCGCCGCCACCGGCGTCTGGACACAGGGGGCGGACCGATGAGCGGCCACGACATCCACTACCCGCCGCCCAGCCCGGCTCGGGCGGTCTGTCACGGCTCCGGCGGTCACGGGTGGGTCGGGCTCGCGCTCGGCGCTTCGGTGATCGTGATGGCCCTCGTCGCCGGGCTGAACTTCACGTTCGCAGTTGTGGTGATGCCCAACCTGGCCGGCGTCGACGACCACACCTTCGTGGTGATCACGCAGCGGTTCAACGAGAACCCGTGGTTTCCTCTGAGCTTCACCCTGGCGATGCTGCTCGTCATTCTCGCGACCGTGCTCCAGGCACGCTTCGCCCCAGGGGCCGCCGTACGCTGGGTCGTCGCCGCGCTCGTTCTCTACGGGGTCGTCCTCGCGATCACCGGCGGCATCCACATCCCGCTCAACCTACAGATCAACGAGGCTGGCAACCCCGACAACATCGCCGACCTCGCCCACGTCCGCGACCAATTCGAAGCACCGTGGGTGGTCTGGAACATCGTGCGCACCCTGTTCTGCACCGCAGCCCTCGCCGCACTCGCCCGCGCACTCCTCCTGCACGGACGTCGGCACCGGGCGTAGTCAAGTCCGCGAGTGAGGGAGCCCACCATATGTCCGGCGGGCTCCCTCAGTCGTGGAGTGTCTAATCGGGCAGCGGTCCACGACCTGACGAGCACGCCCATTGGTCCGAGTCCGATGCGTTCGGGGTGGAACGCGCCGCGCCGCACGCCGGGATGAACGAGCACGGTTGTGCGACGTCTGAGCATTGCGGCACCAGCTCATGCCCCTCAGGCTGGACGGAGAGTTCCGATGGCAGATCGGACTCCCAGCCACCAGCACCGAAAGGGAATGCCTTATGCGCAAGGTAGTCATGGCCATGCAGACGACGATTAACGGCCGCGTGGACGACCCGGCGACCTGGATGACGGGGGTCGATGACGCGCAGTACGCCGAGATCGATCGTCGGTATGACACCTTTGACGCGATCCTCGTCGGATCGACGACCTATGACGAGATGGCCGCCTACTGGCCAGGTGCACTCACCGCCGAAACCGGCTACGCCGACGCCAACGCCGAGATCAACCAGCGCATGGCCAGGAAGATGAACGACTACCACAAGTACGTCTTCACCAGGAAAGCCGGAACCGATCCGCTGACCTGGGCGAATAGCGAACGGGTTGTCACGCCCAGCGATGACGACCTCGTCCGCTTCGTCACCGAGCTGAAGCAGCAGTCGGGCCGCGATATCCATCTGGCCGGCGGAGCCTTGCTCGTTCAGGACTTTGTCCGCCTGGGCCTCGTTGACCAGTTCAGGCTGCTGGTCTACCCCGTCTATTCGGCGGGCGCCTGTTGGTTCGACAAGGTCGACCAGCCACCTCAGCTTCACCTGGACGGCGTCGAGCGATACGCGAACGGCGTCGTCGCGGTCGACTACAGCGTCGTCCACGGCTGATCACGGGCCGATCGACCACGATGTTCTTTGCCGCCGAGGGGCAACGTGCCCGGGCGCCGTCGAGGCGTCACGATCGCTGTTCGATAGCGACCTCAGCACTCCTGCCGTGCCGAGCGCCTTCGCCCAAGTCTTCGTGCCGACGGTCCCGACTGTCCGTTGGGCAGTCAGGACCGACAGCACGAAGCCAGGCCTCGAAATGCGGGCTGTCCGATATGGCCGCGGTCACGAACGTCGAGCCGGAGCCAGGTCGCTCCGGTTGTGACCTGGGGCCGGTAGGGACATGGTTCCCGATCCTCGCACGGACGCGAACTTTCCACCGTCCGCTAGCGGGAGTTTCCGGACTGTCCCGATCTTGATGGGTGTATCCGCAGTGGCCATAGCACAACGCCACGGCTCCCGTCCCGGACAAACATGCCTAATTCATTCGCGAGTCTTACCTGTACGGGCGCCGGATGTACGACGTCATGGTCGGCTGGGAGACCGCGAACACCGATCAGCCGTCCTTCCTGCAGGACTTCGCGGAGATCTGGCGCGCGGGGGACAAGATCGTATACTCCAGGACGCTGAAGACCGTATCCAGCGCCCGGACGCGGATCGAGCGAGACTTCGACCCTGAAGCGGTCCGGCAGATGAAAGCATCGGCGGGACGTGACATCACCGTGGGCGATCCCGACCTCGCCGCCCAGGCGATCAAGGTCGGGTTGGTCGACGAGTGCCATCTGTTCCTCGCGCCCGTCGTGGTAGGTGGCGGCAAGCAGTTCTTCCCCGACCATGTCCGCCTCCAGCTCGACCTGCTGGACGAACGCCGTTTCGGCAACGGCATGGTCCATCTCCGTTGCCGCACGAGGACGTGAGGAGAGGGCGACTGGGCAGAGATGCCGCGCGTGGGATCTGCAACGTAGCCTTGGCTTCGACAACCACACTCAGCGACCGGGCCGACCATGCCCGCGGCGACCGAACGGTGACATCCGATGGCCGGCCAGATCGTCATTCTCCCCTGCGACCCCTTCTCGCCGCCGGCCCGAGCGTTGAGCGACGCACTCTGGGACGAAGTACAGCGCCGGTACGGCTTCACCGCACCGAACCCCTTCGACCCGGCGGCGTTCACAGGAGCAGTTGGCGGCTTCTGGGTGGCCACGGACAACGGACACCCGGTAGGTAGCATCGCACTGTCCCAGCTGGACGATCACGTCGCCGAACTCGATGTCATGTATGTCGCACCCGGGCACCGCGGGGCAGGAGTGGCGCGTGCGCTCCTCGCCACACTGGAGGCGCACGCCCGCGGCGCCGGCGTCTCCGTGCTACGCCTTCGTGCCGGCGAACCCCAACCCGAAGCGCTCCGCTTCTACATCGCCGCCGGGTTCGCACCAATCGCAGCCTTCGGCAAGTGGATCGGGGACGACACCGCTCGATGCTTCGAGAAGATCCTCGGGTAGCCCACGCCCACCAGACTCGCGGGACGGAACCGCTTGGCGACGAAGTCGACGCGATCAGCGCACCACTGTGTACCTCAGGAGTGTCACCCACGGAGACTGCCTCGCGCTGACCTGCTCGAGGCCAACCGACTGGTCGAACCCTTCGAACAGCTGTCTTCCGGCGCCGAGGATGACGGGCGCGATCGAGACGATGAGCTCGTCGACATGACCGCCGTGCAGAGCCTGACGGATCACACCGAACGGCGCGTGCACCCCCCGCCGGCAACATCCTCGGGCTGTCAGGAGCCCTACGAGCCCGCCTGACCTGGAGGGGCGTGTCGCCGCCGCCGGGCAACATCAGCCCTGAGTGGTTGGGCGCGACCGTCCCGTGACCGAGGAGCACCGCTGGCGCGGGACAGGACGCGTGCCTGAACGTGCTACCATCGTCCTGGTTGCATGAGCAGTTCTTGGCACGTTTTCGAACGCCCGCGGATTGTTACTCCGCCGGGCGTTTCTTCATTGCGTGGACCTCGAGCATCGGTCTCCGGATGTGGGACGACGACCGCGGCAACCCAGGGATCGGCGATCGCGCCGGCCCTGCATCCGTACCACAGAAGGAGCAAGACATGACCCAGGGCACTGTGAAGTGGTTCAACGGCGAGAAGGGCTTCGGCTTCATCGCGCAGGACGGCGGCGGCGCCGACGTGTTCGTGCACTACTCGGCCATCGCGGCCGAGGGCTACCGCTCGCTGGACGAGAACCAGCGCGTCGAGTTCGACGTCACACAGGGCCAGAAGGGCCCGCAGGCCGAGAACGTACGGCCCATCTGAGCTGACGCTCGCCGGTACCGCACAGAGGGACCCCACCGTCTTCGGTGGGGTCCCTCTGTGCGTGCGGCCTCTAGGGTGGGCCACCATGGCTGGAGTTGTCTTGCGCGTCCGGCTCACCAGCGGTGATCACATCGACGTCACCTTCGACGATCCCGACACGGTCAGCACAGACGATGTCATCGATCACGTCATCTCGACCCTCGCGGAAGACTCCGGCGTGCTTCGCAGCAGACACGGCGACCGCATGGTGGCGCTGTACGGCCGGGGCGTTGCCGCGGTCGAGATAGCGCCACGCGGCGCGATCCTGTGACCTGAGGCCAGAGACGTTCAGGCGTGGCACACTGCTTCGACATTGTTGCCGTCGAGGTCGCGCAAGAAGACCGCGTAGTAGGTCGGGTGATACTCCGGCCACAGCCTGGGGATGTGCAGGACTTCCGCGCGGGCGAGCAGGGCAGCGGCGTGGACACGGTCCACCGATGTGCGGTCCGGGGCGGTGAACGCCACGTGCACCTCGTCGAGCGGGTCATTGGTGGCCGTGCCCAACCAGAAGTGGGGGAAGCCGTCCGGTCCGGCCAACCCGACCACTGGCATTTCGTCGCGCTGATAACGCATTGCCTCATGCAGGCCCAGCGGAGCGAAGACGTCCAGGTAGAAGCGAACCGACGCCTCGACGTCCCGCACCGGAATCGACACGTGGTCGAGCATGAGCCGAAGCTATCCCCTCGGTCGCGAACGTGTCGTCGAGGACGACGCGGATCTATGGCGCCCGGTAGAGAGGAATCCGGCCGCACGCTCCGGCGCCGAGCGATCGGCACACGCCCTGGCAGGGTCAACCAACTCGTCGGTAACAAATCGGGCCGAACCGTAGACACACCGCGAGACACACGGCAGAGTCGTCTCACTTCGCACCCGATGACGTCTGCGATCCGGAGGTGGGCCGGCGTGCTGGCCGTACGCAACCTCGACGTGGTCTACGACGAGGTGATGCAGGTGCTCCGCGGCGTCAGCCTGGAGGTGCCTGAGCGCGCGATCGTGGCCCTGCTCGGGGCGAACGGTGCCGGCAAGACCACCCTGCTGCGCGCCATCACGGGCCTGCTCGACGTGCACAACGGCGACGTGACCAAGGGCTCGGTGCTGCTGGACGAGCGCCCCATCCACACCGAGCAGCCAGCCGCCATCGTGAGCCGAGGCGTCGCCCAGGTCATGGAGGGACGCCGGGTCTTCGGTGAGCTGTCGGTCGAGGAGAACCTGCGGGTCGGCGCGCACACCAATCGCCGGTCCGTCAACGCCAGCCTGGAGCGGGTCTACGACCTCTTCCCGATCCTTCGGGAGCGCCGGAGCCAGCGCGCCGGCTACCTGTCCGGCGGCGAGCAGCAGATGCTCGCGATGGGCCGCGCACTGATGTCGCAGCCGCGCTACCTGCTGCTCGACGAGCCGAGCCTGGGCTTGGCACCGAAGCTCGTCCAGCAGATCCGCGATCTCATCGTCGAGATCAACAAGCAGGGCACGGCAGTCCTGCTGGTCGAGCAGAACGCGACCATGGCGCTGTCGATCGCCGCACACGGCTACGTCCTGGAGACCGGCAAGGTCGTGATGGACCGGTCGGCCGCCGCCCTGCTGCAGGACGACGACGTCCGTGAGTTCTATCTGGGTCTCGGCCCGGAAGGCGCGGCCCAGTCGTTCCGGAACGTCAAGCACTACAAGCGGCGCAAGCGGTGGGTCTCGTGAGCGAGCCGGTGCTCGACGTCCGCGACGTCACGCTGCGGTTCGCCGGCGTGACGGCGATCGACGGTGTGTCCTTCACGGTCGGCCCGACCGAGTTGCTGGCCATCATCGGGCCGAACGGCGCGGGCAAGACCTCGATCTTCAACGTGCTGTCAGGGGTCTACCGCCCTCAGCCGGGCAGCGTGCGCTTCCTCGGCGACGAGATCGTCGGTCGACGGCCGCACCGGATTGCCGAGCTCGGCATGGCCCGAACTTTCCAGGCGATCGAGCTGTTCACCAACCTGTCGCTGGTCGACAACCTCATGCTCGGTCGCCACCAGCACATCCACTACGGCACCCTTGCGGCGTTCGCCTGGCGCGGACGCGCCCTACGCGAGGAGATCGCACACCGGAGGGTCGTCGAGCACATCGTCGACTTCCTCGAGCTCGAACAGTGGCGCACTCTGCCGGTCGGGCTGCTTCCCTACGGCATCCAGAAGCGGGTCGAGCTGGGCCGGGCGCTGGCCATGGAGCCCAAGCTGCTCCTGCTCGACGAGCCTGCGGCCGGCATGAACCTCGAGGAGACAGCGGACATGGCCCGCTTCGTCGTCGACGTGCGCGACGAGCTGGGAATCGCCATCGTCATGGTCGAGCACGACATGGGGCTGGTCATGGACCTCGCCGACCGGGTGCTCGTCGTGGACTTCGGGGTACAGATCGCGCTGGGCACGCCGGCCGAGGTGCAGCACGACCCCGCCGTCATCAAGGCCTACCTCGGGCAGGAGGCCCCGGCATGACAGCAGCAACGTTGCCGACTACCCGCCGGGACGCCGCCGACGAGCCGGGCGTCCGCACGATCGTCACCCGGGTCCGCGAGCGGGCCGCCTCTGCGCCGAGCCGCGTCGCCATGCGGGAGAAGGTCTTCGGGGTCTGGCAGGAGGTCACCTGGGCCGAGTACTGGGACACGGTGCTGACCGTCGGCCACGGCCTGCTCTCGCTGGACGTCCAGCCCGGCGACCGGGTCGGCGTCCTGTCCGAGAACCGCCGCGAGTGGCTCTACGCCGACCTCGCCACCGTCGCCGTCCGGGGCGCCACCACCGGGCTGTACTCGACCAACCCCTGGCCCGAGGTGCGGCACATCCTGGCGGACTCCGGGGCCCGGGTGCTCGTTGCCGAGGACCAGGAGCAGGTCGACAAGGTGCTCGACATCCTGCGCGACGACTCAACGGCGCTCCCGGCGCTCGAACACGTCGTCTACATGGAACCCCGGGGCCTGCGCGGGCGCTATGACCATCCGTTGCTGATGTCCTGGGATGAGCTGTTCGAACGAGGCGCGCAGCACCGCGAACGTGACCCCGGCGCCGTCGAGGCCCGGATGGCCGCGGCCACCAGCGACGACATGATGAGCTTGATCTACACGTCGGGGACGACGTCCGCGCCCAAGGGTGCGATGCTCTCGGTCGTCAACGTCGAGTTCGCCATCGAGTCTCTGGTCGAGAAGGCCGGCTTCCTGTCCCCGCCGGCGAAGGAGAGCGACGTCGTCCTCTCATACCTGCCGCTGTGCCACGTCGCCGAGCGCCTGTTCACCACCTGGTTCAACGCGGGCGCCGGCGTGCAGGTGAACTTCGCCGAGTCGATAGCGACGGTCCAGCAGAACCTCGCCGAGATCCAGCCCACGATCCTGTTCGGCGTCCCGCGGATCTGGGAGAAGATCCTCGCCGGGGTCCGGATCCGGCTCTCGTCGGCGAGCCGAGTCAAGCGCGGATTCGGCATCTTCTGGCTGGGCATCGCCGACCGCATCGGCGACCACCTCGTCGAGAGCGGCGGACGCCACACCGGGCAGACCCGGATCCTGTCCGCGATCGGCCACGTCTTCATGTTCCGTGCCCTGCGCGACCGGATGGGCATGCGCAAGGTCCGCTACGCCGCCTCCGGCGCGGCGCCCATCGCCCCCGAGGTGCTCAAGTTCTTCATGGGCATCGGGGTGCCGATGCACGAGGTGTACGGCATGACTGAGCAGACCGCGGTCGCGACGGCGAACCGGCCGGGCCGCATCCGGCTCGGCACGGTCGGCGAGCCGCACTGGGGCGTCGAGGTCCGCATCGACGAGGCCACCGGCGAGATCCTCACCCGCCACCCCGGCACGTTCGTCGGCTACTGGCAGGACGACGACGCCACCGGCCGGACGATGAATCCCGATGGCTGGCTGCGCACCGGCGACGTCGGCGAATGGGTCGACGGCACCCATGTGCGGATCACCGACCGGATGAAGGACATCGTCATCACGGCGGGCGGCATGAACGTCGCGCCGTCGCCGATCGAGAACCAGCTCAAGACCTCGCCGTTCGTCAAGGAGGCCGTCGTCATCGGCGACCGCCGAACATACCTCACCGCGCTGGTCGGCATCGAGCTGGACACCGTGGGCGAGTGGGCGCAGCGGCGCCGGCTGCCGTACACCACCTACCGCGACCTCACCGAGAAGCCCGAGATCGTCACGCTGGTCCGGGGGATCGTCGACGAGGTCAACTCCCGGCATGCACCGGTCGAGCAGATCAGGGCCTTCCGTCTGCTGCCCAAGGAGCTCGACCACGAGGACGGCGAGCTCACGGGGTCGCAGAAGGTCAAGCGGTCAGCGATCATGCAGCGCTACGCCGGGCTGGTGGACTCGATGTACCGGACGGCGTCGTGAGCGAGCTGCTCGAGATCGTCGTCCGCGGGCTGGGGACGGGGGCGACGTACGCGCTACTCGCTCTGGGCTTCGTCATCATCTACCGGGCCATGCGGGTCATCTCGTTCGCCCAGCCGGCGCTCATGGTGGCCGGCGCCGTGGCGGTCAGCTATCTGACGCCGCAGGTCGGCTTCGCCCTCGCCGTGCCGCTCGCGGTGCTTGTCGGCGCCGGGCTCGGCCTGACCGTCGAGCGCACCGCGATCCGGCCGATGATCGGCAAGCCGGTCTTCGTCATCGCCATCATCACGCTGGGTATCGACGTCGTGGTGCGGGTGTTCGTCAACGCGCTCATCGGGACGGACGTGCGGCAGCTGGGCGACCCGTGGGGGCTCGACAACGTGACGATCCTCGGTGTCGACGTCCAGCAGCGGTATCTGGCGGGGTTCGCCGCGGCGGCCATCGTCGTCGCCGGCCTGCTGGCCTTCCTGCGATGGACTCGCTACGGGCTGGCCATGCGCGCGGTCGCGCTGGACCAGGAAGCCGCCATGTCGCAGGGTATCTCCGTCGGAAAGGTGTTCGCACTGTCCTGGGCGCTGGCCGGCGGGCTGGCCGCCGTCGCCGGGGTGTTCGTAGGCACTGGCTCCGGCGTCGACCAGACCACCTTCATCATCGCGTTCGCGGCACTGCCGGCGATCATCCTCGGTGGCATCGACTCCGTCGGCGGGGCGGTGGTCGGCGGGCTCGCGGTGGGCCTGGTGCAGTCGCTCGTCGCCGGCTACCAGGCCGACGTCGCCCCCTGGCTCGGTGCGAACTTCCAGCTGGTGTCGCCTTACCTGCTCATGGTCGCCGTCCTGCTCGTGCGGCCCTACGGGCTGTTCGGGACCCCGGAGGTCGAGCGGGTATGACGACCACGCTGTCATCCTCCGCGCCTGCCGACCCTTCGACGACGGCGACGACGCGGCGCACGAGGCCGCTACGCGGCCGGCCCGGCATGTTCACCGCCTACGCGCAGGAGCTGCGGCTGCTCAACACCCGCCCGAAGCAGGTCTGGGTCGGGGTGATCGCCGTGGGTGCGCTGCTGTTGCCATTCGCGCTCACCGACGACTGGCTGCGCCTGCTGGCGGTGGGCTACGTCGCCGCGATCGGTGCGATCGGGCTCAACATCGTCACCGGCTACGCCGGGCAGGTGTCGCTCGGCCACGCGTTCTTCCTCGGCATCGGCGCCTACACCGCGGCGGTGGTCAGCGGCGACCCGGACGGGCGGACCGCCGGCTTCGGTATCACGTTCGTGCCGGTGTGGCTGCTGGCCGCTGGCGTCGTCGCCGGCCTCGCCGGACTGCTGGTCGCTCCGCTGGCGGTCCGGCTGCGCGGGCTCTACCTCGCGATCGTCACGCTCGGCCTGGTGTTCGTCGGCGAGCACATCTTCGACGAGTGGGACGACGTCACCGGCGGCCCCGGGGTCGGCCGGCAGGCGGCCGTGCCGGAGCTGTTCGGCTTCCCGCTCAACCAGGACGGCCCCTACCTGTCCGCCGACCAGCAGATGTACCTGCTGATGCTCGTCCTGCTCGTGATCTTCGCCGTACTCGCTCGCAACCTGGTGCGCTCGAAGATCGGCCGGGCGTTCGCCGCTGTGCGCGACCGCGACGTCGCGGCCGAGATCATGGGCGTGGGGCTCGCCCGCCACAAGGCGCTCGCGTTCGCCGTGTCGTCGTTCTACGCCGGCTGCGCCGGCGCCCTGCTCTACACGGTGACCGGGTTCTTCGACCCCGGCTCGTTCAACCTCCTGCTGTCGATCCAGTTCATCGCCATGGTGCTGATCGGCGGGGTGGCGACGATCTCCGGCTCGATCATGGGCGCCCTGTTCATCACTCTGCTCCCCCGGCTCACCCGCGAGCTGCCGTCCGTCGTCCCTGCCGTGAGCTCGTCGCCGACCGACTTCCCCAACGTCTTCCAGGTCGAGTCGCTGCTCTACGGCCTGCTCATCATCGGGTTCCTGATCGTCGAGCCGCGCGGGCTCTACGGCATCTGGGTTCGCATCCGCAACTACTGGAAGTCCTGGCCCTTCACCTACTGATCCACCCACCTGGAAGGGGAACAAACAATGTCCCAACGACGCAGCAAGCTGCTGGCTGTCGTGCTGGCCGCCGGCTTCGTGGCCACCGCGTGCCGCGGCGGCGAGCCAGAAGCCGGTCCCGACGACGGCGACGACGCCGAGGTCCAGACCGACGTCGGCGTGACGTCGGAGCCCTGCCCCGACGCGGTCAACGAGGACAACGGCTGCATCTACCTCGGCACCGTCTCCGACCTCACCGCAGGCCCGTTCGCCGCGCTCGCCGTTCCGATCGTCGCCGCGCAGGAGGCGTTCTGGCAGCGGGTGAACGCGGACGGCGGCATCGGCGGCTACGACGTCAACGTCACGGAGTACGTCCGCGACAACCTCTACAACCCGGAGACGCACAGCCAGGTGTACCAGGAGATCAAGGACGAGATCCTGGCGATGGCGCAGACGCTGGGCTCGCCGACCACCGCGGCCGTTCTCGGCGACATGGACTCGAGCGACATCGTCGCTGCGCCCGCCGCATGGACCTCCGCGTACGAGTTCGAGGACGTCATCCTGGAGTCCGGCACGAACTACTGCTTCGAGTCGATGAACTCCGTCGACTGGGCGGTGCGCGAGTTCGGCGCACAGAGCGTGATGGCGGTCCACTACCCCGGTGACTACGGCGGCGACGCCGCCGGCGGGGCTGCGGCGGCAGCGGAGGCCCTCGGGCTCGAGTTCACCGACGTCGAGACCGGGCAGGGCGAGCCCAACCAGGCCGCCGCGATCCAGGCCGTCGTCACTCAGAACCCCGATGTCGTGATCATCACCACCGGCCCGGCCGACGCCGCGGCCGTCGTCGGGCAGGCTGCTGCAGCCGGGTACCAGGGTCGGTTCATCGGAACCAGCCCCACCTGGAACCCCGCCCTGCTGGCGAGCCCGGCTGCTCCCGCACTCACCGCCCTCTACCACCAGTCCGGCCCATGGGGGCCGTGGGCTACGGACACGCCCGGGCACCAGGCCATGCGCGACGCCCTCGGCGACTTCGAGCCGAACGACGGCGCGACGGCCGGCTGGGTGTGGTCGTACCCGCTGAAGGCGGCGCTCGAGGATGCCGTCGAGAACGGCGACCTCACCCGCGCCGGCCTGCGGGAGGCGGCGCAAGGTCTGGAGGAGGTCGACTACGAGGGCATGCTGCCGCCCGAGGCGGGAAATTACGCCGGCGAGCCCGGCGAGGCCGTGTTCCGGCAGAGCCTGATCTCCCGGGTCGACGAGGCCGCGCCGACCGGTGTCAGCGTGCAGGAGGACCTGTTCGTCAGCGACGTGGCCGCGGACTACGACTTCACGGCGCCCTGCTTCTGACGAACCCAGCTCCCATGATCATGTCGACTTTGCCACCCTTTCCGGGGGCTAAGTCGACATGATCATGGGGTGGCGCCGTCGATCAGGCGGGCGCAGCGGCGGGCGAGCTTCTGCACGCTGCGGCCGAGATGCGAGAACGCCGGGTTGGTCGTCTGCCGGTGGTGGTAGCGGTAGTGGATCTGCTGGGCGATGCCGGCCAGCCGGAACAGGCCGAACACCTCGTAGAACGCCCAGTCACGGGTCGCGAGATCACGCTGTTCCGTGTACGCGGCGACGATCTCGGTCCGGGTGAGCATGCCGGGCAGGTGGGTCGGCTGGCGGCGCAGCGACCGGTACTCCTCGTCGTCGTCGGACTGCACCCAGTAGGCAAGGCCGCCGCCCAGGTCCATCAGCGGATCCCCGACCGTCGCCATCTCCCAGTCCAGGATGCCGACGATGCGGCCGGGGTCGGACGGGTCGAGGACGACGTTGTCGAGCCGGAAGTCGTTGTGGACGAGACAGGAGCCGACGTCCGCGGGCTGGCGCTCAGCGAGCCAGGCCATCACCGGTTCGAAGTCGGGAACGTCGTCGGTGCGGGCCTGCCGGTACCGCTCCGCCCACCCGGCCACCTGGCGCGCGACGTAGCCCGGGCCCGGCCCGAGATCGTCCAATCCCACGGCGCCCACGTCCACCGAGTGCAGCTCCACCAGGCGGTCGACGAACTCGCCGCAGAGCCGGCGTGCCGTCGCGTGGTCAAGCGTCACGCCCGGTGGCACGGAACGCCGCAGGATCGGACCCTCGAGGCGCTGGACGACGTTGAACGGCACGCCGATCACACCCGGGTCCTCGCACAGGGCCACCACCGCCGGCACGTACGGGAACACCGGGCGCAGCCGCTGCTGCACCACGTACTCGCGGCGCATGTCGTGACCTGACGACGGACGGGTCCCGCCGGGCGGGCATCGCAGCACCAGGTCACGGGACGGATAGCGCAGCAGGAACGTCCGGTTGGACGCGCCGCCGGTGAACTGGCGCACCTCCGGGACCCCATGGAGTCCGTCGACGTGCCCGGCGAGCCACGCGGTCAGCGCCCCGAGGTCGAACGCATCCTCCGGACGTACCTCCCCCGCCAGGTCGGCACGCAGGTCGGTCACGCGGCGCCGCCCTCCGACGTGGCAGCAGGGCGTGGCCCGGGAACACCGCGGAACTCGTACGGCGCCGCCGGCCGGCCTGGTTGCACCCACCAGCACTCGCCGGACCGTCCGGCGCCGAGGAGAGCCGCCAAGGCGTCGACAACGTCATCCACGGCCAGCAGTGGGTGCCCCTGCTCCTGGAGGTTCGCCCTGATGCGGTCGACGATCGCCGTGTCGGCCCACCCGGGGCACAGTGCGTTGACCCGGATGCCGTCTGCCTCGACCGCGGGCGCGAGTGAGCGCACCAGGCCGACGACCGCGTGCTTGGTTGCCGTGTACACCGGATCACTCGCAACCGGCGTCAGCCCGGCGAGACTCGCGGTGACGACGACATCGCCCCCGCCGCGCGCCCGGAGCGGCGGCAGCGCGGCAGCGACGCCGAACACGACACCGTCGAGGTTGACCGCAACAGCAGTGCTGTAGGCCTCGAGGTCGAGACCGTCGACCAGTCCGGTGCCCGGAACGCCGGCGTTGAGCACCGCCATGTCGAGGCCGCCGTACGCCTGGACGGCCCGCGCGACCGCCGCCTGGTTGTCGGCAAGGTCGCGGACGTCGCAGTGGATCGCGGTGCCGCCACTGTGCCGGGCTACGTCGGCTGCGGCGACGTCGTCGACATCAGCGACGACGACCTGGGCACCCCGCTCCGCGAGCCGGCACGCCATTGCGGCGCCAATCCCACGGGCGGCGCCCGTGACCAGCGCGACCTTGCCCTGGACATCGAGGACCGCGAGGGCGGAACCCGGCGTCGACGTCGCGCTCACAACGTCGTCGCGATCCCGCCGTCGACGGGGATGACCGCCCCCGTCACATAGGCGCCGGCGCGGCTGGCGAGGTATACCGCGACACCCGCCATGTCGTCGGGCTGGCCGATGCGCCCGAGCGGCGATGCCGCGATGATCGCGTCGCCATGGGTCTGCAAGGTGGCGTTCATCATCCTCGACTCGAACGGGCCTGGTGCCACGGCGTTGACCGTGACATGGCGGGGACCGAGCTCGCGGGCGAGCGTGCGGGTCAGGTGGTGGAGGCCGGCCTTGCTCGCCGAGTACGCGTACGTCGGGAAGGACGGGACGTGCAGGCCGTCGATGCTGCCGATGTTGATCACGCGGGCCGGATCGTCCGCGGTCCCCGCGGCTTCGAGCAGCGGCAACGCCGTCCGGGTGAGGAGGAACGGCGCCCGAAGGTTGAGGGCGAGCACCTTGTCCCAGCCGGACGCGGGGTACTCGTCGACGGGCGCGGCCCAGTTGGTGCCGGCGTTGTTGACCAGGACGTCCAGGCGGGTCACCCGGGTCCGCAGGGCGCCCACCAGCCGCACGCACCCCTCCTCCGACGACACGTCGACTGCGATGGCGTCGACGTCGCCGTGTGCAGAGAGCTCGGCCGCCGCGGCGGCACAGGCGGACGCGTCGCGGGAGCTGACGAACACCTGCGCGCCGGCATCGAGCAGCCCGCGCGCGATCATCAGGCCGATGCCCCGGGTGCCGCCCGTCACGAGGGCGACCTTGCCGGACAGGTCGAACAGGTTCATGCAGGGCTCCCGGCGGACTCGGGCCGGCGGTCGGCGACACCGAGGAGGAGCGCGGCCAGGTCGAGCGCCGTCTCGACCTCCGGCTCGGACCGTCCGAACAGGGGGGCGTAGAGCAGGGCGTCACTGATCCGGACCAGGCCCAGCGCGACGGTCCGCGCGGGAACCGGCAGGTCCAGCCTGCCGGCAGTGATCTCCTCCTCGATGACCTCGGCGATCACGGTTGCGGCTTGGTCCTCGATCTTGCCGGGCATGGTGGCGAGCCGGATGAACAGCAGGGGTTCGCGCTTGGTGAAGACCTGCAACGGCTCCGCCGCCAGCACGTCGCGCATACCGCGCCGCATGAGGTCGAGCACCCGCGCCGCGCCAACGCCCCGGGCATGGCGCGCGGCCCGGCGGTAGGTCCGGTCGGTGGCTTCTGCCAGCACCGTCTCGATCAGCCTTTCCCGGTTGCCCAGCCAGCGGTAGAGAGTGGCACGGCCGATGCCGAGCTGCTGGGCCAACTCGGACATCTCGATCGGCTCGCCATCCAGGTAGCACCGGGTGGCGAGGTCGACGACGTCGCGCGGGCCACGTGCCCGCCTCGCCACGGGGTGGCTTCCCGGCGCGGCTCCCTTGTCCATCCAGGCCTCTCTCCCACGACCCGGGGCGCAGCACCGGGCTGCGAGACACTGTACATGTCTGTCTCACGACCAGGGATAGGCCGCTCTGAGTGATGTCAGCGGGCGATGCCCGAGCGTTCCTCGGCCGGGATGGCGCACGCGGGCGTGCCTCCTGGAAGTCGGTGACGGTTGTTCGCGACGACCCGGTACACCACGTGCGCCACCCACCGGACGGGCGGCACGCGCATGGCCCGACCCAGCGGCCGCCACGCGCCACCGGCATCCACCAGGATCTGTGCGACCGCCTGGGCGCCACCGTCGATGCGACCGGACGCGTCGATCCACAGCAGTTCGTACTGGGCACGCTCCTGGGTCGTGCCGAGCGCATCGAGGTCGGTGAGCTGCCAGGCGACGATCTCCGCACTCGTGTGGACACGGCGGGTGACGAAGTCAACGCACGAGGCGCAGAATCGGCAGTCGCCGTCGTAGACGAGAACGGGGTGGCCAACGCTCACGACCCCATTGTCCCCCGGCGCGCGACAACCAAGATCCGGCTGGGATGTGACTCCGGCCACCCGGGGGTCCGAGGACCGGGCCGTCGTGAGGCGGGGTCGGGGTCAGACGATGCGAACCTGCTCGGCCTGGGGACCCTTCGGGCCCTGGCCGACCTCGAATTCGACCCGCTGACCGTCCTCGAGGCTGCGGTAACCTTCCATGTCGATCGCCGTGTAGTGGACGAAGAGGTCCTGCCCTCCGTCTACGGCGATGAAGCCGTAGCCCTTCTCGGAGTTGAACCACTTCACGGTGCCCTGAGCCATTACCTCTCCCTCGAGCGGGGCGGGTGTTGTCGGACCCACACTTCAGGGCCCGGGTCGTGCCCGCTCCACCGCCCCCGAGGGGGGTCTTGCGTGCCCGTTACGCTTGCTCTGGTCGCTCGCGTCACTTCCGACCGATGATGACCATACACGGCCCCACGGAGGCTCAGAAGATGTCCGGCCGAGCGCGGTTCGCGCAGCACAAGGCCGCATCGCGACCTGCGCGGGGGCCACTCGCGACGACCGTCGGCGTCACCGGCGAGACGCTGCTCACGGCCGGTGTCCTGATCCTCCTCTACGTTGCGTACGTGTTGTGGGGCACAGGCCTCCAGACCGACCGGGCACAGGACGACCTCCGCGAGGAAACGGCCGAGCTGTGGTCGGCCCTTCCGCCGTCGGGGCAGCCGGTCCCCGCTGCCCAGGATCCCGACGAGATCGACATCGGAGATGCCTACGCGATCATACGAGCGCCCCGGCTCGGCGACGACTGGGAGTGGTACGTCGTCCAGGGCGTCGAACGGTCCGACCTCGCCCGCGGCCCCGGTCACTACGAGGACACGGCCAACCCCGGCGAGCTCGGCAACCTGTCCATCGCCGGCCACCGGTCCGGCCACGGCGCCCCGTTCGCCGATCTCAACGAGATCGAGGCCGGCGACACGATCGAGGTGACCACGGCCACCGGGACCTGGACCTACACGATCGACTACGCGGCCGAGGTCATCGAGCCGACCGACACCTGGGTCGTCGACCCGGTTCCGGGTGAAGGGCCCGAGGTCTCGCCCACCGAACGGCGCATCACCTTGACCACGTGTCATCCGCGATATGCGTCGACACAACGCCTGTACGTGTCGGGCGTTCTCACCGACGGCGAGGAGGTCTGATGTACGCGTGGGTATGGCGCCATCTGCCGGGTCCATGGCCCGTGCGCACGCTTCTCGCACTGGTCCTGCTCGCCGCGGTCGTCGTCGTCCTCTTTCTGTGGGGCTTCCCGTGGGTCGAGGAGACGTTCGGCATCAACGACGTGACCGTCGGCTGACTCTCAGAGCCACGAAGCCGGCCG
Source organism: Jiangellaceae bacterium (assembly GCA_050743075.1). Lineage (GTDB taxonomy): Bacteria > Actinomycetota > Actinomycetes > Jiangellales > Jiangellaceae > JBOGDS01. The sequence goes on along the minus strand of JBOGDS010000035.1, from coordinate 14,560 downwards.
GACGACGGTGATGGCGCCACCGCACCCGTCCGACAGCGCGCCCTGCTAGCGCTGGCCGGCCCGCAGCCGCTCCTGCAACTCGCTCAACCTGTCCCAGTCGTTGCGCAGGGCAAGCTGCGCCTGCTCCGGCCAGGTCGACGGATCGTGCATGTTGAACTGCGTGCCACCCGCATCGAGAATCGCCTGCAGATCGGCGGTCGAGGCGCCGGACAAGTCTTCCCACGTCCGCACGCCTGCGTCGCCCAGCAGCGTCGCGATCGCCGGGCCGATGCCCTCGACCAAGGTCAGGTCGTCGGTCGACAGCGAACGCCCCAGGGCGGACTCGCCCGCCGAGAGGTCGACGCTCGGAGCGGCCAGGTCGCCCGCAGCCAGGTCGTCGGCGTCGACGCTCGGCCGGTCGACATCCGCAAGGCCCGTTGCTGCGGCGGCGCCGCCGGCCACGCCACCCGCGGTCGTCGCGGTGTCGCCGAGGACCGGCCCCGGCGTCTCCGCCGACCGGTCGGCGCCCGTCTCCGACCGCCTCCCGAAGAGCAGCCAGCCGAGCAACAGCAGGACGAGTACAACCAGGATGATCCACAGCCATTCCATGACAAGCCTCCTCGCGGGGCGTTGACGATGCGGAGTACCACGCCAACGCACTGATCATCCCGCTGGTGGCCCGGCCAGTCCAGCACAAGCTGGATCTTCGTGCGCCGGGTTCAGCCTCCGGCGACGGCCGGAATCACGGACACCCGCGAGCCATCCGGGGTCGGCGTCTGCAGGCCGTAGGCGAAGCGTACATCGTCGTCGTCGACGTACACGTTGACGAACCGGCGGAGCTGGCCGGACTCGTCGAGGACCCGCCCGCCGATGCCGGGGTACCGCGACTCGAGTGCAACGACCACGTCGGCCACGGTGGCGTCCGCCGCCACCGACACCGAGACGTCGGCGTTGCCCTGTGTGTACGTCCGCAGGATCGTGGGCACCCGGACCGCAACGGTACTCATCGGGTGACCTCCAGTGCGTCGAACTCGGCGGTCGTGGGGGCGATCGTGCCCACCGGTCTCACGACCGGCGAGACTGCGTCGAGCGTCTTCAGACCGTCGCCGGTATTGAACACGACGGTCTCGGCATCCGGGTCGAGCAAGCCGTCGTGCACCAGTTTCGCGAGCACAGCAACGGTCACCCCGCCGGCGGTCTCGGCGAAGATGCCCTCGGTACGGGCCAGGAGGCGGATGCCGGCGACCACCTCATCGTCCGCGACGTCCTCGACTGCCCCGCCGGTCCGGCGGGCGACGTCGAGCACGTAGGGACCGTCAGCTGGGTTGCCGATCGCGAGCGACTTGGCGATCGTCGACGGCCGCACCGGCCGCACCACGTCGTGCCCTGCCTTGAACGCTGCCGCGACGGGCGAGCAACCGGTGGCCTGGGCGCCGAAGATCCGCGGTGGCTCGCCGGCCACCAGTCCGAGCGCCAGTAGCTCCCGGAATGCCTTGTCGACCTTGACCAGCTGGGCGCCGCTCGCGACCGGGATCACGACCTGGGCGGGCAACCGCCAGCCGAGCTGCTCGGCCACCTCGTAGCCGAGCGTCTTCGACCCCTCGGCATAGTAGGGCCGGACGTTGACGTTCACGAACGCCCAGTCCTCGTGGTCGCTGGCCAGCTCCGACGCGAGCCGGTTGGCGTCGTCGTACGTCCCCTCGACCGCGACCAGCGTCGAACCGTAGACGGCCGTCGTGACGATCTTCTGCTGCTCGAGATCGTGCGGCACGAACACGAACGACCGGATGCCGGCGCGGGCGGCAGCCGCCGCCACCGCGTTGGCCAGGTTGCCGGTCGACGGGCAGGCCAACACCGTGAACCCGAGTTCACGGGCAGCGGCCAGCGCGACGGCGACCACCCGGTCCTTGAACGAGTGCGTCGGGTTGCCGGAGTCGTCCTTGACCCAGAGCGTCCTGATGCCGAGTTCCGCGGCGAGCCGGTCCGCTCGCACCAGTCGGGTGAAGCCCGGGTCGGTGTTGGGCGTCTCGGCGACGGCCTCCGGCACCGGAAGCAGGCGGCGATATCGCCAGATCGACCGCGGCCCGGCCTCGATCTGCGCCCGTGAGATCGGTTCGAAGTCGTAGGCGACCTCCAGTGGTCCGAAGCACTCCAGGCACGCGTAGTGCGGACCCAGCGGCGTCGTCGACCCGCATTCACGACATGACAGGTGCGTGGCGCGACCGAGGTCGGGCGCGACGGTCCGGCCCTCGCCGGCCGGTGAGATCGTGACGGTCATCGAAGCGTCCTCCTCATCTTCCCCGCCTTGCCTGATCGACCGGGCGGGCCGGAGTTGGCACCAGACCCGGGATGAACCGGGTGGGTTGCCGGGGCTTCGTCGGGCCGGTCCCTCTGCCCCTCTGGATGAGTTTCCTGCCGGCGACAGTACGCAGCCGGCCGTCCACACTGACAGCACTGTCCACTCTGCGAGACGGTCGTCCCGGACCTTGGTCGTGACGACTCGTGGTCGGTCGTCGCGCGCGACCGCGTCGAGGCGGCAGGATGGCGACCGTGAGCCCCGCGCACCGGGTCCGTCAGGTCGTGAACGTCGTCAACCTGTCCACACCGATCGGTCTGCTGGTGGGCGCTCTCGGCCGGGTCCGGTTCCGGCTGGGTCCCAACGGGCTCGTGCTGGGCTACGGCTACCGGCTCGTCGTGCCGCGCAACTCGACGTTCACGGTCGGCAACGTCGTGCTGTTCAAAGCCGACGAGACCGTCCACGCCAAGCGACCGACCCTGATGGCGCACGAGGCGCGGCACGCCACGCAGTACGCCTTCTGCCTCGGTCCGGTCATGCTGCCGCTGTACGGGCTCGCCGCTGCCTGGTCGTGGGTGCGGACGGGCGACCCGGCTTCGCGCAACGTCTTCGAGCGGCTCGCGGGGCTGGCCGACGGCGGCTACCGCGAACGCCCTGTACGACCGCTGTTCCGCCGGCGGCGCGGTGGGTCGGGCCGGTTCTAGTGGTCGTCCTGTCCACCGCAGGAGCCGACCTGCGCATGGACCCGGACGCCGGCGGCCGCGTCGTCCAGTTCCGCATCGACGACGTGGACGTGCTGGGCCGCGCGGGCGACGCGGCCACCCACTGGGGGCTGCTTCGTCATGGCGCCGTGGGCGGGGCGCATCCGCCGCGGGCGGTTCACCCACGCGGGCGTCCCGTACGACCTGCCAACCGATGTCAGGCCGCCGCATGCCATCCACGGCATGGTGCTGACCCGACGATGGTCGACGGTCGAAGCGACCGCCACGACGGCCGTGCTGGAGTGCCGGCTGGGCGATCCGTGGCCCTGGCCCGGGCGCGTGCGGCACACCGTGACGCTGGGCGACGGCCGCGCCGACTTCAGCCTCCAGATGCACACCGACACCGTGCCGTTCCCAGCCTCGGCCGGCTGGCACCCGTGGTTCCGCCGCCGGCTCTCTCGCGGCGAACCAGTGCAGATCGGTCTGGACGCGGCTGCCATGCTGCCGCGGGATGCAGACGGCATCCCGGCGGGCGACCGGGTGGCGGTTGGGGCCGGTCCGTGGGACGACTGCTTCGACGGGGTCCGCTGGCCGGTCACGCTGACCTGGCCGGGCACTCTCCGGCTGGAGATTGCCGCCGACACCCGCTACGCGGTCGTCTACGACGAGTTGGCCGAGGCCGTGTGCGTCGAGCCGCAGACCGGTCCGCCGGACGCGCTCAACCTGGAGCCCGCCGTCGTCAGCCCGGGACGGCCCCTGACCGCGACCATGACCTGGACCTGGCGCTCACCCGAGCCACCCGTCCGTTGATCACGGATAAAAGGGGCGAAGCGGGCGGCGTACGGAAGCGGGTCAGTCGCTGTGGCGGCCGACGAAGTCGACGACGCGTCGCCACGCGTCGGCGCTCGCCTGTTCGTAGTCGCCGGCCGTCCGGTCGAAGAAGCTGTGCGGCGCCTCGGGGTACACGTACAACTCGGCGTCCACGCCGGCTGCCCGGACCTGCTCGGCGAAGCGTTCGACCTCGTCGACCGGCGTCGTGTCCTGACCGGCCGCCAGGAGCAGCAGCGGCGCCTTCATGGTCGGCACGCTGTGCGCGACCCGAGACGGGATGCCGTAGAACCCGACGCACCCAGCCAGACCCAGGTCGGCCGCCGACTGCGCCCAGGACAGCGAGCCACCCATGCAGAAGCCCACCGTGAACACCGACACGATGTCGTGGTCCCGGTTCTCCCGCAGCCACCGCACCGCCGCTGCGACGTCCAGCGTCACCTGCTCGGGCCGCATCTGGTCCACGTGCTCCCGGTGCGGGAAGCTCCCGTCCCGGGCCGAGCCCGGTTCGGTCGTCCGGCCGAAGTAGTCGATGGCCAGTGCCACGACGCCCACCTCCGCGAAACGCTGGGCCAGCTCCCGGTAGAAACGGTGCAGCCCTCGAACGTCGGGCATGATCACGACGGCACTCCGGACCCGCCCGGGCGGGTAGGCGTAGTACGTGCTGAACTCGGCCCCGTCGGCCGAGAGCAGGTAGAGCTCACCGTGCTCGGCGACGGCGCCGGGGACGGGAGGCGGCGGCGGGACAGCTTGATCGTCGAAGCACATGGCGTCAGCCTGGCACCGGGACCGAGTTCGTGAAAGGGGGATCACGGCGGGAGGGCACGGGCGAGGTCTGCGAGGAACCGCACGACACCGGCCGGACCGTCGACCACGAGGTCGGCCGCATCGCGGAGTGCCTGCGGCGACTCGGCGGAGTCGCTGCACACGACCAGCGCCGTGACCGGCAGCTCGCGCAGGGCCGCGACGGCCGCGAGGTCGCCCATGTCGTCTCCCGCGTAGACGACCGCTCGCGCCGACGTCTCCGCGACCAGGGCGCGCACCGCCGCACCCTTGTCCGTGCCGTGTGGGCGCAGTTCCAGGACGTAGCGGCCGGGCGCAACCTCGAGCCCCGCCCGCTCGGCCAGCTCCTGTACCCGCACGGTCAGCGACACAAGCGCTGCGTCGGGGTCGGCCGCCTGGCGGGTGTGCACGGCGACAGAGTGGCCCTTGTCCTCCAGGGCGACCCCAGCCGGCGCGCCAGCGACCAGGCGTGCGGCCGCCGCCCGGGCCGTCGCGACTCCTGGGTGCGGCTCGGGTGTCGTCAGCCGGCCCGCACTCCACCTCTCGAGCCCGTAGTGCCCCAGCACCACCAGTCCGTCCACCCCGGAGAGGCGTCCCAGCCGAACGGCATCGGTCGCTGGACGACCCGTGACCAGCGCCACCCGCCCGACCCGGGCCGCGAGCGCCGCCAACGCATCCGCGGCTCCGGCGTGCGCCACGGCCTGCTCCGGCTCGTCGACGATCGGCGCCAGCGTCCCGTCGTAGTCGAGCGCGACCAGGACCGCGGCCGGGGCGGCGAGCACGGCCGCCAGCGCCGCCCGCCCAGCAGGCGTTGACGGCACCGGCAGCCCGGTCACCCGCCCGCCCCTATCGCCTCCGCATAGTCCTCGGCGACGATCAGCACGAGCCAGTCGCTGGTCAGGTTGGGCAGGCGCGGTTCGACGCCCGCGATCTCCGGGAACTGGGCGGCCAGCGCCTCGGCGGCCTCCTGCATGCCCTCGGGATAGAACACCGTCGTCTCGCTGACGTCACCGCTGGTGTAAGTGTCGATCGCCGGGACCTCCCAGCCGCCGGCCTCCAGCCGTTCCTGGGCCTGGCTCGCCAGCCCGGCGATGTCGGTGTCGTTGAGGATGCCGACCCGCTCCCGAACCTCCGGCGGCGCCGTCACCGGCTCGGCCGGGGTGGTGTTCTCCGGCGTCGTCGTGGCCGCGCCGGTCGGAGCTGCGGTCGTCGCCCCGGCCTCGTCAGCCGCTGCGTCGTCTGCCGTCCCACCGTCGTCGCCGCCGAACAGGAACAGCAGGCCGACGACGACCGCCACAGTGCCCAGCAGGGCGACCAACGACGGCCACAGCCGGTCGAACTGCTCGCGGGCGGTCACGGGATCAGGAGGTTACGCCACCGTCTGTCCGCTGCGCCAAAGGCGCTCCGCAGGGTCAGGCAGGATTGACCCGTGCACATTGTCCCCCTGCTGGTCATCCTCGTCATCGGCGTGGTGGCCGTGTCACGGCTGGCCAGGACGTTGCGGATTCCGGCCGCGATCCTGTTGGTGATCGCCGGTCTCGCGGTCGCTGCGCTGCCCTGGGTGCCCGATCGAGATCGACCCGGACCTGGTCCTGTTCGTGTTCTTGCCGCCGCTACTGTTCGCGGCGGCGCTCGGTTCGTCCTTCGTGGCCCTGCGCGACGTGCGCGCCCCGGTCGGTCTGCTGGCCCTTGGGCTGGTGCTGTTCACGGCCGCTGCCGTCGCGTTCGCCGTCTCCCCGCTGGTCTCCGGCTTGTCCCTGGCAGCTGCGTTCGCGATCGGCGCCATCGTCGCCCCGCCTGACGCCGTCGCCGCGACCGCGGTGGCCCGCCGCGCCGGCATGCGGCGGCGCACGGTCACGATCCTGGAGGGCGAGAGCCTGTTCAACGACGCCACCGCGCTGACGGCGCTGCGGGTCGCCGTGGCCGCGGCGGCGAGCGGCTCGGTCACCGTCGTCGACATCGGGGTTGACTTCCTGCAGGCGGTCGCCGGTGGACTCGCCGTGGGCATCACGGCGGCGTACGTGCTGGGCTGGCTGCGCCGACGCGGCATCGACACGTTGTCGGGGACCGCGCTGTCGGTCGCGGCGCCGTTCGCGGCGTACGTGGCCGCCGAGGAGATCGGCGGGTCGGGCATCATCGCGGTCGTCGTGACGGGTCTGATCCTCGGGCACCGCGCGCCGGCCGACCTGCGACCGGACGCCAGGATCACCGAGACGGAGATCTGGCGCACCATCCAGTTCGTGCTCGAAGGCGCCGTGTTCGCGCTGATCGGGCTGCAGCTTCCGGCGATCATCGACAACGTCACCGAACCACCCGGAACGGTCGTCGCAGTCAGCGCGGTCACGCTTGCCGTCGTCGTGCTCGCTCGGCCGATCTGGATCGTCGGCTCCGTACTGTTCTCGCGGGTCGTGCCATGGCTGGACCTCGGCCGGCCGCGCTGGTCGGATCTGGCCGTCGTCTCCTGGGCGGGCATGCGCGGCGTCGTCTCGCTGGCGGCCGCCCAGTCGCTGCCGCTGGACTTCCCGCATCGCGACCTCGCGCTGCTGGTGACCGTCGTCGTCATCTTCGGCACGCTGGTGCTCCAGGGCCCGACACTGCCGACCGTGATGCGGCTGGTGGGCGCCCGTCGTCAGGACTCCCGGATGGATGCCCTCGCGATCGCCCGGGCCCAGGAGGACGCCGTCGAGGCGGCACTGCGCCGGCTCGACCAGCTCGTGGCCGAGGAGGAGCTTCCCGACGCGATCGTCGAGAAGCTCCGTCTCGACGCCGAGCGGCGCAAGCTGATCGCCTGGGTGCGGCTCGGCCGTGCCGACGGAAGCGAGCCTCCGAGCCAGCGTCGAGGACACAGCGGACCGTCCCGAGCTGTCTGCGGTCGCCTCGACCCGCGCACCCTGTCAGCACCTGGCCGACGCCCCGACCACGGTGCCAGCGGGCGGCGACGAGTGTGTGGGGTGCACGGCCGAGGGGCGACGAGACTGGGTCCACCTGAGGACCTGCCTCGCCTGCGGCTACATCGGATGCTGCGACTCCTCGCCGCGCCGCCATGCGCGCCTGCACTACGAGGACGAGGACCACCCGGTGATCCGCTCGGCCGAGCCGGGCGAAAGCTGGCGATGGTGCTTCGTCGAGCGCGAACTCGGCTGACAGACCTCCGGAGCCACGGCGAGGCCGACCCGGACCGCAGCTCGGTCTCACGGCTCGGTCAGGCCTGGAAACCGAGACGGCGAGCCGACCGGGTCCGCTGCCGCCTCGCCCGAAGCCGCCGCAACCGCTTGACCAGCATCGGGTCGTGGACCAACGCCTCGGGCCGGTCGATGAGCGCGTTGAGCACCTGGTAGTAGCGAGTCGCGGACATGTCGAACAGGTCGCGGACCGCCTGCTCCTTACCGCCCGCGTACTTCCACCACTGCCGTTCGAACTCCAGGATCTCCCGATCGCGGCCGGAGAGTTCGGCTTTCACGGCTGTCGACGCGGGCTGGAACGTGGTGGCAGCTCTGGATGCGGCTTCCATGCCCCGCATCGTACGAAACGGAATGCCAGGCCTGTGGTTCGACAGGCCGGATGCGATGGATCAGTCAACCGCGGGAGCTCGGCCGGGCCGAGTTGGCTACGGTGAAGGAGGAGGAGGTCGCGAAGTGCGTAGGGGCACGAGCAACTTCGTCGTCGTCGCCAACCGGCTGCCGGTCGATCGGGTGACCGACGCTGACGGCGGCACCATCTGGCGCCGCAGCCCCGGGGGTCTGGTCACCGCGCTCGCGCCGGTCATGCGTTCCTACGACGGTGCCTGGATCGGCTGGACGGGCACTCCTGACGACGCACCGGAACCGTTCTCCTCCGATGGAATGGACCTCGTCGCGGTGCCGCTGTCGGCGGAGGAGACCAGGCGGTACTACGAAGGCTTCTCCAACGCGACCCTCTGGCCGCTCTACCACGACGTGATTGTCGCACCGGAGTTCCACCGCGAGTGGTGGGACGCGTACCGGCGCGTGAACCGCCGCTTCGCGGAGGCGGCCTCGTCCGCCGCCGCCGAGAACGCCGTCGTGTTCGTCCAGGACTACCAGCTCCAACTGGTGCCCCGGATGCTCCGCGAACTGCGGCCGGATCTGAAGATCGGCTTCTTCCTACACATACCGTTCCCTCCCACCGAGCTGTTCGCGCAGCTGCCGTGGCGGCGGCAGATCCTGGAAGGGCTGCTCGGCGCCGACCTGGTCGGCTTCCAGCGGGCCGGCGCCGTCGACAACTTCGTGAACCTGTGCGCCCGGTTCACCGACGCCGTGTCGACCGACGACCAGGTGCTCGCCGAGGACGGACGCAAGGTGGTCGCGCGCGCATTCCCGATCTCGATCGAGGTCGAGGAGGTCACGCGGCTGGCCTCCGACCCCGACGTCCTGGCCCGCTGCGTCACCGTCCGCGAGGAGGTCGGTTCTCCCGAACACGTCCTGCTCGGGGTCGACCGGCTCGACTACACCAAGGGCATCGGCCATCGGCTCAAAGCATGGGAAGAGCTGCTGGCCGAGGGCGAGGTGACGCCGGACGAGGCGGTCTTCGTCCAGGTCGCCACGCCGAGCCGGGAACGGGTCGAGGCGTACCAGACCTTGCGCGACGACATCGAGCTGCAGGTCGGACGCATCAACGGCGAATACGGTCGGATCGGCCAGCCGGCCGTTCACTACCTGCACTCGTCGTACGAACGGGCGGAGCTGGTCGCGCTCTTGCGCGCCGCCGACGTCATGGTCGTCACGCCCCTGCGCGACGGAATGAACCTGGTGGCCAAGGAGTACATAGCCGCCCGGACGGACCTGCGCGGCGCGCTCGTGCTGTCGGAGTTCGCCGGCGCCGCCGACGAGCTGGACGGCGCGTTCCTGGTCAACCCGCACGACGTCGACGGTCTCAAACGCACGCTGTGCGTGGCGATGCGGCTCCCCGACGACGAGGCCGAGGCGCGGATGCGCCGCCTGCGCGAACACGTTGTGAACCACGACGTGGCCCGGTGGGCCCGTGAGTTCCTCGAGACGCTGCGCGCCGCCTGACCGTGCGGGATGCGGTCAGTCGCCGTCGTCGGCGGCGGCGATGCTCCGGCCGGACTCCTGGCCGGTGTCGGCGATCCAGGCCTGGGTGTCGGCAGAGTCGTATGCCGCGGCCGACGTCCCCGCCGGCTCGTCCGTGCCGAGGTCGACGATCGCGCGCTCGACGCTGTCGATCTCCACGTTGGCCAGCGCGATCATCTCGCGCAAGCCGTCCGATCCGAACCGGTCGCGGACGTTCCTCACGGCGTCGACGATCATCGCGTCGACGTCGGAGTTGGGCTCCATGCCGATCTCCTCACTGCGCGCCGGGGTGGATCCGTACGGTAACGCGCCACCCGTGCCCGGCGCCCGCCGGTGCCCGACCCGTGACGTCCGACGGCGGCGCGAGCGGCTGGCAGTTAGGCTTCAAGTTCGCGTCAAGTTGAAGCTGTAGGAGGCCGTGATGGGGGTCCGGCTCACCATCGGAGAGCTGGCGGCCCGCAGCGGCGCCTCCACGTCGGCGCTGCGCTTCTACGAGGCCCGCGGGCTGCTGTCGCCGGGGCGGACGTCGGGCGGTCACCGCATATACGCACGCTCGACGCTGCGGCGGGTGGCCTTCGTCCGGGCGGCGCAACGTGTCGGTCTGACACTGGAGGAGATCCGGGCCGCGCTGGACACGCTCCCCAAGGCCCGCACGCCCACGGCCGAGGACTGGACCGGGCTGTCGCGGTCGTGGCAGTCGCGGCTCGACCGACGCATCGCGGAACTCCAGCGGCTGCGCGACGAGCTCGGCGAGTGCATCGGATGCGGCTGCCTGTCTCTGCGGACGTGCCACCTCTACAACCCCGACGACCAGGCGGCCTCGCTCGGCACCGGACCCCGCTACCTGTGGGGCGATCCACGGCCGGCGCCGTCGCGCTGACAGCCCTGGCCGGTCGCTCGCGCTGACGAGGCGGCGCGGAGCCGTGACACGGCCGCGCCCGTCCAGGAGGATGGGCCGGTGACCCGGCCATGGCGTGCTCACCCGAGCCTGGTGGGCTGCAGGTCGATCGGGCTTGGGTGAATCCCGTGCTCCCCCGCCGGTTCGCGCTCATCCGTCACATCGACTACACCGGGGTTTCGGGCCTCGGGGTGGTGGCGTATGGCGTCGCCTTCTCGGACGGTCATGTGGTGCTGCGGTGGTGTTCGAGCTTTCCGGCGACGAGTGTCTGGAACTCCCTGGACGACTTGCTCGCGATTCACGGACACGGCGAGGGCACGAGCATCCAGTGGATCGACACCCCGCTGCGCGATCTCGAGGACTTGCCGGAGACCTCGCGCGTCGGTCGCCGGGCGCGCAGACGCGCGGCCGCGAGGGCCAGCTCTTCGGCCGTGGGAACCCCGGCACCCTCCGGACCCCCGGCCGGTCCCGCCACGACGCCGGACGCCGAGCCGCCCGACCCGCCCGACCCGCTCGACCCGCCCGAGCCTGCAGGCTCACCCGCCCCGCCGGAGGAGAAGCGCGTCTCGACGGCCGCGGCGGTCGACGACACCGAGGTCCGGGCCTCGCGCAACGGGTTCACCCGCCCGAGCGACGCCGCCCTCGAAGCCCCGGTTCCACGGCCACGGGCGCCAGGGCGACACCGCCGGACGAGCCGGGTCGAGCCGTCGCGTTGACGAACGCCGACGGTCGGTGGCCACGTCGCGTGTACGGCGTCGGCGACGAACCCGACCCGCGGTTCAGCTTCGCCAACGAGAGGACGTTCCTCGCATGGATCCGTACCGGGCTCGGACTGCTGGCGACCGGTGTCGTCCTCGAAGGCCTCGACGTGCCGGCGGCCGACGGCTACCGGATCATCCTCGTCAGTGGGCTCGCCCTGCTGGGCGCGCTCGCGAGCGGCTCCGCGTTCGTCCGCTGGGCCCGCGCGGAGAGAGCGCTGCGGCAGTCCAGACCGCTGCCGCCGCCGACGATGGCGCCGCTGTTCGCCTTCGGGATGGTCGTCATCGCGACCCTCGTGGTGGTCGCCGTCATCGCCGAGTGACGGCGTCGCACGATGAGCACTGACGGCTTGTCCGGCGAGCGCACTGCGCTGGCCTGGGTTCGCACGGCGCTGGCGCTGCTCGCCGCGGTCCTGCTGGCTGGCCGGCTGGCCGCCGACCGGCTCGGCGTCGTCGCAGCTGCGTTCGTGCTGCTAGCCGTGCCGATGGCCGCGGTGGTGCTGGCCGGCGCGAGGCGACGGTACCGCGCCGCCCATGCCGCGCCGGCACCCACCTCCGGGCGCGACGGACGCCTACCGGCCTCGGTGGCTGTCCTCGTCGTGGTGCTGGCTCTCGCCGAGCTCGGCTACGTCCTTGCGGCTTGACCTCCACGACCCACGGTGGAAACAGCGGGGCAACATCGACACGCCATGTTGGCAGTTCACGGTGCACTGCCGACAGTGGGGACCCGCCATGCTGCTGCGACTGCGGATCGAGTTGCCCGACCAACCCGGCTCACTGGGGCGGGTCACCTGGACGCTCGGCGTCCTCGGGGCGGACGTCGCCCAGATCTTCGTGCTCGAGCGCGGCGCCGGCCGAGCGCTGGACGACATCACGGTGGAATGGCGCGGCCAGCCGCGCGACCGCCTGCTCTCGGCGTTGCGCTCGATACCGGGTGTGCGGCCGGCGGGTGCGTGGCCCGCACGCAGCACGTCCGAGGCGATGCCCGAGGCCGGCGTGATGGCCCAGATGGTCGCGGCTCCCGCACGAGCACTCGCGACCCTGATGGAGGCAGCTCCGCTGGTCCTCGCTGCGACCTGGGCGTGCGTCTCGGACGGCCGCGGCGTCGTGATCACGTCGACCCCCGACGCTCCCGCCCATCCCCGGCTGCCGCCAGGCCTGCCCGCGCGTCTGGTCGCCGTTACCGAGGGTGCGCGCCCGGCCCACTGAGGTGCTGACCCGTCAGGCCTACCGCTTCTCCGCGCCGACACCGTCGACGGTCACGCGGCGGGGCATGGCCGGCAGCGGCGGTGGCAGGCCCAACGGTCCGCGACCGGGGACGATCGCGCCGAGCACGCGCGGTCCGGCCGCACCGGTGCAACTGGGGACCGATCCGGGCAGGCCGTGCCAGGTCAGCCAACCGAGCAGGGCGAACGCGCACGCCTCCTTGTGGTCCACCGGAAGGCCGAGCTCGTCGCTCGTGCCGAGCGTTGCGCCGACGTCGGCCAACCGTCGCTCCAGCGCCCGCATCAGGCCGATGTTGCGTACGCCCCCGCCCGACGCCCAGACCCGGGTCACCGCGTATCGCCCCACGTCGGCTGCCACCGCCGACGCGGTGAAGGCGGCCAGAGTGGCGAGCAGGTCCTCCAGCCGCGCGACGGGCGTGCGGGCGAGCGCCGCGGTCAGGTAGCCGGCGTGGTACCGCTCCTTGCCCGTGGACTTCGGCGGCGGTGCCGCCAGGTACGGGTCCGCCAGCAACGCGTCGAGCAGGGCGCCATCGACGGTGCCGGACGCCGTGCGGGCGCCGCCGACGTCGTGCGGTTCGCCCGTCGCCTGGCCGACGGCGGAGTCGAGCAGTGCGTTCGCCGGACCACAGTCGAAGGCGATGGGCGGCGCATCGGCCCGGACGACCGTCAGGTTCGCGATCCCGCCCAGGTTGAGCGCGGCCACCGACATCTCCGCGAGACCGGCCAGGATCAGCTGGTCGAGGACGCTCACCAGCGGTGCGCCCTGCCCGCCTGCCGCGACGTCGCGGACCCGGAAGTCCGCGACGACGGGCACGCCGAGCCGTTCGGCGATCTCGGCCGGCTGGCCGACCTGCAGGGTGCCGCGGACCCGGCCGGACGTGTCGACCTCGTGATGGATGGTCTGCCCATGGCTCGCCACCAGGTCGACCCCCTGGGGCGCCAACTCCGCAAGCGCCCGCTCGGCCAGGGCGCCGAGCGCAACGCCGAGGTCGTGGTCGAGTAGGCAGACCTCTGCCGCCGAGGACGAGGCGGGAGGCAGGATCGCCAGCACGCGGGACCGTAGCGACGGTGGCCACGGCAGCGTCATCTCCCCGACCAGCGAGAGCCGCAGCACGTCGCCGTCCAGCGCGAGGTCGACGACCGCCGCGTCGACCCCGTCGACCGACGTCCCCGAGATCAGCCCCAGAACCTGCATCACTGTCTGCCAGCCGACCCACCGCAACCCACCGAGCATGCGTCCGTTCGCACGCGGCTCGCCCCACGAATCGCGCAGCCCGCGCCGAGTGCAGCAGCTCGCACGCGACCTTCAAGCATCGAACGCCGCTTCGCGGACGTGGCCGTCGGCGGCCTCGAGGCGGCGGCGCGCCACGTCGGCGTCGATGCCTGCCAGCAGCATCACCGTGGCGACCTTCGCCTCGCCGCCTCCGGCTGCCAGCGCAGCCGCGACGTCAGACGCCGACGCGCCCGTCGCCTCCGCCACGATCCGCTGCGCCCGCCAGCGCAGCTTCTCGTTGGTCGCGCGCAGGTCGACCATCAGGTCGCCGTAGGTGTGGCCGAGCTGGACCATGGTGATCGTCGAGATCGCGTTGAGCACGAGCTTCTGAGCCGTGCCTGCTTTCAGCCGCGTCGACCCGGACACCACCTCAGGGCCGGTCAGCACTTCGATCGCGATGTCACAGGCCGCGGCGATCGGCGAGTTCGGGTTGTTCACGACGGCGACCGTCAACGCCCCGACCGAGCGGGCCGCCTCAGCCGCCGCAAGGACGTAAGGCGTCCGCCCGGAGGCGCTGACCGCGACGATCACGTCGTCGGCCGTCACGCCGAGGCCGAACAGGTCCGCTCGGCCGCCGTCTTCGTCGTCCTCCCCGTGTTCGACGGCCTCCCGGACGGCGCCGTCGCCACCGGCCATCAGGGCGACCACCTGGCCGTCGTCGATGCCGAACGTCGGACCGCACTCCGCGGCGTCGAGGACGGCGAGCCGCCCCGGCGTGCCGGCGCCGACCTCGACGAGCCGACCCCCGCGGCGCATCCGCTGCACCGCGG
>JBOGDS010000034.1:0-37063 GCA_050743075.1 Jiangellaceae bacterium | reverse complement strand
GTTCTGTCCCCTATTCGTCGCGAGTTCGCTCGTGGTGGGGCTCACGACGAGGCCTCCTTCTGGTCGAGGAGCGGCGCGGCGGAGGTGACCGGCTCGACGGGGCCGAAGTTGCCCGGTGCCGGTGGCGAGGTGGTGAGCCACTCGAGGGTGTGACCGTCCCACGGGTCGGCGGGCACGTCGCCGGCCTTGCGTCGCGCCGCGCTGGCGGCCAAGTTCAGCAGCACGAGCAGCACGCCGAGCAGGACGAGCGCGCCGCCGGCGAGCGACACGCCGTTCAGCGCTTCGACGCCATCCTGCACGTCGGGGGCCGTCGACCCGACCGGCTGGTCGAGCAGCCCGGACACGAAGTCGGGCACGGCCAGCGCCAGCCCGCCGAGCAGCAGCACGAGCGCGGCCAGGCGACCGATGGACTCCTTGAGCTGGACGCCGAACAGCTTGGTCGACCAGTGGTGCAGCGCGCCCAGCCCGCCGATGGCTCCGGCCAGCAGGGCGCCGTGCACGACGGCCGAGTCGGCGGTCGTGCCGACCAGCTCGAGCGGGTCGATGGTGCGGGCCGCACCGGCGGCGGCCGCTGCCAGGAACAGCAACAGCCCCCCGATGCCGAACAGCAGCGGGCTGGTGAGCCGCAACCTGCGGTCAACTGCGTTCCGGCCACGCAGGCCACGCCGCAACACGTCGGCGACACCGCCGAACACGATGAGGAGCGGCAGCAGCACGGCGAAGGCCACGATGACGTATGAGGCGTCGGTCGCCAACGACGAATCAGAGGCCTGGTTGAGCCACGCTGCGCCGTAGCCGGTGATACCGGCGAAGGCGACCGCGCCGAGCAGCACGCCGTAGTTCCGGGGCCGGACCCCGGCGGCAACCGGTACGGCATCGAGCAGCAGACCCAATGCCGGAAGCGCGTAGGCGTAGACCTGGGGCTGGCCGATGGCCCACCGCAGGTCGCCGTAGACCCCGCCGTCGAGGATGCCGCTCCCGTAGCGGACGTCGAGCCAGGCGAGGATCAGCAGGCCGAAGGCCACGGGCAGGCTGAGCAACCAGATGGTGCCGGCCACGAGCATCGACCAGGAGAAGGCCGAGACCCGGTCGAGCGTCATCCCGGCTGTGCGCAACGCCCACACGGTGGTGACGACGCACACGGTGCCGAGGCAGAGCGACACGAGCACGCCACCGAGCCCGACGATCCACAGCAGGACGCCGTCGCGGTCGGTGCCGTTCGGGCCGCCGTCGGCCAGGTAGCTGGCCAACAGCACGCCGCCGGAGAGGAACCAGCCCCAGAAGGCGGCGGCCGACGCCCGCGGGAACGCGACGCTGCCGGCACCCACCTGCAGCGGCACCACGGCAGTGGCGATGCCGATGAACAGCGGCACGAGGAACAGGAAGACGGCCGCGGTCGAGTGCAGGGTGAAGACCTGCCCGAGCTGGGTCTCGTCGTTGAGGACGTCGAGCGAGCCGGTGTCGAGCCGCTCGGCGCCGATGACACCGCCGGCGACGCCAGCCGCCAGGAGGAACAGCAACGAGGCGACCACCCACAGGCGCCCGACGCTGATGTGGTCGCCGGTACCGAGGAGGCCGGCCAGGCCGGCGGGACGCGCCACCGGGCTCGACTCGTCGGCGACCGCCTCCGCCGGCGCCTCGGCAGGGGACTCCGTAACCGTCATGTCACCGCCTTCAGGCTCACACGCCACTCCGCACGAGCTGATCGACGGCCATCGCCCCGAACAGCAACGTGATGTAGGTGATCGACCACCCGAAGAGCTTCATCGCCCGCGCCGGCGTCGAGTCGCGGACGAGCTGGACGGCGAGCCCGCAGAAGACCGCGCCGAGCACCAGGGCCGAGCCCAGGTAGACGTGGCCCATGCCCGCCACCGGGGAGAACGCGACGGTCAGGGCCCACAGCACGAGGCTGTACGCCAGGATCCGGATGGCGACCGTCCTGGCATTCCGCACCGCGGGCAGCATCGGGACGTCGGCCCGGGCGTAGTCGTCGCGGTGTCGGATGGCCAGCGCCCAGAAGTGCGGTGGCGTCCAGTAGAAGATCACGGCGAACAGGATGACCGGCGCCCAGTCGAGCCCATTGGTGACCGCCGCCCAGCCGACCAGCACCGGCACGGCGCCGGCCGCACCGCCGATGACGATGTTGTGCTCGCTTCGCCGCTTCAGCCACAGCGAGTACACGAAGACGTAGAAGAGGCAGGCCGACACCGCCAGCACGGCCGACAACAGGTTCACGAATGCCCAGAGCCAGCCGAAGGCGATCACCTCGAGGGCCACGGCGAAGGTGAGCGCGGCGCCGGCGGTGAGCTCGCCGGTGACGAGCGGCCGGTGCTGCGTGCGGTGCATCACGCGGTCGATGTCGCGGTCGACGACCATGTTGATGGCGTTGGCGCCACCCGCGGCGCCGGCACCGCCGACGACGGTGGCGACCATGAGCCAGACCGAGGGCAGGCCTCGCTCAGCGACGACCATGGCCGGGACGGTCGTGACCAGCAGCAACTCGATGATTCGGGGCTTGGTCAGGGCCAGGTAGGCGGCCGCCCGGGAGCGCGCCGGAGACGCATTGTCGGCGCGCGCGCTGAGGTTCTCCCGTACGGGCAAGGCCATGACGGGGGCACACTACGTCGCGTCCGGCGACCGGTACCAAAGAGCCCCTGACCTGGCCAGTCGACCTCTGGTGTGCACCCGGATACCCGTACGGGTACGGCTGTGCACACCAAACGGCGGGCGCGCCTACCATGCAGGCCCGGCGGAGGCGGGGCCGACCGTCTCGTGGGTGCTGACACCGCCCCCAGAGTTCGCCTGTGCTGTTCCCGACGATCCGGTTCGCGATCTTCTTCGCCCTGGTGCTTCCCGCCAGCTGGCTGCTGATGCCGCGTCCGGTGCGCTGGCGGGTCTTCATGATCGCCGCCAGCTTCGCCTTCTACGCCGCCTGGGACTGGGGCTACACGCTCCTCCTGGCGGCGAGCATCGTCGTCAACCAGATCTGCTCGGTCGTCATCGACAAGGCCGTCGACGACAAGGCACGCAACCGGCGAACGGCCGTGGCGGTCGCCCTCAACCTCGGCGGTCTCGGCTGGTACAAGTACGCCGAGTTCCTCAGCGACTCCGGCAACAGCCTGCTGGACACCCTCGGACTCGACTGGAACCTGCCCGTCCCGAACATCCTGCTGCCGGTCGGCATCTCCTTCTTCACGTTCCAGGCGCTCAGCTACGTCATTGACGTGCGCCGGCGGAAGGTGCACCCCGTCCGGTTCCTCGACTTCGCCGTGTACCTGTCGTTCTTCCCGCACCTGGTGGCCGGTCCCATCGTGCGGGCGGCGGAGTTCCTCCCCCAGCTGCGACATCGCCGCGACCCCCGCCGCGTCCAGGCCGGGCTGGCGTTCTGGCTCATCGGGGCCGGCCTCTTCAAGAAGGTCGTGGTGGCGTCGTACCTCGCCGACCGGACCGTCGACCCCCTCTTCGCCTTCCCCCAGCAGCACGGCGGCATCGAAGCGCTGTTCGGCGTGTACGCCTACGCCATACAGATCTACGCCGACTTCTCCGGCTACACCGACATGGCCATCGGCTTGGCGCTGCTGCTCGGCTTCCGGTTCCCGCAGAACTTCGACGCGCCCTACACGGCGGCGTCGTTGCAGGAGTTCTGGCGGCGCTGGCACATGACCCTCTCGCGGTGGCTTCGCGACTACCTGTACGTGCCGCTGGGCGGGAACCGGGGCGGCCGGCTGCTCACGTACCGCAACCTGATGCTCACCATGCTGCTCGGCGGGCTCTGGCACGGCGCAGCGTGGACGTTCGTGCTGTGGGGGTGCCTGCACGGCGCCGGGCTCTCGGCGGAGCGGTGGGTCGACGAGCGCAGGCAGCGGCGGAGGGTGCCGGCGCACGCCGCGGTCGACGACGCAGGCGCCGCGGGAGCGGCGCCCATCGCCGTCGGCGGTGAACCACCGGTGCTGGCCCCGCCGGCACCACCAGCACCTCGGCCCGACCGACCGGCCGGCGTCGTCTGGATACGACGGCTCATGACCTTCCACCTCGTGTGCCTGGCGTGGATCTTCTTCCGCTCCGACACGCTCGGCGGCGCCTTCGACGTGATCGGCCGCATCGCCGGCGGCGAGGCGTCGCAGCCGCTGAACCCCGTGGTGGTGCTCGTCGTGGTTGCCATGCTGGCCAGCCAGTTCGTGCCGACCGGAGTCGTCGGCCGGATGCGCGCCGTCTTCTCGTCGTGGTCGCTCCGGGCCCAGGTGGCGGCCATGGCGGCCTGCCTCGTAGCCGTGGACGTCCTCGGGCCGGCAGGCGTGGACCCCTTCATCTACTTCCAGTTCTGATGGGTCGTCCGCGAGACTGGTGCGCCCTGTGACCGTGATCGACCAGGACCGCGAGGTAAGGCGCCCGGAAACGCCCGAGCCGCCGCCGTCGTCGCCTCCGGCCGCGTCGCCATCCCCGTCGTCGTCGGGTCCTCGCCGGCCCCTGGTCGCCGATCGACGCAGCGTCATGCCGGCAGGCCGGGCGATCGTCACGATTCTCCTGACGGTGGCCGCCGCCTCGCTGCTGTGCGCCGACAGCCTCGTGCAGGTCGCCGAGCGCCAGCCGTTCGGGCGGTGGCGTGACACGGCCCTGACGATCACCCGCTCCGTGCGCGGCGTGAGCCACGCCTTCGGGCTCCATCTCCCCCGGTTGTGGCTGGGCGAGCTCACCGGGAACGAGGACCTGCCCAGCTCCTCACCGGCGGGCTCGGACGTGGCGGTCCCGTCGGCGACCGTGCCGACGACGGATGCGGCGAAGGTGGTGGACAAACCGAGCGACTCGGCGCTGCCGACGACGTTGCCGACGACGTTGCCGCCGGCCACCACGACGACGCTGCCGTCCCGGCGGGTGCCGTCCGCCGAGGACCCGCTGCGGGTGCTGATGGCCGGCGACTCGCTCATGGGCAACATCGCCGCCGGTCTCGGTCGGCTGACCAGCGGCGACGCCCGGATTGCCATCACCGCCGACTTCCATGTGAGCACCGGGCTGGCGCGCCCCGACGTGCTGGACTGGCCGGCGTATCTCAATCAGCGGGTGGCGGAGCTGAATCCCGAGGTCGTCTACCTGACCTTCGGCGGCAACGACGACCAGGACATGATTCGGGCCGACGGGGTGCGGGTGCAGCTCGGATCGCCGGAGTGGCGCGACGAGTACGCCCGCCGGGTGGCGTTGGCGACGGACGTCGCCGCCCAGGGCGGGCGCACGGTCGTCTGGCTGGGCCTGCCGGCCGAGCGCCCGGAACGCCTGAACGCAGCGAAGGACGTGATGAACGCCGTGGCCCGTGAGCAAGCCGACCTGCGCCCGACCGTGCAGTTCGTCGACCTGATGCCGATCTTCTCGCCCGACGGCGCCTTCAGCGAGACCGTCGGGACGCCGGACGGCCAGGTCGTCGACACGCGGGCGCCCGACGGCGTGCACCTGAGCCACCCCGGCGCCGACCTGCTGGCACCGGCCTTGTTCGCCGCCGTCGCCACCGAGTGGCACCTCGTCGAACCGCCCGCGCCGCCGCCACCACCTCCCGCACCGCCACCCACCGCGCCGCCACCGCCTCCGCCTCCGCCTCCCCCCACTTCGGGGCCGTAGCGTCGCCCCAGCGGCGGTAGGGACCCGAAGTTCGGCTGGGCGCTAGGCCCGGAGCACCAATGCCGGGCCGCGGCGTTCGAGGATGCCGCCGACGGCGAAGCGGGCGCCGGCCTGGACGAGCTCCCAGGCGATGTCGTGGACCCAGCGGTCGGCCACCTCGGCATCGTCGACACAGCGGATCCAGCCCGCCGAGTCCAGCGAGGTCCAGACGCGGGCCGCCAGGTCGTCGAGCGTCAACGACAGGTCGGCCACCTCGAACGTCGTCGTGGGACGGTGGGTGTCGATCCCCACCAACGAGCGACGGCAGCCGCACGGCCCGTCGACGGGCTCGTCGCACGCATGCAACGGCGGCATCACGATCTCGCCGGGGCGGCAGCACGTGAAGTCCGTGGGCCGGTGGCCCTGAGTCATCGCGGTGGCGACGAGCAGCCGCACGGAGCCGAAGGATGCCCGGTCGCGACGCGTTTCCCACCCTTCGAGGCGCGTCCCTACCCTGGCAAGCGGTGCAGCGCCTCCCGTCGATGAGCCCCGCCACGTACCGGCGCGTCACGCTGGTCGCCCTGGTCGCGCTGGTCTTCATCATCGTGACAGGCGGCGCCGTACGGCTCACCGGCTCCGGGCTCGGCTGCTCCGACTGGCCCGGTTGCACCCAGGACGAGTTCGTGGCGCCCCTGGAGCTGCACCCCATGGTCGAATGGGTGAACCGGCTCATCACCGGGGTGGTGTCGGTAGCGGTGGCGTTGGCCGTTCTCGGCTCGTTGGCCCGCACACCTCGCCGCCGGAACCTCACCTGGCTCTCACTGGGCCTGGTGGCCGGCGTACTCGGGCAGATCGTGCTCGGCGGCCTCACCGTCCTGTTCGAGCTCGCACCACCGTTCGTCATGGGCCACTTCCTGTTGTCCCTGGCGCTGGTCGCCAACGCCGTCGTGCTCCATCACCGAGCCGGAACCGCCGAACCCGCCGACACCGCCACTGGCCACACCGACCGGCGGGGGGCGCCGGTCCACGACGTCGCCCGGCGCCTGACCCTGGCGCTGGCGCCCGCCGCCGCAGTAGCCGTCATCACCGGCACGATCGTCACCGCCACCGGCCCGCACGGCGGCGACGAGGACGCACGCCGCTTCGGGTTCGCCATCGAATCGGTGGCTCGTGTGCACAGCCTGGCCGTGGTGGTCTTCCTGGCGCTGGTGCTCGCCCTGGTCGGGCGCCTGACCCGCGACGGCGGCCCGCCCGAGTTGGCGCGACGAGCGCGCCACCTGCTTGCCGTCGGGTCCGCGCAGGCGGTGCTCGGGTGGGTGCAGTACTTCACCGACGTGCCGGTGCTCCTGGTGGGGCTGCACATCTTCGGCGCCACCCTGGTGTGGATCGCCACCTGCCGTGTCGTGCTGGCCGTCGACCCCTCGCCAGTGCCAGCCGCCGTGCCGCTCCGGCAGACTGTGTGACAGTGCCGACACCGACGCCGACCGAGGTGCACCAGCCCACCGGCGACACCGAAGTCGCCGAGACCCACCCGTGGGTCGTCATCGTGTGGAACGACCCGATCAACCTGATGACCTACGTCACCTACGTGCTGCAGAAGCTGTTCGGCTACAGCTACGAGAAGGCCACCAAGCTGATGCTCGACGTCCACCACAAGGGTCGTGCCGTCGTGTCGGGCGGGGCGAGGGAGAAGTGCGAGCTCGACGTCTTCCGCCTCCATGAGCACGGCCTGTGGGCCACCATGCAGCACGACTAGTGCTCCGGAAAGTAGGTCCGTTGATTTCGCGACATGGTCTGCCTTCCGGCGCACTAGTGGGGGCCTTCGACTGATGGCGTTCGGGAGACGGGTGAAGCGGCGTCGCGGCGGCGGGATCGACGTGCAGCTGTCCGAGGAGGAGCGGGAGGTGCTCGCTCACGTCGTCGGCCAGCTCCGAGAGGTCATGCTGGCCGACTCCGACGATCCCGCGCTGCGGCGGCTGTTCCCGCCGGCCTACGCCGACGATCCCGAGAAGGAAGCGGGGTACCAGGTCCTGGCGCGGGACGAGCTGCTCGAATCGCGGCTGGAGGCGATCGACGTCGTCGAGGCCAGCGTGGCGGCCGAGTCGCTGGATCCCGAGCAGGCCGCGGCCTGGATGGGTGCGATGAATGCCCTGCGGCTCGTGCTCGGCACCCGCCTCGACGTGTCCGAGGACGAGCTGCCGCATGTCGAGCCCGACGACCCTGAGCTGGCCGCGTGGGTGCTCTACGACTTCCTGTCCCAGCTCGTGGCCGAGCTGGTCGACGCGCTGTCGGGTGCGCTGCCGCCCGGATCCGACGAGCCGGACCTCGCCTAGTCGTCGATTACGTCGCGCCGCAGTCGCGGCCGGCTTGCTGCCCGGCCTCTTCCAGCCGCCCGTCCTGCACGATGGCGGCGCTCGGGTCGGCCAGCTCGGCCAACGAGAACGACCGCGCCGTCGTGTCCGCCACGCAGAAGGCCAGGTCGCCGTCGAACTCGTGGAGCGCTCCCGCCAACAGGTGGGCGCGCACGATCGGGAGTGCGAGCGCTTCGACGCTCAGGCCGGTCACACCGAGGTCGGCCTCGGGGCCGGGGTCGCACGACACGAACGACACGCGCACGTCGCTCGGCTCGATGGTGACCATGCCGGCGGGCAGCGCCGCGGCCCAGGCGTCGACCGCCGCGGCCATCTCGTCGACGTCGCCGCTGCTGTCACCCTCGAACGTGGCCTGCACGCACGTGGCGTCGTCCTCGCGATACAGGAGGTACTCGTCGCCGCCCCAGCCGTCGATTGCCGTCAGCGCCTCCTGCGCGTCGATCCGCTCCGCCAGCAGGAGGAACCACCCCACCGAACCGAGCTGCCCGCGGTCGAGCTCGTCGGCGCCGTCGGGGAGGTCGGGGCTCTCGATGGTCCGGACGCCGTCTCCGGCGAAGTAGCGGGTGGCGTCGACGAGATGCTCCTCGGAAGCCGGAGGTTCGTCGAAGGCGTCGTTGATGGCGGCATCGCCGTCGTCGGCTTCCAGCGCTCGGACGAACGGCACGCCGAACTCGTACGGCGCCTGGAAGCTGGCGAACACGATCGGCGGCACGTCGGCCAGTGCGGCCTCGGCGCCTGCGGTGGTCGCCGTCCTGGCCGCGTCGTAGCTCTGGCGCTCCTCGGGCGACAACGTCTGGACGTAGCGCTCCTCGATGCGGATCGCGTCACCCTCGAGCAGGGCGCGCACCGCGACGAAGCCACCGGCCGAGTCCGAGCGCTGCAGCCGTTCGATGTCGAAGGCCTGGTCCTGCGCGACGTGGGTGAGCTCGTGCACGAGCGTGACCTCGAGATCGGTCGTCATCTCGGTGCCGCGCGCGGTGACGCGCTCGTCGACGGGGTCGTAGAACGCGAGCGTGCCGGAGTCGGTCAGCTCGTTGAAGGCGTCCAGCAGATCCAGGTCGCCCTGCACCATGCCCAACGCCCGCAGGAAGGACTCGAGATCGTCCAGCTCGGCGAGGCCGTCGTCGGTCAGATCGGTGTCCTCGGAGCGGGTCACGTCGGCGTACTCGTCGGCTGTGAGGAAGTCGACGTGCACCGGGTGCTCGAAGCTGAGGTTGCGCTGCTCCTCGACGAACTCGACGAGCTCGAGGACACGCGGGTCCCACTCGTCGGGGTAGCTGTCGTCGCCCTGCCTGGCAACGACAGCCACCACGCCACCAGCCAAGGCCAGGCCGCACAGCACGGCGACGGCCGGCACCAGCCGCGGGTGCGGAGCCGCCGGCGGAGGCGCGGGGGGCGGTGGCCACGCTGGTAGGGGAGCAGGAGATTGCGTGGCGTCGCTGCCGCCGTCCCACGGCAGCGTCACGCGGCGGCCTCGTCGCCCTCGTCAGCGTCGTCGGCGTCCGCAGCGTCATCGGCCTCGTCGGCCTCGCCGGGCAGCGGCGACCGCCAGCCGCCGGGCGGGGGCGGTGGTGCCGGCGACGGGCGTGGCCCGAACCGCCGCGCCGCGAGGACACCCGACGCGGCAGCCACCGCGGCAAGCGCGAGCGCGAACTTCAACCGGCGGGGCATCGGGCAACTCTACGGGCCACGATCGGCGCCGAGGTCAACGCCATCGCACGTGCCGGGAGCGGCGGCGCAGCCCTAGCATCAGCGCCCTCGCCCCCATCGTCCAGCGGCCTAGGACTCCACCCTTTCAAGGTGGCAACACGGGTTCGAATCCCGTTGGGGGTGCTCAGCCAAAGTCTGGTGACGGCCTTGGCTGTGAGACCTGGGAGCCGCCGGAGTCCTTGCCCCTTTTCAGGTCGTGCGCTGGTGTGCGCCGCGCGATCGGGCCGTCCGCATAACGAGCGAGTTCCGTCACCGCGGCAAACGGGGCGCCAGGGTGTTCCAGTCGGCCATGATCGCCGGCTACGTCGACGAACCTACTTCCCTCGACGCAGTAGCTCCCTCTGCTCTGCACCGGCTCAGCTGCCGCTGGTCTGGGATCTGAGGACGTCGGCAAAGAAGGCGAGCGTGCCGTCGAGGGGCTGGATCTGTTCGCCGTACTGGTCGACGAGAAAGTCCAGCCGGTCCGCCGATGCGATGAGCGCCTCATCGAGGGTGGAGTTGAGCGGAGCGAGGGCGGCGGTCGCTTCGCGCAGCTGCTCGGTGGCGTCGATCATCACGGCGCGGAACTCGGCTGCGGGTTGCTGCATCTTCGAGAGCACAGTGCTGATCAGCGCGGCGACGGCGCGTCAGGCGGCGAGAGCCAGGGCCGGGCGCTGGACTCGGCTCGGGATCGCCAGGCGCACGATCTTGCGAACGACGGTGCCGAACTGCCTCGACAGGCGGCCGGCGTTGTATGGCAAGCCGTAGCGCTCGCATACCTCGCGCACGGCCGGCGCCATCGCCTTGTACCGGCGGGCCGGGATGTCGGGGAAGAGGTGGTGCTCGATCTGGTGGCTGAGGTTGCCCGAGAGGATGTGGAACAGCCGGCCGCCAGTGATGTTGGCCGAGCCGAGCATCTGGCGGAAGTACCAGTGGCCCTTCGACTCACCCTCGCACTCGGCCTCGCTGAACTCGTGGGTGCCGTCGGGGAAGTGGCCGCAGAAGATGATCGTAAAGGCCCACAGGTTGCGCATGGTGTTGGCGACGAAGTTTCCGGCGAGGGTCGACAGGAACATCGGCCCGGTCAGCAGCGGCCACAGCAGGTAGTCCTTGGCGGCGAGCTTGCCGGTCTTGCGCAGCCCGTCGCGCAGCGTCGGCCACGCCTCCGACCACGACTTCTCGCCGGCCATGATCCGCTCGGCCTCGACGTCGTGGAGCATCACGCCGAGGTCGAAGTTGAGCGCGAGCAGCGCGCCGAACAACGGGTTGCCGAGCGCGGCGGGCGTCCAACGCTGGTCCTCGCTCATTCGCAGCACGCCGTACCCGACGTCGCGGTCCTTGCCGAGAATGTTCGTGAACGTGTGGTGCAGGTAGTTGTGCGAGTGGCGCCACTGGTCGCCGGGGCAGGCCGTGTCCCACTCAAAGCCCTTGGCCGACAGCGTCGGGTCGCGGGTCCAGTCGTACTGGCCGTGCATGACGTTGTGGCCGACCTCCATGTTGTCGAGGATCTTCGAGATCCCGAGGGCGGCCGTGCCCGCCAGCCATGCCGGGGGGAACCAGCCGGCGAACAGCAGCCCGCGACCGGCAACCTCGAGCCCGCGCTGCCAGCGGATCATGCCGCGGATGTAGTCGACGTCCTCTTGGCCGAGATCGTCGACGACCCGTTGACGGATGGCATCGAGCTCTCGGCCGAGCGAGTCGAGCTGCTCGTCGCTCAGGCCGTAGCGCTCGGCGGTGGTGGGGGTGGTCATGAACAAGCTCCTCAGAGATCGATGGCGACTTCGCCGACAGCGGCGCTGACGCAGATGCGGATGGCGGCACCGGCGGCGTCGGTGAGCTCGCCGGTGATGACATTGCGGACGGTGCCGCACTCGAGCGACCGGGTGCAGGTGTGGCAGATCCCCATCCGGCAACCGCTCTCGGGCGACAGCCCGGCGTCCTCGGCTTGCAGCAGGAGGGGGCGTCCGTCGTCGAGCACGCTCTCACCCGACCCGGCGAAGGTGATGGTGCCCCCGGTCGACTCGGCGACGACGGTGGCGAGCGTGAACGCTTCGTCGTGGTAGCGATCGGCCAGTCCGGCGTCAGCGAAATGGGCCCGAACGGCATCCATCAAAGGCGCGGGACCGCAGACGTATGCCGACGCGTCCCGCCACGCGGGCTCGGCCGCGCCGAGCTGGGGGGGCGTGAAGAAGCCGTCGAGGTCGCCGGTGCCTGGCGCGTCGGTGTAGACGCGAACCACCCGCACATTGGCGTGCGCTGCGTCGAGGCGGGCGAGCTCGTCGCGGTAGACGTGGTCGGCCTCGGTGAGGGCGTAGTGCACGAATGTGATCTGACCTTCGTGCCCTTCGTCGCAGAGCGTGCGCAGCATCGACATGACGGGTGTGATCCCGCTACCGCCACTGATCAGGAGCAGGCGAGACGGGCGGACGTCGGGCAACACGAACACGCCCTGGGCGACGCTCAGCCCGACGACCATGCCCTCGGCGGCGTTGTCGACCAGGTAGCGGCTGACCGTGCCGTTCGGGTGCGCCTTGACGGTGAGCTCGATGAGGCCGTCGCGCCGATGTGCCGACGAGGCCAGCGAGTAGCAGCGGGTGTGGCGCACGCCATCGATCTCGACGCTCACCTGCGTGTGCTGGCCGGCGCGGAACCCCGTCCAGTTGGCGTTGGGCCGCAGCGTGAGGGTGACCGTGCCAGTAGTGGTACGGGCGACCCGGACGATCCGGGCTCGAACGTCGGTGCTCGACCATGTGGGAACGGCCAGCTCGACGTAGCGATCGACGCCATGCGGTGCCGCGACCGCGTCGACCACCTCGACGGCGCGGCGCAGGAGGCGCCGCCGCCGGGGGAGAGTTTGAGTAGACATGTGTGCACCGTAAGGAGTAGAGTGCACACATGTCAACCGAACGGTCGCGTGACATCCGCCACGGCCGGCACAGCCCCTCGTCGCGCCGGGAGTCGAAGGAGCTCACGCGCAAGGCCCTGGTGAGGGCGGCGCTGAAGCTCTTGTCGCGCAACTCGTTCGACAGCATCAGCCTCCGTGAGGTCACCCGCGAGGCCGGCATCAGCCCGACCGCCTTCTACCGCCACTTCGACGACATGGAGGAGCTGGGACTGGTGCTGGTCGAGGAGTCCTTCGGCTCGCTGCGCGAGATGCTCCGGACGGCGCGCGCCGATCCGTCCGTCTACGAGGACGCCATTCGTCGCTCGGTGGCCGCCGTCGTCCAGCACGTCCGCGACAACGCCGGGCACATGCGCTTCATCGCCCGAGAGCGCTACGGCGGCGTTCGACGCCTCCGGCGAGCCATCAGTCGCGAGTTACAGCTGTTCACCGACGAGCTGTCGATCGACCTCGCCGCCTTCCCGGGCATCGGGAAGTGGCCCGCTGACGATCGCCGGATGTTCGCCAACCTGGTGGTCGAGACCATGGTCTCGATCTCCGCCCAGCTGCTCGACGCCAGCCCTGACGAGGAGGAAGGCGTCGCCGACCGGGCGGTGCACCAGCTCCGGCTGATCTCGCTCGGCGTGCCGCTCTGGCGGCCCGAGCATCAGTCGTAAGCGGCGCGGGCCGTTACTCGGGCGCAAAGAGTGGCACCGGCTTTGTCTTGCCCTTGAGCGACACGAGGGGACGAGGCGTCAGACGAACGGACGGATCCCGCAGGAGCCGTACCGTTGGCCACCGCGCTCACCGTGGCGACTCGCCTTCGGCGGTGACCGGAAGCGTCGGGCTGGTACACACCAGAGGCTACGGCGAGAGCCAGGGGGCGGGACCGTCGCCGCTCCAGCGGAAGACGTCGAAGCCGCGGTTGATGTCGCCCGCGTACAAGTACGGGCCCTCGAAGAACTTGGCGGCCCAGACGTTGCTGCCTTCCAGCACCGCGCCGGCCACCTCGACCGGGCTGCTCGGGTCCGACCAGTCGACGACCCGGGAGCCGGCGGCGTACCAGCCGATGGACAGGACCCTCGTGTCCGGCGCGAACCGGCCGAAGTGCGACGTGCACGGCGTCTCGCCCGAGGGTCCCACGACGTTCGGCACGTAGTAGCCGAGCGGACCGATCGGCAGGCTCTCGTCGGTGGTGTCGTAGGAGGCGAGCCCCTCACCGGGGCACACGCCGGTGCCCTCGACGAGGAACCCACCGAGCACCAGGCTCTCGTTGTTGGTCACCATGAGCGAGCTGTCCGAGGTCGGAAAGACTCCGTGGGCGTAGGACCCGACATTCAGTGTCCGCGACAGCAGCACCGGGTTCGCCGCGTCGGTGGTGTCGTAGATCCGGTAGTTGTTCTCGGAGGCCGCGTACGCCCGGTTGCCGTCGGGGCTGAACTCGACGTCGTGGACGCCGCCCTCGGTCGGCGCCCGGCCGGTGAGCACGACGGGGTCGTCGACGTCGGTGAAGTCGACGATCGGGATGTCGTTGAGCAGGCCAGGTAGAGCACCGTTGGCGGCGTAGCCATAGGGCTGCGTGGGGTTGAAGATGAAGTTGTGGACGCCGCCGTTGCCGGTCAGGAGCCGGTACATGGGCGCCCACGCAAACGGGTCGGTGATATCGAACACGCCGATTCCACCCGAGCCCTCCCCGATCACGGGCACCTCGGTGGGCGCCTGCGTCAGGGTGACGTTCACCGCGGTACCGGCGATGACGGCGTCGCGCACGGCAAGCATCTCGTCGGTCCGGTGCACCTCGAGCGCGGGGATGTCGGCGGTGACGGCCGTCGCGTTGCCATTCGGCTCGGCGTCTTCCTCGGGGATCTGGACGAAACCGATCGCTCCCGCCTGCTGCGCCGACTGCACCTTCTGGAGGAACGTGTACGCGGGGCACTGGTCGAGCGGGTTCGTCTGGCTCGCCCGGTCGTCGACGAGGGCGATATTGCCCGCGATCTGCCCCGCGACCGTCGCATAGCTGACCGGCGTGCACCCGGTCCCGGCGTACACGAGGTCGGCCGTCTGGCCGTCGACCTCCGCCGTGCTTCCCCACTGCACGCTGCCGTGGAAGCCCTCGAGCTCCGCCGGCGAATTCACCTCCACGCCGACGCCGCCGTCGTCCTCAGCGTCGGCGCATGGGACGCCGCTCTGCTGGGTGAGAGCGAGCACAACCCGTTCGGCGCCGGTCGCCTCGTCGGTGAACGTCCTGATGGCCACGTCGTTGCGGTCCTGGCGGCAGGTGACCTGGGAGACGAACTGCGGGTGCTCGGGGTCGGTGATGTCGAACACGTACCCGCCCCGCTGGAACGATCCCATGACCGAGAAGTCCCGCTCGGCCATGACTGGCTCGAGCACCGGGTTGCCGCTCTCGTCGACGAACTGGCCGGTCGCGTAGTCGCGAAGCGGGACGGTGCTGGTGAAGAACTCCAGGTCCGACCCGACGAAGTCGTGGCGCTCGGGATCGTGGTCCTCGGGGTTGAAGTTGAACACGTGCTCGAGGTTGAAGAGCTCGACGTCGCCAGGGCTTGCTGCGAGCTGGCTGTCCGCGCCCGGGAGCGCGCTGTCGACGCCGTCCACTACGGGGAGGGGGACGTCCACGCCGGGGAGGTGCGCCTGCGCCGTCGGCGTCCACGCCAGCGCCGCGACCAACAACGCACCGGCGACGCCCGCCGTCGTGGTGCGCCGTCGACTGACACGAACCGTTCTCTCCACGGTCGACCCCCTTGCTCGATTCGCGTGGAACCGCACAGCAGGATCGTACGCCGTCAGAGGGTTGGGATCCGTCAAGCGTCCGCCGCGGCGTACGTGGGTGCGGCCCACGGCGCCCGTCGCCCCGGCATCTCCGGCCGCTCCGGACGACCTCGCCCAGGACATCGCTCACTGGGTCGAGGACGGGCAGCTTGAGTCCGACATAGCGACCTTGGCGCTGAGCCCCCTGGAGGCCGAGTTCGAGCTGTCCGCGTAAGCGGGCTCGGGAGACACTTCGAACCGCTGGCCCGGGAGCCTCATTCTCGTCGCCGGATCGCATCGAGCAGGCTGCCCGGCTCCACGATGTCGGCCTCTGCGTGACGCTGCGTGACGCTGCGAGCCGAGGTGCTAGTGCCCGACCTGCAGCGCCGCCGCCTTGTTCGGCGCGGGCTCGCCCGGCCTGTGAACGAGGTTCACGACATCCTCCACGCCCCCCACCCGGCCAACCGCGGTCTCGAGTCGGGTGATGCTGTCGTGCTCGGCGAGTTGTCCGCGGAGGGTCACCACGCCTTTGGCCGCGTCGACGCTGATGTGGTGGGCGACCTCGGGCATCCGGCCGAACACCTCGCTGCGGACCTTGTCGAGGAGGACCTGGTCGTTCTCGGGTGGGCGGTGGTGACGGTTCGTCGTCTTGTGGACGAGTCCCTCGACCCGGCCGCGCTCGTAGTGTGCACGTCGTTCAAGGAGGCGGGCGTCGCGGCGGAGCGTCGCGCGCATCTGGTCGGCCAGGCGGGCTCGGCGGGCCCGGCCCCGGTCGGGGTCCAGCACATACGCGATCGCCGAGCCGACGACTGCAGCCACGACCGCAACGACCACCTTGGCAAGGCTCGCTCTCATCAGGACCTCCGATCCTCGAGCAGCTTCCTGCCTCGATCTCTACCCGCTTCCGTGCGCTGTCTCCCGTTACGGGTTCGCGCTGGCCACGGCTCGGGCGAAGAGGCCGGCCAGCTCGGCTTCGAACGCTTCGTAGGTACGGCGCATCTGGGGGCCGGGCCAGCCGTCGGGCAGGAGTGCGTCGGGCAGGAGTGGGTCCGTGAGTAGGTGGTGGAGGATCGCGGCGGCGACCGTGAACCGTTGTGCCGGGCTCGCGGCGACGTCCATGCCGGCCAGGAGCGTCGTGGCGGTGTGCGCCCATTTGGGGAGATCCCACAGCTGCGCGGCGAGGATGGCGTCGTCGCCCTCGAAGCGCCCGTCGAAGCACCAACAGCGGTCGGTTACCGTGCTGGCCGCGGCCGAGTCGAGGTTGGCGGGCCGGGTCCAGGTCCCGTTGCGGAGCGGCGCGTAGCGGTGCGAAGCCAGCGCGGCGCGCAACTCGCAGCGCTCGGCGGCCGCCCGAGGCTCAGGACGCAGCACGGCGGTGCTCCACGCACCGTCCCACGGCCGGGTGGGGGGCGTGCGGCTCTCGTCCTGGCGGCGCTGACGTTCGAGAAGCCGGTTGGCGGCGAGCCGGTACCGGCCGTTGTCAGCGACGACCTCGCCCTCGGCCGCCAGCCGCGACAACGCGACCCTGACGGTGCCTTCTGCGATGCCGAACAGCTCGCCGACGCCTACCAGGGCGCGTACGGGAAGCTCAGGTGGATGGGTGCCGAGCAGGGTGCTGAGCAGCACGGAGCGGGCCGTGAGCGGTCGCAACCGCAGACTGTTACGTCTCGACACCATAGGAATGAAAAGTGTAACATGACGCCATGACGTCGTACCTGAGCGAGCGGGTCGACCGCCTGCCCTTCGGTTCAGCCGACAAGTCGCGTCGCTACGCCACGGAGCGCTACCACGGCGCAACGGGACTGAACTGGTATCGCTGCGACCCGCCCTTGCAGGCGCTGATGCGCCGCCACCTGTCCGCCGAGGGGTTGGCGTGGGCCGAGCCGCACCTGGAGCGGGTCGGCGCCCTGATGGGCGGCCCGATCGCCGAACGGGCCGAGATCACCGACCACAACCCGCCGCGTCTCGAGCGCTACGACCGGTGGGGCCGCGAGATCAGCACCGTGGTGATGCCGCCCAGCTTCGAGGCGTCCCGCCGAGACCTCATCGCCAACAGCCTGGGTGCGCCCGAGTTCCGCCGAGCGGCGCTGGACGCGGGTGCCGATTGGCTTCCGCTGGCGGCGGCGGAGAACTACCTCTTGAACCAAGCCGAGATCGGCATGGCCTGCGCGCTCGGCACCGGCGCGGCCATGGTCGAACGGCTGGTAGAGGAGTTCGCGCCACCCGAGGTGCGCGACCTGCTGCACAGCCTGCTGCCGGACGGCACGCTGGTGGGCCAGACCGCGCAACTGTTCACCGAGCGCACCGGCGGGTCGGACCTGGCCGCCATCGAGACCACCGCCACGCCCGACGGCGACGCGTGGCGGCTCAACGGCTTCAAGTGGTTCGCGTCCAACGTGAACGGCGTGGCCTTCGTCGTGCTGGCCAAGCCCGAGGGAGCGGCTGACGCCACCCGAGGTGTCGCGCCGTTCCTGGTGCTGCGCCAGCGCCGCGACGGCGCGCGCAACGGCGTGCGGGTTCGCCAGCTCAAGGACAAGCTCGGCACCAAGGCGGTGGCCTCCGGCGAGGTCGAGCTGATCGACGCCGAAGCGTTCCTCCTCGCCCCCGGCGCGTCGCCGGGCAACGCTGGGGGGGCGGCCGGGGACGGGCGGGGCATGGCCCGCATGATGGAGATGACCAACGGCGCCCGGCTGGGCATCGCCATGATGGGTCTGGGTTGCGCGCGGCGGGCACTGGTCGAGTCACTCTGCTACGCCCGGGCGCGTGACGCGTTCGGCAGATCGCTGGCCGAGCACCCGCTCATGCAGCGCAAGCTCGCCGAGCTGATCGTGGAGGTCGAAGCCACCCAGCTCCTCGTGTTCGACGGGTTCCTGCAGCCGACCCGGCTCGGTGCACCGCTGATCAAGCTGCGCGCCGCCCGATTGGGCATCACCGCTGCCAGCGACGCCGTCGAGGTCCACGGCGGCAACGGCTACATCGAGACCTGGCCCGTGGCGCGGATCCTGCGCGATGCGCAGGTCAACACGATCTGGGAAGGCCCTGACAACATCCTGTGCCTCGACGTGCGGCGGGCCATCACCAAGGCCGATGCCCACGTCGCACTCCTCGACCGCGTCCGACACGCCGTAGAGCACGCACCCGGCGGCGACGACCACACCGTCGACCTCGTCGCCCGCGCCGGCCAGCGCGCCGAGAACGCCGTCGAGCGGTGGCGCCGACTCGACCCGGCCACCGCGGAGGCTCGCCTGTTCCCTCTGGCCCAACTCCTCGTCGATGCGTACGCCGGCGGGCTGCTGCTGGAGCACGCCCGGTGGGAGGCCGACACGCTCGGCACCGACCGCAAGCTCCTCATGGCCCGGCTCTACGCCCGCAACCACCTCACCCCCGGCGACCCGCTCGAACGCATCGACGAACCGGCCGAGGAGCTCGAGCGTTTCAAGGACCTCTGGGACGGCACGCTCACCGACGACCGCCCCGCAGCCTGAACGCCCGATTGCGCCGACGACGACGTCGGGTCGCAGGTGGTTGTGCTGATCGGGCTCCAGCCCCGTTGGGCTCAACATCCTCGTCACTGCCGGAGCTCTTCGACCTACTGCCCCGAAACGGCGCCGGGCGTGCCGGCGCGCCACACTGACACGTCGAGATGGCCGGACCCCTGGACGCGGAGCGCCACGCGGTGGCGACCGCCTGCCGCCAGCTGGCCGCGGCGGGCATGGTGCTGGGCACGGCCGGCAACGTCAGCGCTCGAGCCGGGGAACTCGTCGCGATCACCCCGACGGGCGCCACGCTGGCCGAGATGACGGTCGAGCTCGTCAGCGTCGTCGACCTCGACGGTGCGATGGTGGCGGGTGAGCTCGAGCCGACCTCGGAGCTCGACCTGCATCTGGGCGTGTATCGGCGGTACCAGGCCGGGGCCGTGGTGCACACGCACGCCGCAGCATCCACGGCTACTGCCTGTGTGCTCGACGAGCTGCCCTGCATCCACTACCAGATGCTCGAGCTCGGCGGCTCCGTGCGCGTCGCGCCGTACGCCACCTTCGGCACGCCGGAGCTGGCGGCGAACGTGCTCGATGCACTGCACGGTCGCTCGGCCGCCTTGATGGCCAACCACGGCGCCATCACCCACGCCGCCACTCTCGACAAGGCCTGCGAGGCGATGGCGCTGCTCGAATGGGCATGCGACGTCCATCAGCGAGCGGTCGCACTCGGCGAACCGCGGGTGATGAGCGACGCCCAGCTCGAGGCGGTCATCGTCGCCGCCATCGAGCGAAAGTACGGCAGCACCCGTCCCGCCGATCGCTGACCCTGCCAGGAGGAGATCCCATGGCCACGACGACGCACTTGCACACGTGCACGCTCTGCGAGGCGACGTGTGGCATCGCGGTCACCGTCGACGGCGACCGGGTGGTGTCCATCCGGGGTGATCAGGACGACCCGCTCAGCCAGGGCTATCTGTGCGCCAAGGGTCCGGCGCTCGCCGACCTCCACCACGACCCCGACCGGCTGCGACACCCTGTCGTCCGCGACGGCGACTCGTGGCGCGAGGTCGGGTGGGACGAGGCGTTCGACCTGGTCGCCTCCCGGCTCCGGGCGATCCGAGCTGAGCACGGACGTCACGCGCTGGCCGTGTACCAGGGCAACCCGACGGCCCACAACCTCGGACTGCTCACCTTCGGGCAGCTGTTGTTCCGAGGGCTTCGGACCGACCACCTGTACTCGGCGACCTCGGTCGACCAGCTACCCCACATGCTGGCGTCCTTGCTGATGTTCGGCCACCAGCTGCTGCTGCCGGTTCCCGACATCGACCGCACCGACTTGTTCGTCTGCCTCGGTGCCAACCCGTCGGCGTCGAACGGCAGCCTCATGACCGCGCCGAACATCCGAGGTCGTCTCAAGGCACTCCGACAGCGAGGCGGCCGCGTCGTGCTGATCGACCCTCGCCGCACCGAGACCGCCGCCGCGGCCGACGAGCACGTGTTCATCCGGCCCGGCACCGACGCCCTCTTCCTGCTGGCGATGGTGCACGTGCTGTTCGACGAAGACCTGGTGCGCGTCACTCGGCCCGTCTCCGGGCTCGACGCGGTACGGGCGGCGGCCGTCGACTTCCCACCCGAGCGCACCGCGCCGGCAACCGGCATCGATCCGGCCGTGGTTCGTGAGCTGGCACGGGCCATGGCGAGCACACCACGTGCCGTCGTCTACGGGCGCGTGGGACTGTCGACGCAGGAGTTCGGCGGGCTGTGCGGATGGCTGCTGATCGCGGTCAACGTGCTGACCGGCCATCTCGACGAGGTGGGCGGGGCGATGTTCGCGACGCCCGCCGTCGATCCGATCCCGTTGGCCGCTCGGATCGGTGAAGCCGGCAGCTTCTCGCAACGCCGCACCCGCGTCCGTGGCCTCCCCGAGTTCGGCGGGGAGTTCCCGGTGGCCACCTTGGCCGAGGAGATCGAGACGCCGGGCCCGGGTCAGGTCAGGGCCCTGCTGACGTCGGCCGGAAACCCAGTGCTGTCCGCCCCGAACGGGCCCCGGCTGGAGCGCGCGCTGCCCCGGCTCGACTTCATGGTGGCCGTCGACCCCTACATCAACGAGACGACCCGATTCGCCGACGTGATCCTGCCGCCGACGGCCCACCTGGAGCGGTCGCATTATGAGCTCGCACTGGCGCTCGTATCGGTGCGCAACGGCGCTCGGTACGTGCCGCCCGTGTTCGAACGCCAGACGGACCAGCGCCACGACTGGGAGATCTGCCTCGAGCTCGCCACCCGGATACTGGGGCCTCGGTTCCTCAACGGCCTCGGAGGCGGCGTCACCCGGGCGGCGCTTCGCCGCTTCGGTCCCGAGGCCCTCGTCGACCTCGGTCTTCGCCGGGGTCCCTATGGCTTCCGACGGGGCGGGCTGTCGCTCTCCCGCCCGCGCCAGCAACCCCATGGCGTCGACCTGGGGCCGCTCCAGCCCTGCTTGCCGGACCGCCTGCACACCAAGGGCAAGCACATCGACCTCGCCCCGCACGAGTACCTCGACGATCTGCCGCGGCTACGCAGCCGCCTCGGCGAATGGGCGTGCGCGTCGGACGGACTCCTCCTCATCGGTCGCCGCCATCTCCGCAGCAACAACTCGTGGATGCACAACAGCCCGCGCCTGGTCAAAGGCGAGGAGCGCTGCACGCTCCTGATCCACCCCGACGACGCCACCGCTCGCCACCTCGCGGACGGAGGATGGGCCCGCGTGTCATCGCGAGCGGGCGCCGTCGAGGTGCCGGTCCAGGTCACCGACGACGTGATGCCGGGCGTTGTCAGCCTCCCGCACGGCTGGGGCCACGGCCGCGTCGGCGTCCGGCTGCGCGTCGCTGCGGAGCACGCCGGGGCGAGCATGAACGACGTGACCGACGAGCAGTTCGTCGACACACTGACGGGCACCGCCGCGTTGTCAGGGCTACCGGTCGACGTCGAGGCGGTGCCGGCGCCTTCACGCGGTGACGGCTTCGGGAGCGTGACGAACGCCGCCAGGAACGACCGAGCGGACTCCGTATCCAACCGGTAGTCGACGTTGGTGGCAGAGCACGGCACCTCGCCTGTGATCGTGGTCGCGGCCAGCACGAGCTGACCGTCGATGGTGACGAGATTGGGCCCGCCGGAGTCGCCGTAGCGGCTCCGCCGAGATCACGAGCGTCGACCATCGACAACCGGACCCCACGTCCGGTTCCGCGCGTTGAAGTCCAGCGGCGCCTTCATGCGCACACCGCCGCCGGGTGGACATGGACGCCCAGCTCGCGCACGACCTCCTGGGTGCCGTACCCGACGACGGTCCAGTCGAGGGCATCGAGGGCATCGAGGGCTCGACCGCGATCGCGCTGAGTTGCCCAGCGGTGGGCAGCGTGGCCGGGTCGAACGACCATACGTCGGCCGGCATGACGGCTTGCTCGACGGTCAGACCTTCAGCCTCGGCCTGGGCGAGCAGCGGCCGCACGCGCTGTTCGAGCGACACGAAGAACCGCGAGCCTTCGGACCAGTCGTCGGTGCAATGGGCGGCAGTGAGATACGTGTCGTCGTCGAGCATCGTGCCACTGCAATACCAGTCGAAGCGGTCGACGACGCCGTCGCTCGATATCGCACGCTCGTGCGTGTCGCGCGGTTTGGCGCCTGGGGGCACAGGGACTTCGCAGCTGGTCACGAGCTCGGCTGCGGCCGCGGTGCACGTCGCGCGCGGGTTGCCTTGTCAGGCTGCCAGTCTCGCGGCGGGTCTCGACAAGGGCAGAGTAGGTGCATGCCGCTACCTCAGCATCTGCGCCAGCTCGCCGACCGTGTGTCCAACGCCGGCCGGTGGGGCGCCGACGACCAGCGGGGCACGCTCAACCTCATCGACGCCGACGCGGTTCTACGGGGGGTCGCGGCGGCGCGCCAGGGACGGGTGTTCCCGCTGGCGATCCCGTTCGACGAGCAGGGGCCGCAGACCGGGGCCATCCCGGGCCGCGACAACCCGCGCCGCGAGATGCTCCTGGTGCACGCATCATTGACCGGCGATCCGGCGGACTTCTGCACCAGTGACGACAAACTGGCGATGGGCGTGCAGGCGGCGACCCACTGGGACGCGTTGGCCCACGCCGGCTACGAGGACGAGTTGTACAACCACGTTCCCGCGTCGGCCGTGACCGAGGCGGGCGCCACCCGCCTCGGCATCGAGCAGGTGGGTGCGGTCGTGTCACGCGGGCTGCTGGCGGACGTGGCGCGAGTGCACGGCGTCGACTTCTTCGAGGACGGCTACGCCGTGACGGGCGACGACCTGGATGCGGCGATGGCGCTCGGCGGGCTGACGCCCGCGCCGGGCGACGTGCTGCTGGTGCGCACCGGGCAGATGCGCTGGTTGCGCACCGGCGACCGGGAGCGGTTCGCGAGCCCCAGCCCGGGCTTGTCGACGCAATCGGTCGAGTGGCTCCACGATCACGACGTCGCCGCCGTCGCCATCGACACGCTGGTGTTCGAGGTGTGGCCCGGGGAGGATCCCGCGGTGCTCCTCCCCGTCCACCTGCTGCACCTGCGCGACATGGGGCTGCTACAGGGTCAGCTGTGGGCGCTCGACGCGCTGGCCGCCGACTGCGGCGCCGACGGCCAGTACGACTTCCTCCTGTGCGCGACCCCCCTGCCCCTCACCCACAGCCTCGGCGGCCCCGTCGCGCCCACGGCCGTGAAGTGACGAGGGCGAGGTGAGGGCGGTGAGGTGAGGATGATGACGCCCGCGGCGGGCGTGTAGCCTGCGATCTCCCCCACTTGGGGGCGAGGTCCCGTGGTGCAGTTTGGAGTGCACGCCGGCCTGTCAAGCCGGAGGCCGCGGGTTCAAATCCCGTCGGGACCGCGTGGGCGCCGCGCCAGCGACGTCACACGGTCGGGTAGCTCAGTCGGCAGAGCGTCCGCCTGAAAAGCGGAAGGTCACGGGATCGACGCCCGTCCCGACCACCAGAGTTTGGGCAGGTCAGCGCCAGTTTTCGGAGCTGGCCTGCCGGCGTTTTCGGGCGACGAGGTGGCCTTCGCCGGGACGTACCGTGACGGAATGTCACGCCTGGACCGGATCACGTCGGACCCCCGCCGTCTGTCACGCCAAACCGACCTTGAGCGTGACGATCGCTTCGACCGCACTGGAGATCGGGGCGCTGACGTCGAGCACGCACCCGAGTGATACGGCACGGCGCTGCGTGAAGCTCCTCGTCGACGCCCAACTTCCGCCTCGGCTCGCTCGTGCCCCGCGGCTGCCGGCCACGACGTTCAGCAGACATCGGACCCAGCCGAACGAAACCGAACGACGGACACCACGATCGAGCTGGAGCCTGGCAGACTCTCATTTGTATGGCTGCTGCTCCCACGCATGGCGAGCTCCACGGCTCGGCCCGAGCTGTGGACCGCGCTCTCCGTGCAGTAGAGGAACGGACGCACGCGCTTCGTCAAAAGCTGCTCGCCCGACAGTTGGCCCGCACGGTCCCACCCGAGAATTGGACACCGCAAGCGAGCGACGAGCCCGGCTTGAGCGCAGAGGACCTGCGTCGCCACGCGTCCGAGGTTCGCCGCCGCAATCGGTGAGCTTTCGACTCGTCGGCGTCGAGCTGCTGGCCCGTTGGTACGAGACGGAGCCGGACGGTGAGCGCCAAGCCCGCATGGACGCGTGGTTGGCAGACCTCCTGGACGAGCCGTGGTCACGATCGCATGATCCGGTCCCTGGCCCTACTGACTTGCTCCGAGTGGCAATCGTGCCTGACACCGGGTGGGCTGTTCAGTTCCTGATCAACGACGGTGACCGGCAGATCGAGCTGAAGAGCTTCCTGGCGCTCTGAACTCTCAACGTCCACGTGGACTGTCGATGGCTGCGACCTTCGCTTTCGGCACCGGACGAGCCGCTCGGGCGAGCACATCCAGGCGCTCGGCGACGCTCTCGGCTTGGCCGGGCATCAGGTGGCCGTAGCGATCCAGTGTCAGCGCCGTCGAGGCATGGCCGAGCATCCGCTGCAACACCTTCACGTCCGCGCCCACGCGACCCCGGAGCAGTCGTTCGACCGGCTCATGCGGGTCGTCGCTGTCGCCGG
Source organism: Jiangellaceae bacterium (assembly GCA_050743075.1). Classification (GTDB taxonomy): domain Bacteria; phylum Actinomycetota; class Actinomycetes; order Jiangellales; family Jiangellaceae; genus JBOGDS01. Next base: position 12,198 of record JBOGDS010000034.1, on the reverse strand, counting down.
CGACGAGATCGCAGCGGAAGCCGGAGTCCTGACGATCAACGGCGAGCCCGCCGACGAGCCGCACCTTGCTGCCGACGTGGCGACGCCCGACCTCGAGCGGGTCATCGTGCCGGCCGGCCACGTCTTCATCCTCGGCGACAACCGAGGCAACGCCGCGGACTCCCGGCTGTATGGCCGGGGCCCTACGAGAACATCAGCGAGCTCGTCGTCCTCAGGTGGTGGCCCTTGAGCGAGTTCGGCGGGTTCTGACTCGCGGATAGCGATCGACGAGCGTGAGGATGAGCGCGAGTCGCGTTCGACTGCTCTACGAGCGGCTCTCAGCGGACGCGCACTGTTCTTCACGGCAAACGAGTGCCAGCCGCGAATCAGCTAACCCGAATCGGTCGGCGATTGGCTGCGCTGGCAGACGGCTTCCTCAAGACATGGCAGGCTTTATGTTGCGGGCGGCGTGGCGGTGGTCAGACTCAGCATCACGGGGCGCCCCCGTCAGGCCGACGGGCGGAGGAGAGTCATGAACGAGGAGCATTGGCAGCCGGCGCGGCTCATCCCGACGAGCGGGATCAGTGGGCAGGAGGAAGCCGAACGGCGCGCGACGTCGGCGTTGTTGGCGGTGATGGGCGCAGTACGCGAGATCGGTCTTTCGATCGTGAAGCCACTTGGCGCGCCGGCAGGACACGTGCAGACGTTCATTGAGGTGCCGTTCAAGACCGATGACGACCGAACCTGCTACCCGGACGGGCTCGTGCAGTCCACTCGTGCGGGGCGGGTCTGGACATCCTTGGTCGAGGTCAAGACCGGCGCGGCGGAACTGGAACGACTGCAGGTTGAGACATACCTGGACATCGCTCGCGACAACGGCTTCGACGCCGTGCTCACTGTCTCCAACCAGTTGTCGCCAGCACCCGGTGTCCACCCCGTCGAGGTAGACCGCCGAAAGCTTCGCCGGGTCTCCCTGCATCACTTGTCGTGGGCAGAGATCCTGACGACCGCCGTTCAACAGCGCGTTCACCGGGGGGTGTCCAACCCGGACCAGGCCTGGATTCTTGGAGAGCTGATTCGTTACCTCGAGCACCCGCGTTCCGGCGCTCTCGATTTCTCCGACATGGGTGCTGCCTGGGTACCGGTCCGCGAGGCGGTCGCAGCGGGGACGTTGCGGTCGAACGACAAGGGCCTCGCTGACGTCGTCTCTCGCTGGGAGCAGCTTCTTCGTTTCGCTGCGTTGCGCCTCGGCCGAGAGCTGGGCGCCGACGTTCAGGTCGCAGTATCGCGAAAGGAAGCCGCTGAGCCGTCGCTTCGAATCGCCGCACAGACCAAGGCGCTCGTCGGCGACGGCGTGCTCAGTGGAACCCTCCGGATTCCCGACGCCGCGGCCCCGCTCGACGTCGCTGCGGACGTTCGGTCAGGACGCGTGACCGTTTCGGCTGACGTCGACGCCCCGCGGGATGGTCGCGCGCTGACGCGGGTCAACTGGCTCGTTCGCCAGCTAAGGGAGGCGCCTGACGGTCTTCGGATCGACGCGTACGCCTCCGGTGCGCGCAGCTCGACCAGTGAGCTGTTACGGGTCGTGCGGGGGAATCCGACGTCGCTTATTACCGACCCGAAGCGGGTCTTCCGGTCGTTCCGGATTACTGCCACCTCTCCGCTCGGCACAAAGCGAGGGCTGGGTCGGGGCGGTTTCATCGACAGTGTGCTCGCCGCCGTCGATGGGTTCTACGCCGCTGTGCTCCAAGAACTGCGGCCGTGGACGCCGAAGGCACCGCAGCTGCCTCGCGTAGGACGCACTGCAGCCGAGGAGGCGGGTATCGACATCGCACCGCCCCCCAGTGACCTGCTCGAGCAGCCGACCGAAGAGGAGCTCGGTGAGCCGGTGCCGCCCGAGGCTGAAGCGCCGCGCACCGTGATCACAGAAGCTGTCGAGCACGCGGACGACCTGCATGCGGACACTGACGACCACCGTCGAGATGCAGACGGCGCGCTCCCCCACGAAACGGGTAACGCGGTCACTGCCAGGGCGCCCGAGCCTGAACCTGCCGACGACGAGCAGAACGGCGGAGAATCGTTCTCGATGGTTAGCTTCGTCCCGGCGGAACCGGAGGTCGTCAGCTGGGACGCCGCCCAGGACCGCCTCGATGACGAGCGTGCCGCGGCAACAGTCGACAGAGAAGCTGGCCGCTGGGCCGACGCGAATCCGGCCCGTCCGCGTAGCCGGCTCGATCGATCTAACTGACCGGACCACGACGGCAGCTCGGTCTCACGACGTGCGAACTCGCCCATGGACCCGACCGGACAGAACGCCGAGGTGCGCCAGACCCATCAGACCCAATCCCGCGTCGGTCAACTGGCCTCCCCGGAGGTGGCCGATGAAGTCGGCGATCAGCATCTCGATGACCTCGCCGAACTCCCCGGCATCCCCGGACGGCTCAGAGACCTTCCCGCAAGCGGTTGCCACCGCCGCTCACCGCCGCGACGCGAAGCTGGTGCCCCCTCTGTCAGGCTGACGTGAGACGCCTGCTGTAGCCCACCATCGCTCGGGGCGAGAACAGGATCACGTAGACCCATGACCATGTCCTCTGCAGCCTTGCTCGCGCGCGCCCATGTTGGCGGCGTGGGCGACGACGACCCGGCGGCGAAGCCGAAGCGGCGACGATTCGACGCCTCGTTCAAGCTCGCCATCCTCGACGAGTACGAACGCCTCACGGATCCGGGCGCGAAGGGCGCGCTGTTGCGTCGTGCGGGCCTGTACTCGTCGCACATCGTGGAGTGGCGCCGAGCGCGCGAGGTCGGCGCGCTCAAGGAGTTGGCGCCGAAGACCCGACCGGCGAAGCGCACGTCCGACTAGGTCGAAGTCGACCGGGCCCGCCGACGGATCGAGCGGCTCGAGGACGACCTGGCCAAGCACAAGCTGGCGTTGGAGACCCAGGGAAAAGCATCGGAGCTCTCGGAGCGGCTGCTGGCCGAGAGCGACGAGACGAACAGGCAGCAGCCGTGATAGCCGAGTGCTTCAACGCCATTGCCCATCGAAACCATCGCGACCGAGCGGCCTACTGTTCGGGGATGAAGCGGGCGCCGCTGGTGGGACGGGACGGCGAGCGGGCCGACCTCGACGCCGTGCTGGCGGGATGCCGCGAGGGAGCGGGCGGCCTGATGCTGGTCAGCGGCGACGCCGGTGTCGGTAAGTCCCGGCTGGTCAGCGAGGTCCTCGACGGCTGGGACGGCAACATCCTGCGCGGCGCGGCCACGCTGGGAGACAGCGCGTACGCACCGGTGGTGGAGGTCTTGCGGGGGGTGTCGGACCGCTTCGGCGACGGGGCGCTGGCGGGTCACGCCCGCGTCCTGCTCCCCGAGCTCGCCCTGCCGTGGCGGGACATCGACCGAGAGGCCCTCGTCGCCGCCATCCATCGAACTGTCCGCGAGGTGGCGCGGCGCCAGCCGACCGTGGTTCTGCTGGAGGACCTGCATTGGGGCAGCGCGGCCACGATCGAGCTGCTCCCGGCGCTGGCCGCGTCGATTGCACGCGAGCCGTTGCTCTTCCTGGGCACCTACCGGGGCGCGGAACTGCCGCGTGCGCACCCCGTCCGTGGCCTGCGGGCCGAGCTGCGCCGCCGCGGCCTCCTGGTCGAGCTGGCGCTGGGCCGCTCTCCGGCGCGGAGACAGGCGAGCTGCTGGCCGGCCTGCTGGACGCAACGCCGTCCCCTGCCCTCGCGGCGGCGGTGCACGACCGCACGACGTAACAACGGCTGCATGCGTCGTTCTGGCGCGACAGATCGCTCGACGGGTGGTGACCTCGACCTCACAGACGAGGCGCCACGGCAGTCATCCTCCAGCACACGACAGAAGGTTAGCGCGCGTTCCCGCACCGGCGAAGACAGGGCCGACCGGGGCTGGGCGACCGAAGGGCCGCCTTCTTCGTAGCGTCTGGGCGACGCCTAGCAAGGATTGTGGGACCAGTGAGGTACGTCGCACTGCTTCGAGGAATCGGGCCCTTGAACCCGAACATGCGCAACGAGAAGCTGCGCGGGGTCTTCGAGAGTCTGGGCTTCCGCAACGTTGAGACGGTGATCTCGAGCGGCAACGTTGTGTTCGATGCCGACTCGCAGGACGTCGGCGCGTTGGAGGCTCGCATCGAGGACGCCTGGCCCGAACAGCTCGGCTTCCGGAGCACCACGATCATCCGCACTCGCGACCAGATGCTGAACCTCGTCGCCAAGAACCCGTTCGGCGATCGAGCAGACACACCGGCCACGAGCCTCCAGGTGACGTTTCTGAAACACGAGCCCGCCGCGGACCTCGACGTTCCCTACACGCCTGACACCGGCGACTACACGATCGTGGCCGTCGAGGACCGGGTCATCTGCGCCGTGATTGACCTCAGTGGCTCACGGACGCCAGACCTCATGAGGTGGCTCGAGAAGACGTTGGGCAAGGAGATCACGACCCGAACCTGGAAGACCGTTCACCGCATTCTGCGGAAGCTGTCGTAACGGCGAGGGCGACTTCCGACCAGCGGCGGATCCGCGATTCTCATCGCCTTCTCAGGGTCGGCTCACGACCGGTTCATGGTCGTCGCCGATGCTGGGCGCCATGGCCACCGGTTCCCGCGGCGCGCTCATGCGCCGTCCGCTCGCAGTCGCCTTCGCTGTTGTCGTCGGTCGCGGCCTGTTCACGCCCGCGGAAGGCACACTGGTGGTGGAGGTGTGATCGCCGACGCCGTGTCGGCCACGCCGTCGGCGCGTCCGCGTCCGGGGATAGGGAGATGATCGAGGTCCGATCCTTGACCAAGGTGTTCGGCTCGCACCGCGCCGTCGACGAGCTCAGCTTCACCGCGCCCGCCGGCAAAGTGACCGGCTTCCTCGGCCCGAACGGCGCCGGTAAGACCACGACGTTTCGGTGCCTGCTCGGTCTGGCCACGCCGACCTCGGGCGAGGCGATGATCGTCGGCCATGCCTACCGCGACCTGCCCTCGCCGCGCCGCTACGTGGGCGCCGTGCTGGAGTCCACCGGCTTCCATCCGTCGCGAACCGGGCGCGACCACCTCCGCGTCATCGCCCGGGCCGCCCGCATTGACGAGACGCGGATCGGCCCGTTGCTCGAGCTTGTCGGCCTGATCGGCGCGGCCGACCGTCGAGTCGGCGGCTACTCGTTCGGGATGCGCCAGCGTCTCGGGCTCGCTGCGGCCATGCTCGGCGACCCTGGCGTGATGGTGCTGGACGAGCCGGCCAACGGGCTCGACCCCGAAGGCGTCGCCTGGGTCCGGCGTCTCCTGCGCGCGTGGGCCGACGAGGGCCGAACGGTGTTGGTGTCGAGCCACGTGCTCGCCGAAGTGGCGCAGGTCGTCGACCGGGTCGTGGTCATCAGGGGCGGCACGCTGGTCGCCGCGACCGATGTCGCCGACCTCACCGACCGAGTGACGGTGCGAGTCGATCGCCTCGAACCCATGCTCAAAGCCCTCCTCGCCGAGCACGCCGAGCACGAGGTACTCGCCGACGGTGCGATCGCCGTCTCCGGGCGGGACACCGTCGAGGTCGGCGGGATCGCCGCCGCCGCGGGCGTGACGGTCACCGAGCTGTCCCGGCTCAGCCCCGGTCAGACCCTCGAAGCCATGTTCCTCGCCGTCACCGCCGACGGGGAGCGCCCGCGATGATCGAACTCGTCGCCGCCGAGTGGCTCAAGCTCCGAACCACCCGGCTCCTCCACGGCGTGGTGCCCGCCACCGTCGCCATCTCTGCCGCCGCGGTCGCGGGGTCGGTGCTCGCCGCTGACCGATCGGACGTCGCCCTCGCCTCCAGCGAAGGTGTCCGGCGCGTCCTTCCCGTCACCGGCACGGGCGCGCTCCTCGTGCTCATCGCCGGAATCCTCATCACCGCCGGCGAGTATCGCCACGGCACCGCCGCCGACACCTTCCTCAACACCCCGCGCCGCCACCGCGTGGTGGCGGCCAAGCTCGCAGTCGGCGCCGGCGTCGGTGCCGCCACGGGACTGCTGATGTCACTTGCCGCCGTCGCCGTCGCCGCCGGCGTCTACCAGCTGAGGGCAGCGGCTCTGCCGTTCGACGACAGCGAGCTGTGGTGGACCCTCGCCGGCGTCGTCGCCTACACCACCTTGTTCGCGGCCGTCGGCGTCGCCCTCGGCGCACTCGTCCGCAACCAGGTCCTGGCCGTCGCCGGTGCGCTGGCGTGGATCGCCATCGTCGAGCACATTCTCGTCAACCTCGTTCCCGACATCGGTCGATGGCTGCCGGCCGCCGCCGGACAGGCGATCGTGCGAACCCCGCTCGACGGCCTGTTGTCACCCCTCGCCGGTACCGCGCTGCTCGCGGCCTACGCCGTCGCGTTCGCGGCGGTCGGCATGCGCGTCACCGCGGAGCGGGACACATGAGCACTCCACCACCTGACCAGGGCCCGAGGGGTCTGCCGTCCCATCCCGAGGCGGACGAGTCCTTCGACGCCGCTGGCCGCGACACGGGCGTCAACTGGGCGACGGTGGTCGTGTTCGCACTGATCGGCGCGCTCGTCGTGGTCATCCTGATCCTGCATCTGACCGGTGTCGTCGGCCCCGCTGGCCACGGTTAGTCGATTCACGTCGAAGGAGGCAGCCCATGCGTCACGAACGCCACGCCGATCCGATCCAGCACATGAACGACGACCACGCCGACGAGCTCCTGACCGTCGCCCGTGCCCTCGCTGGCCATCGCGACGCGACAACGGCTCGCGCTGAGCACATCGACCGACACGGCGTCGATCTGCGCGTCGAGACGCCCGCCGGCCCGTCCACGGCCCGGGTCGAGTTCGCCGAGCCCATTGGCGAGGGCGAGTACCCCGACGGCGTGCGCGTCGCGTTCGTGCGGCTCGTCCGCCGCGCCCGGGCCCAGGGTTCAATGGAGTGATGACGGCGGCGCCGAACGGGAACGGGGCGTGCCTGCCCGGGTAGTCGTCGTCGACGACGACGAGGCGCTGCGCAACGCGGTACGCCGCGCCCTGCGACTGGACGGCTACGACGTCGCCACCGCCGCCGACGGCGCCGATGCGCTCCTACAGCTCGGATCGCTGCGGGCCGATCTCGTGGTGCTGGACGTGTTGATGCCGGTGCTCGACGGCGTCACCGTGTGCCGTCGGTTGCGCGAGAGCGGAGACCGAACGCCGATCCTCATGCTGACCGCCCGCGACGCCGTCTCCGACCGCGTCGCCGGCCTCGACGCGGGGGCGGACGACTACCTGACCAAGCCCTTCGCCCTCGAGGAGCTCCTCGCCCGAGTCCGGGCCCTGCTGCGCCGCACCCAGCCAGGAGACGACGGCACGCTCGCCGTCGCCGACCTGGAGCTGAACCCTCGCACCCGGCAGGTGACCCGCGGCGAGCGGCAGGTGGAGCTCACCCGCACCGAGTTCGCGCTCGTCGAGCTGCTGCTGCGTAACGCCGGCACCGTCCTCACGCGCGACACGATCCGCGAACGGGTGTGGGGTTTCGACGACTCGTACGGGTCGAACACCCTCGACGTCTACATCGGCTACCTACGCCGCAAGACCGAAGCAGGAGGTGAGCCGCGGCTCATCCACACCGTGCGCGGCGTGGGGTTCGTGCTGCGGGGCCCATGACGCTCCGAAACCGCGTGACCCTGGCCGCTGGCGTAGCCGTGCTCGTCGCCGTGGTCGCGGTATCGGTCACCGTGTTCGTCGTCGTCCGCGGCAACCTGCGCGACCAGATCGACGAGTCGCTGCGCGACCACGTCACCCAACAGCACGACATCCCCACCACCGAGACCGACGCCGCCCACGTACCCCTCATCGAGGACGTCTACGCGCAGGTCGTCGACAGCGACGACGGGATCGTCACCACCTTCGACAATCGGCCACTACCCATCACCGACGCAGTGCGCGCCGTCGCCCGGGGCCAGCGCGCCGAGGCGTGGTTCGACGCCGACGTCGACGGGACGCCGGTGCGAATCGCCGTGACCTCGCCAGAGCCCGGCGTCGCGTTCGAGGTGGGACGCTCGCTCGCAGAGGTCGACGAGACGCTCCGCAAGCTGCTCCTTGCCCTCGTCGTCATCTCGATCGCCGCCGTCGGCCTCGCCGCGCTCATCGGTCGGCTCGTCGCCGCAGCCGCCGCTGCCCCGGTCCACCGGGTGGCCCGCGCTGCCGATGCAGTGGCCCACACGGGCAACCTGTCTCATCACCTGCACGTCCCGAGCGGCGACGACCTCGGCCGCTTGGCCAGCAGCTTCAACACCATGCTCGACGCGTTGAGCGAGTCGATAGCGCAACAGCGGCGACTGGTCGCCGATGCCTCCCACGAGCTGCGCACCCCGCTGGCCACAGTGCGAACCAACGTCGAAGTCCTCGCCCGCGCCGACGAGCTCGACCCCGGCGAACGCGAAGAGGTCATCCGCGACACCGTCGCCCAGCTCGGCGAGCTGACCCGCCTGGTCGGCGACCTCGTCGAGCTCGCACGCGGCGACGGTGAAGCCGAGCCGTTCACCACGATCGACCTGCGCGAGGTCACCCGCAGCGCCGTCGACTTGGTCGGGCGCAACTATCCCACGGTCACGTTCCAGCTCGACGGCAGACCCAGCCCGGTGCGAGGCGCGCCCGGCCGGGTGGCGCGCGCCGTGTCGAACCTGATCGACAACGCCGCCAAGTGGAGCCCCGCGGGCGGCACCGTCGAGATCACCGTTGGCGACGGCGCCGTTGCGGTGCGCGACCACGGTCCCGGCATCTCGTCCAACGACGTGCACCACATCTTCGACCGCTTCTACCGCTCACCGGCCGCACGCACGCTGCCCGGCTCCGGCCTGGGGCTCGCCATCGTCAAGCAGGTCGCCGACAGCCACAGCGGCTCCATCACCCCGGAGGCGGCGCCCGGCGGCGGCGCCCGCTTCGTCCTTCGATTCCCCGCCCTCCAGGACGCGGTCGTCCCCGAGATTCCCACCGAACTCTCATCGTCGTCTTAGGAAGGGCTCACGACGCGCTCACGGTCGCCGGTGATCCTGAGCCCCATGACGACGACGACGGATGCCGCGATCGACGCCGCGCCAGTTGAGCCGTCGGCGCGCCGGCTGTCGGGCTGGCAGAAGGCGATTGGTGTCCTCGGTCTCGTTGTCGTGTTCTGGGTCGGCGACCGCCTCTACGACGTGATCGACAGCGGCGGAGTGAGTTCGGGCGGCGACCACGCCCCGGGCGGAAGCCCGACGAGCCAGCCGACCGACACTGACAACTCCACGCCCGGCGGCACCACCGGCGGCGGCGGCCACGACCCCTCCCAGTTCGACCACTGATGACGCCGAGCAAGGAGACATCGATGACCACAGTGCTCTCCGACGTGGTGCGAACGGTGCGCGCCTGGCCCATCTTCGGCTTCTACATCGCCGCGACCCTGGTCGTCGCCACCATCATCGGGCTGATCACGGTCAACGTCATCGACCTCGGCATGCAGCACTTCGGCGAGGCATCACACCGGACCCACGACGTTGCCTACGGCGCGCTGTTCACCACACTCGTGCTCGGCGTGCTCGTGCAGCTGCGCCGCCCCGAGCACAACGTGGCCGGCATGGTGATGGCCCTCGTCCCCAGCGCGTCGCTGCTCCTCGCCGCCGTGCTCGTCGACGACATCGACCGTGTCTTCGAATTCAACCCGCTCCGGTACGCCGCGGCCGTCGCCGCCGTCACCGCGCTCTTGCACCCCTCGGGACGGGCGTTCTTCCGCTCGTTCCAGCTCAGCGCGATCAGCTGGCCAATGGTCGCCCTGGTCGGCGTCGCAGCTGTCCCGCTGCTCGGGTTCGTGTCGACCAACGTCCGCCTGCAGCGCGACGCCATGGACATGCATGTGTTCATGGGTCACTACGGGTTCATGGCCGCGCTCGCCTACACGATCATCGGCGTCGGCCTCCTCGCCAGCCTGCGTCCCGTTGGCTGGCGGCTCACCGCCTGGGTCGCAGCGGGACTGGCCGCGGTGCTCGGCGGCACGTCCCTGCTGTATCCCGACGCGGCCTCGAGCCTGGCGACTGGGTGGGCGTTGGCCGCGATCGCCTGGGCCGCCGCCTTCGTCGTCCTTTCCCTGCGCACCGAGGACGCCCACCACCGGATCACGATGGCCGGACCCGACGCCGCCTCTGACGCGCACGGTCTCGCCAGGGTCCAGCTCAGCCGCTGACTCGCGACCGGCAGCGTCGCCCAGTTCCTGGGCATCGATGTGGACGCAGGTGCGTCATCCTGTGGCCTGACTTCCGCAGAATGTGGGTACACGCGGTGCCCGAAAACGGGGGTTGAACTGGGGTTTTGTCCGTGGCGGGGCTGGGGGGGTCGTGTTACTACGCGCCGGCGGGGGCGGGGGGCGCTATGTGCCGGCGGGGGTGAAGTCGAAGAACCGGGGCGGCTCGGCCAGCTCAAGGGTTCGCAGGATCGAGCGCTGGCCGGGGGTGAGTTCGCTGCGCTGGGCGACGTGGCCTTCGGTGGTGGCGAGGGTGACGAGGTGCATCCGTTCGAGTTCGTCGCGGATGTTGCGCCAGGTGTCGCCGACGGTGGTCTCCGCGACTCGCAGCACCAGCAGGGCGAGCCACTGCAGTTGGATGTGGGCGCGGATGCGGTCCTCGCGTCGGTGGTAGACGGGGCGAAGGTCGATGCTGGACTTGAGGTCCCGCCAGCCTCGTTCGGCTTCGTAGAGGCCCTTGTAGCCCTGGGCGATGTCGGCGGCGGTGAGGCTCTCGTCGCTGGTGCGTAGCAGGAACTTGCCGTCGAAGTTGGCGTCTCGGCGCACCGCGGCCCGGTCGATGCGCAGCAGCCCGCCGGGGGTGGTGCGCAGGAACCGGGCGAAGGCGGCCTTGGTCTTGAGTCCCCCGGCCAGCTCGGCCCGCTTGCGGGCCGTGAGCGTGTCGGAGCCGGCGATCTTGTCTTGGAGGCGGGCGACGATCTGGTCGCGCACGGCGGCGTCGCGGACCGCGGCATCGGGGTTTTGGCAGATCACGAAGCGGTCCCGGGCCGCGCCGTCGTCGACGCGGACCTCCTTGACCCGCAGGTTGCCGGCGACGGTGTGGTAGCGGCCCTGGCGGGACAGGACCGCGGCGGCCTCGGCGGAGTCACCGCGCAGCTTCTCGCCCATGATGTAGTGCCCGCCGCCGCGCTGGAGGTAGCGGCGGTTGGCGGCGGAGGTGAACCCGCGGTCGAGCGCCCAGATGACCCGGTTGAGGTTCCAGTCCGCCAGGTCGTCGCGGACGGTGCGGATGAGCACCTGGTCCGAGGTGTTGCCCGGGAAGGTCCACACCCGCACCGGGATCCCCTCGCGGGTGACGGCCATGCCGATCACCACCTGGGGCAGGTCGGCCCGGTGGTCCTTGCAGTGCCCGTAGGTTCGCCACGCTCCTTCGACCGCTCGGGCGCCTTCGTCACTGGCGGTGCCGTCGTCGGGGAGGGCGTCGTCGGCCGAGTCGGTCTCCCAGTAGGTCGAGGACGTGTCGAAGAACAAGATGTCGACTTCGAGGTTCAACAGGTTCGCCACCGAGAAGAACACCGCTTGTTGCAGCTCGGCCAGGGTCGACAAGAACACGTCCATGGCCCGGTAGCAGGCGTCGTCGCTCACCGCGGCGAGCCCGTCGATGAACACCCGGTTGGCCACCCAGTCACAGCCGGCCAGCTTGGACAGCGGGGTGGGCGACAGGCGGTTGGCGACCATGGCGAAGATGACCCGCTCCACCACCGCGGGATCGACGCGCCGGCCCGGCCCCCGGCGCCGCCCGGCCACCTCGATGATCTGGGCGCCGATCCCCAGGCGCTGCCACAGGCGGTCCGCGACCCAGGCGGTGCCCATGGGCCGCGAGTCCAGGACCCCCACCTCGCCCCCGGCGCCGGCCGCCGCCGCGTCGGCGGGGTCCAGGAACCGGCTGATGGACTTGATGAGCCGGGCCAGGCCGTCGCGGTCCACCAGGTCGGCCCGCCCGAAGTTGTGGATGATCTGCGCCTTGGGCATGCCGGTGTCGGGGTCGCGTTCGTTGTGGGCCAACGCCAGGTAGGAGACCTCGCTGCCGTCCCGGTTCCGACGCCGGGTCTCCCGCAGGTACATGTCTACAACACTACCCAGATACCCAACGACCGTCGAGCATCCAGCCGTAAGTCGTGTGTCTACAGGTTTCGGGCTGCCGGCCACCGCCGCAACCCTGTGACCAGCACAAACGCGTCGGCGCCTGGCCGAAACTGCCTACATTCTGCGGAACTCAGG
>JBOGDS010000033.1:0-37443 GCA_050743075.1 Jiangellaceae bacterium | reverse complement strand
ACGCACGGGACGGCGGCGTACGGCGGGACGCGGACCTCGACGCTGCGGCCCGGCGCGCGCTCGGCCAGCGCGTCGAGCAGGGCGCGTACGGCCAGCCGGTCGACGGCCTGCGGCATCGTCGGGGCCTCGATGCCGGGTATGGAGCGGGCCAGATCGTCGCCATGGACGGCCACCTCGACCACCCGGGTCGACAGGTAGTCGCCGAGGCGGACCGGCCCGCGCGGCGCGACCACCACCGGATCCCCCGGACCGAGCTCCCCGAGCGCAGTCCTGGCCGCTTCGTAACGTTCGTCCATCGCTGCGAGGACGTCGGCCGGGGTCCGCTGCGCGCCACCGGCGACCTGCCGGGTCTCCTCTGCGATGTCGTCGGCGATCTCCGCGTACCTGCCCACGTACTGCGCGAAGCTCCGCGGCGCGGTGCCGCGCGGCGCAGGCCGCACCCGGGTCGCAGAGTTCGCGACCATGGACAGATGCGCGCCGAGGTCTGAGACGGTCCAGCCCGGCAGGACGCTCGGGAGAGCCCACACATCGGGCGGCAGCACGGCAAGCCAGTCACGGAGGATCCGGTGCCCCGAGTCGTACGCGGCAAGCGCCTGCTCCGGTTCGACGGACTTCGTGGCCATTGGTGGTCAGGGGCGCGGGAACCGCATGGCGGTCCTGTTCCCCATCCCCCTTTCGATCCGTGCGTGCGGTTTCCCGCACACGGCTTGCCGACGGTCTTGTTGGCATGGTGACACCGCCTTCGGGTAGCGGATAGTGCCCATGAGCTGATGCAGGCCCTGGTCGTGGAACCAGGCCTCGGTCCAGCGCCCCGCCTGACCGGCCGGCAGGGTGCGGCCACCTGGCGGAACTTCTTGGCCGCGTTCCAGGTCCGGAAGTCGACCTGCGAGTTTCACGCCATCGGGACCGGCTGCAGGATGCCGTGGACACTGCATCGTGAGATCAGTGCCCTGCTGGGAAGGCGACTCGGTGGGACGGCTCGCCGAGCTCTGGCGTGAGTTCGAGGAGCAGATGACCGACGACCGTGCCGCGACACCCGAACAAGCCCGCGCACGAGAGTGCCAGGTCCTCATCTACGCCGCAGGTAGCCCAGGAAGTTCGAGAGCAGCAAAGCCACCGCTGCAAAGACATGGGCAAGGGCAATACCCAACCTGAGGTTAGCCACCGCGAGGTAGGTGCCGGTCCCCAGCAGCAAGATCACTACCAGGGCCGCCAAGAACGGAATCAGCCGACCTTGTATCGCAGCCTCGATCCCTACGACGACCACGACCACGCCGACCAACCACGCGTAGGTGCTGTCCACGTCGACGATGATGAGCGCAGCCATGGCAAGCAGTAGGACGGAGACCGAGATAGCCGCCCAGATGCGCAGCGCCCAGTGTGCGGGGCGAAGGACATCCTGGTTGGGCACTTCTCGGTGACGCAGGTGGGCGTGCACAGGATCCGGCGGCAAGGGCGTCACCAGCGCTCTGGCCGTCGCCGTCGGGTTCGGTGAGGAAGAGGGTGATCTGCTCCCAGTCGGCCTCGTGATCGTTCACTCCGGCGAACGTCGATCGCCAATCGTTCATCGGATAGAAGAACCAGTACTGCAGGACGAGGTATCCGGCGTCTCGCACGGCGCGCACGTAGTACGTGGGCGCAAGGCTTCCCGACTCCTGGGAACGGACGTGCGCCGCAGCTGCGAAGCCGCCGGGCACCTTGCCTCGCACGATCAACGACATCCGCATGGTTGCGTCGACGATCCGACCCATGAGGCCGACCATCGCAAAGGGGCTCCCACCGTGAAACCGTGGGCGATCATCGCGCTGCCGCCACCGGCGGTAGGCCGCCCGGTCCAAGGGTTGGTCCACGAAGCGCAGCTCGAGGTCTACACCGCCGCCTTCTCCCGCGTGCATCACCAGGGTCGACAGGTCGATCGTGTGGGCCGGCGCCACCAACTCGGACGACTTTCGCCCTTGGGAACGACGGAACAACGCGGACGCCTCCACGTAGCGCTCCACTCGCGTCGGAAGAAACAACTCGCCCTGGGTGTATCTCAGTACCGGCTCGAACCGTCGGGCCAGGGAAAGAACGTCGGACACGTCAGGCCCGGCGGCCTGTCCAGGAGGCGGGCTCATAGACGAACACTAAGCACCCGACTATGCAGCCGCCTTGTCGATCGTGAGCCTCGACACTCGGGCTTGCGTCGTGCTACTCGATCGGTGCCCAATCCCACGTGATACGCCTCCGGGGAGATGTGAGTCCGCCGTGATCACGTGCGAGATCACTGGCTCTCGCGCCCGGCTCACGAAGGTGTGTCAGGAGCCGTGTGAGTTCCCAGGCGACGTGTGCTGCACGATTGCATGCACGACGATGTCCCACAGCGGGGGCGGGGGAGCCTCGTGACCCATGCCGGCCAGCGGCACGAGCAAGGCGCCCGAGATGGCGGGGCCGCCCGTCACAGCATCCTCAGGTCAGCGCGAGGGGTCGCGGTTGTACAGCTTCTTTGCCCACACGTAGCCGACCACGGTGATGGTGACGCACCAGGCGGCGGCGAGCCAGGCGTTGTTGCCGATGCCGGTGCCGAGCAGGAGCCCGCGCACCGTCTCCATGATCGGGGTGAAGGGCTGGTAGTCGGCGAACCACTGCACGGCCGTCGGCATCGACTCGGTGGGGACGAAGCCGCTGCCGAGGAAGGGCAGCAGGATCAGCGGCATGGGCAGGTTGCTGGCGCCTTCGACGGTCTTGGCGGCGAGCCCGAACGCGACCGACAGCCAGGTGATCGCGAAGGAGATCACGACGAGGATTCCCGCGGCGGCGAACCACTCGAGCGGGTTGGCGTCGGGCCGGAAGCCGACGAGCAGCGCGACGCCGATGAGGACGGCGAGGCTGATCACGGTCTGGATCACGCTGCCGAGGACGTGGCCGGTCAGCACGGATGGGCGGTAGATCGCCATCGTCTTGAACCGGGCGATGATGCCCTCGGCCATGTCCATCGCGACCGAGGTGGCCGTTCCGGTGGCACCACTCGCGATGCTGATCAGCAGGATGCCGGGGGTGACGTAGTCGGCGTACTCGGCGCGGCCGCCGGAGATCCCGCCGAGCCCGGCGCCGATGGTGCCGCCGAAGACGTAGACGAACAGCAGCAGGAGGATGACCGGGATGCCGATGAGCAACAGCGTCATCGACGGGTAGCGCTGCATGCGACGGAGGTTGCGGCGCAGCATCGTGCGTGAGTCGCGTGCGGCGTAGGCGAGGGTGCTCATCGGACGGTCTCCTTCAGCTTGTCGAAGTGGCCGGTGTCGGGTTGACCCGTGAGGGCGAGGAAGACGTCGTCGAGGTCGGGCGTGTGCACGGACAGCTCCTCGACCTCGGCCGACGCGCTGTCGAGGCGGTCGAGCAGGGTGCGCAGCGACCGGACGGTGCCGTCGCTGGGGACCTGCAGGGTGAGCGCGTCGTTGTTGCGTTCGGAGGCGTCGAAGAGGCGGGCCGCGTACTCGAGTCCACCGAGGTCGGTGAACCCCAGGACGACGTGGCCGCCCGGGACGAGCCGTTTGAGTTCCTCCGGGGTGCCTTCGGCGATCAGCCTGCCGTGGTCGAGCAGCGCGATCCGGTCGGCGAGCTGGTCGGCCTCTTCCAGGTATTGCGTCGTGAGGAAGACGGTGGCGCCGCCGGCGACGAGGTCGCGGATGATCTCCCACATGCCGCGGCGGCTGCGCGGGTCGAGGCCGGCGGTCGGCTCGTCGAGGAAGATGACGCGCGGGCTGCCGACCAGGGTCATCGCCAGGTCGAGCCGGCGCCGCATGCCGCCGGAGTACGTCATGGTCGGCTTCCTTGCGGCGTCGACCAGGTCGAACTGCTCGAGCAGCTCCGCGATCCGCTGGCGGCCCTCAGCACGGTCGAGGTGGCGCAGGTCGGCCATCAGAGCCAGGTTCTCCTCGCCGGTGAGCAGACCGTCCAACGCGGAGAACTGGCCCGTGAGGCCGATCGCGTCCCGGACCGCGTCCGGCTCCCGCGCCACGTCGTGGCCCGCGACGCGAACGTCGCCGCCGTCGGCGCCGATCAACGTGGACAGGATGTGCACGGCGGTGGTCTTGCCTGCGCCGTTGGGACCCAGCAGTGCGAAGACCGTTCCCTCCGGGACGGTCACGTCGATGCCGTCGAGGACGAGCGTGTCGCCGTACGACTTGCGGAGCCCGGTGGCCTCGATCGCGGGTCGATGGGTGGACATGGCCTTCTCCTCCAGGTCGTGGTGGTTCACAGGTCTTGGTTGGGTCAGGTGCGGCGGACGATGATGTCGCCGACATAGGTGCGGGCCCGCACTTCGACGGTTTCGTCGGTGCTATCGGGCCCGGCAGCCGCGGCCAGCTCGTTGCGGACGCGTCCGGAGACGGTGTTGAGGTCGAGCCAGGCGGCGGTGCCCGTGCGGATGCCGACCTCGAGGGAGCCGGCGGCGGTCTCCAGCGTCACGGCGCCGCGGGTGACCTCGCCGATCCGTACGCTGCCATTGGCGGTCTTCGCGGTGACGCCAGCGCGTGCGCGGTCGACGGTGACCGCGCCGTTGGCTCCGTTGAGACGCAGGTCGCCGGTGATCTCGCCGATCCAGCTGGCGCCGTTGGAGTTCTTGACCGTCGCCGGTCCGTCGATCCGGCGGATGTTGACGGCACCGTTGCTGGCGGTGATCTCGGCGACGCCGTCGACGCGGTCCACGGTGACGTCGCCGCTGGCGCTGTTCAGGTTCACCGCACCTGCTTGGTCGAGCCGGATCTCCCCATAGCCTGTCTTGAGCCGGCACTCGCCGAGCCGGCCCTCGCACAGGAGCTCGCCCATCCCCGTCGCGCCTTGCAGCTGGGAGCCCGACGGCAGCGCGATCGTGACATCGACCGAGCCGGTCCGGCCGAACAGCGTGCCGAGCTTCGGCGCCCGGACCACCAGATTGCCGTCGGCGTATTCGATGCGGGTCTGTTCGACGATCTTCAGGTCGGCCTTGCTGGACGCGTCGATGGGTCGTAGGTCGACGGTGGTGTCGGTGCGGTCGCCGGCGGTGACTAGCACGTTGGCGACGACGAAGCCGAGACTGAGCCGGACGGAGATCGGCTGGGGAGTGTCGAAGGTCGGCATGGCTTTTCCTACTGCTCGCTCGTGGGTGACGTTCTCGTCGGCGGGGTCAGCGCGCCCATCCGGTGAAGCTCTGGCCACGGCTGGAACCGCGGTGCCCGGTGCCGACACCGGCCGCTGCTCCCGCACGCTGGCCGGGGTGCAAGGCGGCGGCGGCGGCCCGTACGAGCCAGGCGTTGACCGAGATCCGCTCACGGCCGGCGGCCTCCTCGACCCTGACTTTGACGTCGTCGGGGAGGCGCAGGTTGATCCGGGACGTCCCGCCCGTGTCGCCGGCGGGCGGCGCGGCCTCGTCCATCGGGGCCGCGGGCATGCTCGGTGGATGCTCCTCCGGCATCGGCCGGTCGGCCGGTGGGAGTGTCACGACGAAGTCGGGATCCCGCCCGTTCAGGCGCAGGTGGACCGAGCCCGGTGCGAGATCGCCGGTGATCTCCGCGGTGGCGGCCGACAGGGCCTCCAGCAAGGTGAGCCGGATCGCCGACTCGAGCGGGGCGGTGAGGCGCTCGGCGAGCGCCCGCACTTGTTCGCCGCCGGCCTCGGCAGCGACCGCGAGCTCCCGCCGGAGCAGTTCGACGTACGGCATCAGGTCCATAACGCCATAGTGGCACCAATATGGCGTCCGTGCAAGTCGGATTGGCTCAGAATGGCTCAGGCCGTTCCTCCAGATCCGGGAGCTGGGCCCTCGAGCCTTGGATCATGAGTGGGAAGATCCACCGGATCCCTGACCGGCGACCGGGAGATCACGTGTCCGTCAACCGGGAGCGATCTGTCCGCCTACCATGGCAGGTGGCGTCATCAACACCAGCCAGCAGATCGGCGGGCGCGTTGGGTCTCGCCGCGCCGCGCTTGACATGCTCGCGACGGCACGCACCGATGCACTGGTGCAGAAGGCCGGCTCGATTCCCGGGATGGTCCCGCGCTGCGGGACCGGGCAGGTGCTCAGCCCCAGCGCGCCTTTCCTCCTGGAGGTGCAGCGCTGCCTCGTTGAGCGCAGGGCCGACCCCGCCGATGGCCGCGGCGTCCTCGTCCGGCTCACCCCGCGCGGCAAGGCGACCATCGACGGGGGGCTGGAGGCCCACGTGGCGAACGAGGAGCGGCTCCTTCGTGCCCTCACGGCAGCCGAACGGCGCACACTCGACGATCTTCTCCGAAAGCTCCTGGTCGATCTCGAGCCATCACAGCATGCCTCCGACGGTGACGGCGCAGATCCTCGACCTCGCTCGTCGTCGCCCGGCCCGCCGGCGGAATGAGGAAGGCCACGCAGAAGCCGATCGCACCGCCAAGAGACGAGCGGCTGCGGCAATCCGCGGCAGATCGCCCGGCCGGCCGGCAGACGAAGCGGTGGCGTGTCATACCTGCTTGGCATCGCGCCATCCTTCCCACGTGGAAGGTATGCACGAACCCGGATGGTTCACCAGGGCCCGCTACTGGGCGCTCCGGTGCCTACCCGGGCGGGACTCACACCCGCTGGCCCAGTCCAACTTGCAGGACGCAACATGAGTTTCAGGCTATCGGGACCGGCTGCCGGTCCCGGTCCGACGCCGGCGTACGGCGAAGCATCCCGGCAGCGATCAGCGCCGCGCCGGCGAGCGCCCACACCGCGAGGACGAGGAGCGGACGGCCGGCGCCGGCACCGTCGAAGAACGCGACAGAACGCACGGCCGACACGCCGGCGCTCGGCGGCATCAGCTGCCCGAGGTCACCCCACGGCTGCGGGAGCAACTCCGGCGCGCTCGCCGCCGCGGACAGCGGGTTTCCGAGGAAGATCATGAGCAGCACGCCGAGGCCGGCACCCGCCCGGCCGAGCACGGCGCCCAGCCCGGCAACGCTCCCGGCGGCGGCCGCGATCAACAGCGCAAGGACCCCGGCCAGCGCGAGGTACGCGCCGCCGACCGCGCCGAGGCCGTACTGGAGGATCGCTGCGGCGGCGAGCCCGCCGGCGATGGCCACACCGGCCACGGCGGTCAGCCGGGTCCGGGCTGTCCTCAAGACAACCGCTGCGAGCAGGCCGGCCGCGGCGCTCGTCATGACCAGGGGCAGGATTCCGGCCCCGAGGGCGGCCCCGTTCGGGTCGTCCGCATCGGCGGGCACGACGTCATCGATCGGCGGGGGCGGAGCGTCCGGTGACAGTTCTGCTGCCACGGCACGCAGCATCTGCGCGACGGCCGCGCCGGCCGCGGTCGCCACCAGAAGCCGTGGCCCGTCCGGCGTCACGACGACGGCTCCATAGGCGTCGCGGTCCTCGATGGCGGCCACTGCCGCCGCGTCGTCCTGGACCGCGACCACGTCGAATGCCGGCGTCCCGTCGTCCGCGCCAGGGACGGCCCGCAGCGCCGACTCGACCTGCTCGGTGGCGGCCGACGGGCCGGCGACCGCGATCGGCACCTCCCGGGGACCGGTGTTCGTTGCCGGCCACGCGAAGGCGAACAGCATGAGCGCCTGGATCGTCACCACGCCGGCGACGATGGCCGCCGTGGTCTTCCACGGAGACAGCGTGTGCATGGTCTCTCCTCAAGGGGAATGCCTGTTCTCTTTCTCGTTCTCCAGGGTGCGCCGGCGTGCCTCCCTTGTCAAGAACGAATGTTCGTTTTACAGTCACACACATGCCCCGTGTCTCCGAGGCTCACCGTGAGCGCCGGCGCCGACAGATCCTGGACGCGGCCCGCCGCTGCTTCATCCGCAAGGGCTTCCACCAGACCTCGATGGCCGACGTGCTCGCCGAGGCGGGCATGTCTGCGGGCGCGGTCTATCGTTACTACCGGGGCAAGAACGAGATCATCACGGCGATCACCGGCGAGGTGTTCGACCAGGTCCACGCGGTTCTGGGCAGCATCACGGCTCAGGACCCGCCGGCCCCGCTTCCCGAGGCGATCCGGGCGGGGCTACGGCAGGTCGAGAGCTTCGCGTTCGGGCCGGACGGGATGGCCCAGCTGGCGCCGCACGTGTGGGCCGAGGCGACCCACGACCCCGCCCTGGCCACGTTCGTCCGGGACCGGTACCTCGACGTGCGAGTCCTGCTCGCGGAGCTGGCTCGCGCCGAGCAGCGCGCCGGCCGACTGCGCCCTGATGGCGATCCCGACGAGATCGCGGCCGTTCTTCTCGGTTCGGTCCTGGGGTATCTCCTCCAGCGGTTGCTGATCGGCGACGTCACGCCGGACTCCTACAGTGCCGGGCTCGCCGCCATCACCACCTGAGGACGCGCTCCGGCCACCGTGGATGGCACGCTCAACCGTTGTGCATGGCACGTTGAACTGTTGCGGTGACGCCGGAGCTGTGCGGGTTTGTGGAGCAGTTCAGCGTGCCATGAGGCATCAGGACGCCGGCGCCTCTTGACAGAACGGGCGACCATTGCCGACCATACGGCCATGACCGACCATACGGCGGGTCCAGACCATTCGACCGTGCCCGACTACGCACTGCCGGAGACGCTGGAGCTCACCGAACCCGCGCAGTACCGCGCCCTGTTCGAGAAGACCAGGCTGAGCATCATCGACATGCTGCTCGAGCGTGCGGCGACGACCACCGACATGGCCGCCGCACTCGGCAAGCCCAAGGGCACCGTCGGGTACCACCTGAAGATCCTCGCTGAGGCCGGCCTCGTGCAGGTCGTGCGCACCGAACGCGTACGCGCTCTGGAGGCGAGGTACTACGGCCGCACGGCCCGGACGTTCCTCTATCACAAGATCGGCGAGGATTCCGCCTGGAGTGACCGGATGCTGGCCGAGGCCGACGCCGAGTACCAGGCGGCCGAGGCCGCCGGCGACGACCTGCCCAGTCTCAAGGTACTGCGCTACGCCCGCATCCCGAAAGACCGCGCCGCCGACTGGGAACACCGCCTCCGCGAGCTGCTCACGGACTTCGTCAGGGAACCGCGCGGCGGCGACGTCTCCTACGGGCTGCTCGTCGCCTTCTACCCCACCGACCGGCCGCGCCTGCCCGACCCGAAGGAAGGCCGATGATCCGGCGACGCTCCGACCGCAAGGCGGGCCTCGGCGCCAACTACTGGCGGCTGTGGACGGCGACGGTCACCTCCAACCTGGGTGACGGGCTGGCCCTGGTCGCCTACCCCTGGCTGGCCTCCGCCGTCACCCGCGACCCGCTGCAGATCGCCCTCGTGGTTCTGCTGACCAGGCTGCCGTGGCTGCTGTTCTCGTTGCCGGCCGGGGTCATCACCGACCGCGTCGACCGCAGGCGCCTCGTCGCGTCGATGGACGCCGTGCGGTTGTTCATCACACTCGGCGTGGCACTGGCCGTGCTGGCGTCGCAGGGCAACCTGTCCGATCCGGACCAGATCGCCGCCGGGAGTGCGGCACGCCCCCCAACCAGGTGTTCCTTCTCACCCTGCTCTACGTGGCGGCCCTGCTTCTGGGGTCGGCCGAGGTCCTGCGCGACAACGCCGCCCAGACGCTGCTGCCGTCGATCGTGCCCAAGGACCGGCTGGAGACCGCCAACGGCCAGATGTGGGGCGCCGAGTTGGTGACGAACTCCTTCATCGGCCCTCCACTCGCCGGAGCTCTGCTCGGCGTTGCCTTCGCGCTGCCGTTCTTCGTCGAGAGCGCGACCTTCGCGGTGGCAGCCGCCCTGGTCTTCTCCCTGGCCGGCCAGTTCGCGCCCAAGGGTCAGACGACGAGCGGGCGGATCGCCTGGCGCGCGGAGATGAAGGAGGGCTTCGGCTGGCTGTGGCACCATCCGCTGCTGCGGCCGATGGCGATCATCCTCGGCGGCCTCAACGCCATGAGCGCGCTGGCCCTGTCGACGTATGTGCTCTTCGTCCAGGACGTGCTCGGGCTGAGCGCGGAGTCGTTCGGGTTGCTCCTGACCGGTGCCGCGGCCGGCGGCGTCGTCGGCTCGGTGCTGGCCCCGCGGGTCAGCCGGGTGCTGGGCTCGGGAACGTCGCTGTTCGTCTCCCTGCTCGGCATCGGCGTCTGCCTCGCTGTCACAGGGCTAACGTCGTCCGCGGTCGTGGTGTGGCTGATGGTCGTCATCGAGAGCTTCCTGGCCGTCGTGTGGAACGTCATCACCGTCTCGCTGCGGCAGACGATCATCCCTGACCACCTCCTCGGCCGAGTGAACTCCGTCTACCGATTCTTCGGATGGGGGATGATCCCGATCGGCAGCCTGCTCGGCGGTCTGACGGTCCTCCTCGCCGAGGCGGTAGCAGGACGCGAATGGGGCCTTCGGTGGCCGTTCCTGATCGCGGCCGCCGTCCACCTGCTGGTGTTCCTCTACGCGCTCCCCAAGCTCAACACAGCGAACATCGAGCGCGCCCGCGCCGAAGCTGCGCCCGAGCCCGCCGCCGTCACCAGCGCCACCTCCCGGTGATCATGTCGATTACGCACACGTCTCGCTGTGCGTAATCGACATGATCATGGGGACGAGCCCATAGCCGTCCGGTACCGCAGCAGGATGACGCCGCTGCCGAACCGGCGCTCGTCCAGCAGTTGCAGGTCCAGCCGCAGGCCGGGCGGCAGGAACCGGATGCCACCGCCCACCACGACCGGGACTACGTACACGTGGCACTCGTCGACCAGCCCGGCCGCGAGCGCGTGGGACGCCAGGCCGGGCCCGCCGACCGTGAGGTCCCGGTCCGCCGACACCTTCATCCGACGCACCTCGCCGGCGTCGAAGGACCGCTCCAAGCGGGTCCGGGCGGTGGACACCTCCGGCAGCGTCGTCGAGTACACCACCTTGTCCGCCGCGTGCCAGACCCGGGCAAAGTCCAGCAGGACCCGCGGCTGATCCGGCAGCGTGTGCAGCGTCTCCCAGGGCAGCAGCACCTCGTACATGCGCCGGCCGTAGAGGTGGGTGCCGACATGGCTGGCGAGCTCGTTGATGGAGGCGTGCACCTCGTCGTCCGGCTGCGCCCAATCGAACCTGCCGTCCTCGTCGGCCACGTAGCCGTCGAGCGAAGCGATCCCGGAGTATATCAACGCGGCCATCGTGGTCCCTCCGCCGTGGGCTATCCGGCCGGCTCGAACAACCGGGCGAGCGTACCCTGCGACGCTGCCCGGAGATCCTCCAGCGACACGTCGAACAGGCCGGCCACCCGCAGGTCCGGACCGGCATCGGTCAGGCCGATGCGGTGCGGTGAGACGCCATGTGCCTCGCAGCGGCGGGTAAACCGCGCCTCCTCCGGGGCGGGCACGGCTACGAGGGCACGAGCCTGCGACTCGGCGAACAGGAACACGAAGGGATCAAGCTCGTCCGGCACCGTCAGCCGGGCGCCGACACCGTGCCGCAGGCAGGACTCCACCAGGGCCTGGGCCAAGCCGCCGTCGGACAGGTCGTGCGCAGCCTCGATCAGCCCGTCCCTGGCGGCGTCGACAAGGATCGACGCCAGGTTCCGTTCGGCCTCGAGGTCGACCGACGGCGGCAGCCCGCCGAGATGCCCGTGCTCGACGTGGGCCCATTCCGATCCGCCGAGCTCGTCGCGAGTCGTGCCGAGCAGGTAGATGACGGCGCCGGGAGTCCGGAAGCCCGACGGCGTCCGCCGCGCGACGTCGTCCAGCACCCCCAGCACGCCCACCACGGGCGTAGGCAGGATTGCCGTCGAGCCGGTCTGGTTGTAGAGCGACACGTTGCCGCCGGTGACCGGCAGCCCGAGCGTCCGGCAGCCGTCGGCCAGCCCGCGTACTGCCTGCGCGAACTGCCACATCACGTCCGGGTCCTCCGGCGACCCGAAGTTCAAGCAGTTGGTCACGGCCACCGGACGCGCCCCCACAGCCGCCACGTTCCGGTACGCCTCGGCCAGCGCGAGCTGGGCCCCGGCGTACGGGTCGAGCTTCGTGTACCGCCCGTTGCCGTCGAGCGCCAGCGCCACGCCGAGACCGGTGGACTCGTCGATCCGGACCACGCCGGCGTCCTCGGGCTGCGCGAGGACCGTGTTACCGAGCACGTATCGGTCGTACTGGTCGGTGACCCAGGCCCGCGAGCACAGGTTCGGTGACCCGGCCATCTGCAGCAGGGTTGCCCGCAGCTCGTCGCCGGTGGACGGGCGCGGCAGCGTCGACGGGGTCGCGGCCTGGAGCTCGTCCTGCCAGGCCGGCCGGGCGAACGGGCGCTGGTAGACCGGGCACTCGTGCGCCACCGTCCGGGGCGGCACGTCGACGACGGTCTCGCCGCACCACTCGACCGTGAGCCGGCCGGTGTCGGTGACCTCGCCGACGACGCTCGCGTCGACCTCCCACTTCGCGCAGACGTCGAGCAGCCGGTCGACGTCGGCAGGCGTGACGACCGCCATCATCCGCTCCTGCGACTCGCTCATCAGGATTTCCTCCGGAGCGAGCGTGGGGTCCCGCAGCGGCACCCGGTCAAGCACGACGTGCATTCCGCCGTCGCCGGCGCTCGCCAGCTCCGAGGTCGCACAGGACAGGCCAGCACCGCCGAGGTCCTGGATGCCGACGACGAGGTCCTCGGCGAACAACTCCAGGGTGCACTCGATGAGCAGCTTCTCCATGAACGGGTCGCCGACCTGGACACTCGGGCGCTTGCTGGAGCCGCCCTCGCCGAACGTCTCCGAGGCCAGGATCGAGACCCCGCCGATACCGTCGCCTCCGGTCTTCGCCCCGTAGAGCACGACCAGGTTCCCGACGCCCGAGGCGTGAGCAAGGTGCAGCTCGTCGTGGCGCATCACCCCAACGCACAGCGCGTTGACCACCGGGTTGCCCGCGTACGACTCGTCGAAGACGACCTCGCCACCGATGTTCGGCAGGCCGAGGCAGTTGCCGTACCCGCCGATGCCGGCGACGACGCCGGGCAGCACGCGCCGCGTGTCCGGCGCGTCCGCGGGCCCGAACCGCAGCGAGTCCATGACGGCCACCGGCCGTGCGCCCATCGCCAGGATGTCCCGGACGATGCCGCCGACGCCGGTCGCCGCACCCTGGTACGGCTCGACGTGCGACGGGTGGTTGTGCGACTCGACCTTGAACGTGACGGCGTAGCCCTGCCCGACGTCGACCACGCCCGCGTTCTCGCCGATGCCGGCGAGCAGCTTGCCCACCGGCGTCTCCTGGGGCAGGTATCCGAAGCGGCGCAGGTGCATCTTGGAGCTCTTGTAAGAACAGTGCTCGGACCACATGACGCTGTACATGGCCAGCTCGCACGACGTCGGCCGCCGGCCGAGGATCTCGCGGATCCGGACGTACTCGTCGTCGTTCAGACCCAGTTCAGCCCACGGCTGCGGCTGGTCCGGCGTCTCGGCGGCGTGCTTGACGGTGTCGATGCTCACGCGGGTTGTCCGGCGACGCTCGACAGGACGGATGTGAAAAAGCCGAGGCCGTCGGTGGTCGGCCCCGTCAGCGCGTCGACGGCGTGCTCAGGGTGCGGCATCAGGCCGACGACGTTGCCGCGGGCGTTGGTGATGCCGGCGATGTCGCGGTACGAGCCGTTGGGGTTGTCACCGACGTAACGGACGACGACGCGGCCCTCGCCCTCCAGCTCGTCGAGAGTCCGCTCGTCGGCGACGTAGCCGCCCTCGCCGTTCTTCAGCGGGATGAGGATCTCGGCGCCGGTCTCGTACGACGCCGTCCACGCAGTCGCCGCGTTCTCGACCCTCAACCGCTGATCGCGGCAGACGAACTTGCGGTGGTCGTTGCGGATCAGCGCGCCTGGCAGCAGGTGCGACTCGCATAGCACCTGGAAGCCGTTGCAGATGCCCAGCACCGGGATGCCCCCGCGGGCGGCGTCGACCAGCGGCTCCATCACCGGCGCGAACCGGGCGATGGCGCCGCCCCGCAGGTAGTCGCCGTACGAGAACCCTCCCGGCAGGACCACCGCGTCGACCCCGCGCAGGTCGTCGTCCCCGTGCCACAGCGCGACGGCCTCTCCACCGGCGATCCGCGCCGCCCGGGCGGCGTCGCGGTCGTCGAGCGAACCTGGAAAGATGACGACGCCGACCCTCACGGCTCGACCCGGACCGCGAAGTCCTCGATCACCGGGTTGGCCAGCAGCGTTCCGGCCGCCCGCTCGATCTCGGCTTGTTCGCCGGCACCGACCTCTCCGTCGAACTCGATCTCGAACCGCTTGCCCTGCCGGACCGCGGTCACGCCCTCGAAGCCGAGCCGGCCGAGCGCACCAAGGACCGCCTTACCCTGCGGGTCGAGAATCTCGGGCTTGGGCATGACATCGACGACGACACGGGCCACGGACATGCTCCTCGCGTGACGACGGACAGGTGGACGCGCCAGCAGTGGCGCGACCCCAGGCTACCGGCGCCCTCACGCGAAGGGCTGGCCGGTGAGGCGCTCGTAGGCCTCGACGTACCGCTCACGAGTCCGCTCGACGACGTCGACCGGCAACGGGGGTGGCTCCTGGCCGGACGAACGGTCCCAGCCGGACTGCGCCGACACCAGCCAGTCGCGGACGTACTGCTTGTCGAACGACGGCTGGGCGTGTCCCGGCTCCCAGGCGTCCAGCGGCCAGAACCTGGAGGAGTCCGGCGTCAGCACCTCGTCGGCGAGCACCAGCGCACCGTCGGCGCGCCGGCCGAACTCCAGCTTCGTGTCGGCCAGCACGATTCCCCGCTCGCGGGCGATCGCCTCGCCGCGGGCGTAGACGGCCAGCGTCAGGTGCCGCAGTTCGGCGGCCACGTCGGTCCCAGCGACCCGCTCGACGTACCCGAAGTCGACATTCTCGTCGTGCTCCCCGAGCTCGGCCTTCGTCGCGGGCGTGAAGATCGTCGTGGGCAGCCGCGACCCGTCCGTGAGCCCAGGAGGCAACCCGACGCCGCTCACGGAGCCCGTCGCCCGGTAGTCGGCCAGCCCGGACCCCGCCAGGTACCCGCGGGCGACGCACTCGACGGGAACCATCGCGAGCCGCTCGCACAGCAGCGCGCGTCCGCGGACCGCGGCCGGCACATCCGTGGAGAGCAGGTGGTTCGGCACGAGGTCGGCGAGCTGCTCGAACCACCACGCCGACATGCCCGTGAGCACCCGGCCCTTGTCCGGGATCGTCGGGGCCAGCACGTGGTCGTACGCCGAGATCCGGTCGCTCGCGACGATCAGCACGGCGTCGTCGCGCTCGTCGGGGAGGTAGAGATCGCGCACCTTGCCCGAGTAGGCGTGCCGGTAACCGGGCAGGTCGGGCGCGGACACCTCCGGCAGCGTACTGGTCCACAGAGCAATACATGGTGGCCACCATGTGGACATCAAGGCTTACGATCGCTGGCATGTCGCGCATGAGTTCCCTGGTCGCCCCCGTGGTCGTGGCTGCCCTCGCGGTCGCCGCCTGCGCACCCGAGGACGACGACGAACAAACGACGGCCGCCACCGAGAGCCCGGGCGGCGAATGCGCTCCGGCGTCGCTGGACACCATCACCGCGGGCACGCTGACCATCGCGACCGACGAGCCAGTCTTCGAGCCGTGGTTCGTCGACGACGACCCCGCCAACGGCGAGGGGTTCGAGGGCGCGATCGCGAACGCCGTCGCCGAGCAGATGGGCTACGCGCAGGACGACGTCGAGTGGGTGCGGGTGCCGTTCAACGCGGCCATCCAGCCCGGCCCCAAGACCTTCGACTTCGACATCAACGAGTTCTCGATCACCGACGAGCGCCGCGAGGCGGTCGACTTCTCCTCGCCGTACTACGACGTGACCCAGGCCGTGATCGCCCTGGACGGCTCGCCTGCCGCGTCGGCAACGAGCCTGGCCGACCTCGCCGGCGTGACCCTCGGCGCCCAGGTCGGTACGACCAGCCTCTCCGCGATCGAGGACGTCGTGCAACCGTCGGCGGAGCCGGCCGTCTACAACACCAACGACGACGCCAAGGCAGCACTGGTCAACGGCCAGATCGACGCTCTCGTCCTCGACCTGCCGACGGCGTTCTTCGTCACGGCCGCGGAGATCGAGGGCTCGACGATCGTCGGCCAGCTGCCCCCGGGTAGCGGTGAACAGGAGCAGTTCGGGCTCGTCCTGGACAAGGACTCGCCGCTGACCGACTGCGTGAGCCAGGCGGTCGACGCGCTCCGGGACGACGGCACGCTGGACTCGATCGAGCTGGAGTGGCTCGCCGACACAGCAGGCGCCCCGGTCCTGGAGTGAGCCAGCCGGCGCTGCGCCCGCAGGACGGCTGGCAGGTCAGCGAGACCCAGCTCCGCCGCGAGGAGTACCGCCGCGGACGGACCCGCCGGTCCACGCTGATCGCGTTCGTCTCGACGCTGGCGTTCGCGGTGGTGTGCGCTGTCACGCTGCTGAACTCGCCCGGC
Organism: Jiangellaceae bacterium; assembly: GCA_050743075.1. Lineage (GTDB taxonomy): Bacteria > Actinomycetota > Actinomycetes > Jiangellales > Jiangellaceae > JBOGDS01. The sequence continues at coordinate 21,147 of JBOGDS010000033.1, read as the reverse complement.
TGGGCTCGGGTGCGCGACCAGTTCTTCGACCTCGCCGTCGCGCGTGAGTCCCTGCCGCGGATCCTGTCCGGGCTGTGGCTGAACATCCGGGTGCTCGTCGTCGCGGCCATCTGTGTGGTGGTGCTCGGCCTGCTGGTCGCCGGCCTGCGGACGCTGCGCGGGCCGGCGTTCTTCCCGCTGCGCGCGCTCGCCACCGTCTACACCGATCTGTTCCGCGGCATGCCGCTGATCATCGTGTTGTACCTGATCGGGTTCGGCGTCCCCAGCCTACGGCTGCAGGGCGTCCCGACCTCTCCGGTCGTCCTCGGCACGGTGGCGCTGGTCCTCACGTACTCGGCCTACGTCGCCGAGGTCTTCCGTGCCGGTATCGAGTCGGTGCATCCGTCGCAGCGAGCAGCCGCACGGTCGTTGGGGCTGTCCTACCGGCAGGCCATGCGGCTGGTCGTGCTGCCCCAAGCCGTCCGCCGGGTGACGCCTCCGCTGCTCAACGACTTCGTCGCGATGCAGAAGGACGTCGGGCTGATCTCGGTGCTCGGCGCCGTGGACGCCGTCCGGGCAGCCCAGATCGAGTCGTCCGGCCGGTTCGACTTCACGCCATACGTCGTGGCGGGCCTGCTCTTCGTGCTCCTGGCGGTGCCGTCAGCACGGCTGGCCGACTGGGCGGCCGCGCGGGCGACCCGACGGCAACAGGCGGGCGGTGTGGTGTGAGCGTGCTGTCGTGCCAGGGGGTCGCGAAGCGGTTCGACGACCACATCGTGCTCGCGGGCGTGGACCTCGACGTCGACGAGCACCAGGTCGTCGCACTGATCGGCGCGTCCGGGTCGGGCAAGTCGACGTTGCTGCGCTGCATCAACCTGCTGGAGGTCGTCGACGACGGCGTCATCACGCTGGACGGCGTCGACATCACCGACCCGCGCGCCGACCCGGACACCGTGCGCCGGCGGATCGGGATCGTGTTCCAGGCGTACAACCTGTTCCCGCACCTGAGCGTGCTCGACAACATCACGCTGGCCCCGCGGGTGGTCCACGGAACGCCACGATCTGCCGCCGAGGCCCGCGCTCGCGACCTGCTGGCGGAGGTCGGCCTGGCCGACAAGGCGGCCGAGTACCCGGACCGGCTATCCGGCGGCCAACAACAGCGCGCCGCGATCGTGCGGGCCCTCGCGTACGACCCGCGGCTGCTGCTGCTCGACGAGATCACCAGCGCGCTCGACCCCGAACTCGTCGGCGACGTCCTGCGGATCGTCGGCGATCTTGCGTTGCAAGGCATGACCATCCTGATGGCCACCCACGAGATGGGCTTCGCCCGCCAGGTGGCCCACCGGGTCTGCTTCCTGGACGGCGGCGTCGTGCTGGAGGAGGGTCCGCCGGACCAGGTGCTGGCGGATCCGGTACAGGCACGGACGCGGCAGTTCCTGTCCCGGATCATCGACGCCGGCCGGCTGTGACCCCGGCGCATGACCTCGCAGGCCCCGACGCGGTTCCCGTGACTGGTGATCGCAACCTTGACTCTCCCGCAGCGGGACCGTTCAGGCTGGTATACATGCTCGCGTTGCGTCACCACTTCGTGCTCTTCGTCGTCGACGACCCGGCTGCCTGCCGTGACTTCTACGTGCGCCACTTCGGCTTCGAGATCGCAGTCGATGCTGGTTGGTACATCGTGTTGAGCTCGGCATCCGATCGGCCGATGGGCCTCGGCTTCCTCCGAGCCGACCACCCGACGCAGCCGGCGCATCACCGGCAGGCGACGGCTGGCAGCCGCTTCGTCACGTTCGAGGTTGACGACGTCGACACCATCGCGGCACGGCTGGTCGCCGCCGGTGTCGACATCGACGTGCCCCTGCGCGATGAGCCCTGGGGGCAACGCCACGTCATCGTCCGCGATCCGGGCGGCAACGGCGTCGACATCGTTACGCCGATCGCACCCGACCCTGAGTTCGCCAGACGGTGGTTCGGCGCCAGTACCGCGATGGTGGAGCATGAGCGCGTTGCTTTCGATCGGTGAGTTCTCCAAGCTGACCCACCTCAGCGTCAAGGCGCTGCGCCACTACCGCGACGTCGGCTTGCTGGTCCCGGCGGCCATCGACGCCGGATCGCGCTACCGCCGCTACGACGCCACCCAGGCGCGTGACGCGCAGCTGATTCGGCGGCTGCGCGCCCTCGACATGCCGCTCGACGCGATCCGCGACGTCGTCACGGCGGTTGACCCGACGGCCCGCGACGCCACGATCGCTACCCACCTTGCGCGCATGGAAGGCGAGCTCGCACGCACGCAGGAGGTCGTCGCGTCGCTTCGGGCGTTGCTCGCATTTCCGATGCCCGACGTGGCCGCCCTGGCCATCCGCGAGGTGGTCGCCAAGGACGACGTCGAACGGCGGTGCGGCGCGGCGTTCGGCGAGCTGTGGACGGCGGTGGCCGCGACCGGTGCGCGGGTGTCCGGACCAGGCGGCGGCGTGTACTCGGCGGCCTTCTTCACCGAGGACGCCGGGCCGGTCGCCGCATACGTCCCCGTGATGTCAGCGCCGCCCGCGACGTCGGGACGCGTCGAAGTCATTCCGGTGCCGGGCGGCGACGTGCTCGTCGCGATGCACGTCGGACCGTTCGAGGACCTCGACCGCACCTACGCGGTCCTCGGCGCGGCGGCGAACGAGCGCGGCATCGCCACCGACGCAGCGATCCGCGAGCTCTACATCGTCGGGCCCGATGCGACGGACGATCCGCAGGAGTTCCGCACGGAGATCTGTTGGCCGATCATCGCCGGCTGACGCCTCCTCCAGGCGTTGCATCGGTTGCGCCGTGCGCACGCTCGCTACGACGTCGACGTGATGGTCGCCGATCTCGGCCGGCTCGTGAGCGTCGAGCCGCGGGCCGTGCTCGTCAGGCAACCAGCTCGACGCGGCAGTACCGCGTTGCAGCCCGGGCGAGCGGATCGTCCGAGGTGACCAGCGTCAGCCCCCGGACCTCGGCGATGGCGACGTAGGCCGCGTCGTAGGCCGTGAACGAGGCCCTGAGCTGCCACATGCGAGGAAGAAGCGCCTCGGACGGGACGTGGTCGATCGCCAGCTCGGGTAGGCGCCTAACGGCGCGTGCGGCGGCTGCTTCGCTGATCGTCCCGCGGCCGGCCTGCCGCCGTATCGCGGAGAACACCTCCACGGTCCAATGGTGGGGGACGGCCCACTCCGGTTCCGCCCGAAGCGCGGCCCTTGCCCGGCGGCCGAGGTCACCGTGACCAACGAGCATGTTCGCCACGACCGACGCGTCAGCGACGATCATGCTGGATCGTCGCCTCCGGGCTTCATGGCTCGCAGAATCTGCTCGTCGCGTTCCGCGCGTGCCTGGTGGATCGCGTCGACGACGTCCGACGGCCCGACCTGCGTATCGCCGTACAGGGCGATATCGCGCTCGATCTCTGCGATCACCTCGCGGTTGCGGGAGAAGCCCGCCTGCCTCTGGAGCACGCCAAGCAGGTAGGCCTGAAGAGATTGGCCGCGCTCACGAGATTCCCTCGTCAAGGCGTCGCGGACGTCGTCCGGCACGTCGCGAATGGTCAGCGTCACGGGCATGACTCCATTCTGCCTGCAGAACGCAGGCTGTTCAATGGCATCGTCGGCCTCCCAGAGTGCCGGGTGATCCCGACCTTCGCGACCACCGTCGCCGCCGCTGTGGACGAGCCGACGCGCAAGGGACCAGCTGTGGAGAAACGTGCTACAAGATCGGCGCGGGGCCGTACGTGGCGGCGTCGGGATGCTCGGCCGCGAGCTTCTCGATCCGTCCGACCACCTCGGCGACCTGGGTGGCCGCCGCGCCGGTGAACTCCAGCGGCGACTGGACCAGGTCGTCGAGGTTGGCCCGGTCGAACCGCAGCCGCGCGTCGCCCGCCAGCCGGTCGAGGAGGTCGTTGCGGTCCGCACCCGCACGTAGGTCGAGGGCCACGTCGACCGCGTGCTTCTTGATCACCTCGTGGGCGGACTCGCGGCCCACGCCCGCCTTCACCGCGGCCATCAGGACCTTCGTCGTCGCCAGGAAAGGCAGGTACCGGTCCAGCTCCCGGGAGATCACCGCCGGGTACACGCCGAACTCGTCGAGCACCGTCAGGAACGTCTCGAACAGCCCGTCGACAGCGAAGAACGCACCCGGAAGCGCCACCCGTCGCACGACCGAGCAGGAGACGTCGCCCTCGTTCCACTGGGCGCCGGCCAGCTCGGCGGCCATCGCGGAGTACCCGCGCAGGACGACAGCCAGCCCGTTGACCCTCTCGCACGAGCGGGTGTTCATCTTGTGCGGCATCGCCGACGACCCCACCTGGCCGGGCTTGAACCCCTCGGTCGCCAGCTCGTGCCCCGCCATCAGCCGGATCGTCGTCGCCAGCGACGACGGGCCGGCGGCCACCTGGACCAGCGCCGAGAGAACGTCGTGGTCCAGCGAGCGCGGGTAGACCTGGCCGACGCTGCTCAGGACACGGTCGAAGCCGAGATGGCGGGCCACCCGCCGCTCGAGCTCAGCCAGCCGTTCGGCGTCACCGCCGAGCAGGTCGAGCATGTCCTGCCCGGTGCCGACCGGGCCCTTGACACCTCGCAGCGGGTACCGGGTGAGGAGGTCGTCGAGGCGGTCGTACGCGACAAGAAGTTCCTCCGCGGCCGACGCGAACCGCTTGCCCAGCGTCGTGGCCTGCGCTGCGACGTTGTGCGTACGCCCGGTCATGACGACGTCGGCATGGTCGGTTGCCAGCCGCGCCAACCGCACGAGCGACGCGACGCATCGATCCCGCACGAGCTCCAGGGACCGCCGCACCTGGAGCTGCTCGACGTTCTCGGTGAGGTCGCGGCTGGTCAGGCCCTTGTGCACGTCCTGATAGCTCGCCAGCGCGTTGAACTCCTCGATCCGCGCCTTGACGTCGTGTCGGGTGACCCGCTCCCGTTCCGCGATGCTGGCGAGGTCGACGTCGTCCACGACGGCCTCGTACGCCTCGACGGCACCGTCGGCTACAGCCGCACCGAGGTCGGCCTGCGCACGCAGCACCTCCAGCCAGAGCCGTCGTTCGAGCACGACCTTGTGCTCGGCCGACCAGATCCCGACCATCGCCGCCGACGCGTACCGCGTGGCCAGGACGTCGGGTATCGACGCTGCGGTCATGCCCCCAGTGTCACGTACGCGGTCGCGCAGCCCAACCCGGCCCGAGCGCGCCCGCTGCTGACCCGGACGTCGAATGATGAACGCCAGGCGCGATCCGCCCATCCCCAGATGGAGCAGATCGGTGCCGCGACTGTCCGCTCATCGAGGCCATCAGCGAACCCACCCGTATGGAGCACGATGCCGGCCACGAAGCGATCACCGACTTCGTCGCGCAGCCACGGCAGATGCCGGGCGGAGCGGACCTCCGGCGCGCCGTCAGCCCTGATCTCGATCCCCACGGGACGCCCGCCGCTGTACTCAATGACGACGTCGATCTCGCGACGTCCTTGCTCGACGTCCACACCGGCCGCGACGGCGGTCTTCGACAGGGCAGCCCGCCAGGGCAGCGAGCCGCGCAGCCTGCCTCTCCACGGTTCCCGGGGAGATCCCGAGCAGGTGAGAGGTCGTCTCGACGTCCTGGTCCTCCGCGTACCAGGGCACGACGACGGCACACTGGCCCGGCGCCGACGCGCCGAGCGCCCGCACCACCTCGTCACGGTCGCCCCAACCGGCCACTGCATCGTCGCCAGGCACGCCGAACCGGAGACGAAGTCCTCACGAGCGATGACCCCGCAGAGGTTGTCACGCCGGGCAGGTCGTTCCCGGCCCAGGGGGACCCACGTCGATCTCGAGATGGTCGCGAAGGCCAGCCTCCGCGCCGGTTGGCGAACATCTCGACATCGAGGTCCGCCTGACCCTGATCATCAGCGGTTCCACGATCAGGACACGTGCAGGGGCACAACAACCAGGCCGAGGACGGCGGCCTCGGCGATGTCGGTGCGGTAGTAGCTTCCGTCCAGCCGGATGCGGCCGACGGCGTCATACGCCCGCGAACGTGCCTGAGCCAGGTCGGCGCCGACGGCCGTCACCGACAGCACCCGGCCGCCGCTACTGACAACGGCGCTCGACGAGTCCCGACGGGTACCCGCATGCAGCACGTTGACACCGTCGACGGCCGCAGCATCGCGCAGCCCCTCGACGGCGTCGCCGGTGCGCGGCGCCCAGGGATAGCCCGCGGCCGCCACGACCACCGTGACGGACGCACCGCCGTCCCACCGCAGCGGCGGGAAGTCGCGCAGGCCGCCGGCTGCGGCTGCCGCCAGCAGGCCACCGAGCGGAGACGCGAGCCGGGCCAGCACGGCCTGGGTCTCGGGATCGCCGAAACGGGCGTTGAACTCCACGACACGCACGCCTCGGGAGGTGAGCGCCAGCCCCGCATAGAGCACGCCGGAGTACGGCGTGCCGCGGCGGCGCATCTCGTCGACCGTGGGACGGACGACCCGTTCCACCACGTCGTCGACCAGGTCCTCAGGAGCCCACGGCAGGGGCGCATAGGCGCCCATGCCACCGGTGTTGGGTCCGGCGTCGCCGTCGTGGGCGCGCTTGAAGTCTTGCGCCGGTGTCAGCGGAACGATGTTCTCGCCGTCGGTGAGGCAGAACAGCGAGATCTCGGGGCCATCGAGGAACTCCTCGATCACCACCCGGTCGCACGTCGCAGCGTGCGCCAGCGCAGCTTCGCGGTCGGATGTGACGACGACCCCCTTGCCCGCCGCGAGCCCGTCGTCCTTCACGACATACGGCGGGCCGAACCGGTCGAGGGCATCCTCGGCCTCGGCCTGGCTGTCGCAGACGACCGCCATCGCCGTCGGTACGCCGACCGCAGCCATGACCTCCTTGGCGAACGCCTTGGATCCCTCCAGCCGGGCCGCCCGCGCGGACGGGCCGAAGCAGGCGATGCCTCTCGCCCGCACCGCATCGCCGACACCGGCGACCAGCGGGCCCTCGGGTCCGACCACCACCAGGTCGGTGCCGAGCCGCGTTGCCAGGTCCGCGACCGCCAGTGGATTGGCCGGGTCGACCATGTGGACGGCCGAAGCGTCGGCCTCGATACCGGCGTTGCCGGGCGCCGCATGAACCTCGCTGACGGTGGCGTCGTGACGGAGACCGCGGACCAGCGCATGCTCGCGCGCACCGGCGCCGAGGACGAGAATCTCCACGGCCGACGAGCCTACTGATCCTCGTCTACGCAGGCGCTGTCCGGCTCAGGCACTGCTGAAGCCGTCGGTCAGGATCTGTTGGCCGGGATCGCCTCACCGTCGGTGCGCGTCGTCGACCCAGCAGTGAGCTACTCGTGGCCGGCCGCGAGTGCGGCGACGTCGATCGTCACACGCTCGGGCACTGGCATGCCGAGCTTGTCGATTCTGAGGTCGATCGCCCGAACGTGGATGTCGAGCCCATCAGCCGAGACGGTCGAGCAGCCGGTTCCGCGCAGCAGGCCACTCGTCCCGAAGGATCGAGTAGTACACGGTGTCCCGCCATCTGCCGTCCGGGTGGAGCATGTGGTGGCGCAGCACACCTTCGCGTACCGCTCCCAGCCGCTCGATCGCCACGTGTGAGCGCACATTGAGATGGTGCGTCTTCAGCGCGACCCGTTCCATGCCGAGCGTGTCGAAGGCGTGGCCGAGGACCAGCAGCTTGGTTGCGGTGTTGACCTCGGTGCGCCACCACGCTTCGCCGATCCAGGTCGCTCCCACCTCGACGTGCCGGTTCGCCACGTCGATATCAAGGTAGGACGTCGACCCGACCAGCGCACCGTCACGACGCCGGCGGATCGCCCACGGCGCGAGCTCGCCGCGACGCGCGGCCTCGACGAACGCGGCGACGACGCCCACCATCCCCGACAGGTCGGTCGCCGGCATCCAGATCGACATCCATCGGAACAGCTCCGCCGGGTTACCGACGGCCGCCGCCAGCTCTGGGGCGTGCGACGGCGCCAGCGGCTCGAGCGCGACCCACTCGTTGCGCAACGGCACGGCCTCGATCGTGCTCCCCCCTCTCATCCCTCCCACCCCTCCCCCTCTCCCTCCCCATGATCATGAAGGATCAGGCGGCCTATAGCCCTGCTTTCCTTCATGATCATGGAGGGATGGAGGGATGGAGGGTTGGGATGCGTGGGTGGGGAGCGGGGGTCAGGTCTCGGCAAGGCCCAGCCTCGCATATACCCGACGCAGGGGAGCGGGCGCGTACCAGGAGCTGCGACCGAACAGCTGCATCGATGCGGGGACGAGGATGCCGCGCACCAGGGTCGCGTCGATCAGGATCGCCAGGCCGCTGCCGATGCCGAACAGCTGCAGAAAGCTCACCTGGCTGGTGCCGAACGCGAAGAACGACACCGCGATCAGCGCGGCCGCAGTGCTGACGATGCGGCCGGTGTGCGCCAGGCCGTGCACGGTCGCGTCCTGGATGCTCATCCCGGCCGCGTAGCGCTCCTTGATCCTGCTCATGACGAAGACCTCGTAGTCCATCGACAAGCCGAAGGCCAGGCAGAACAGCAGCATGAGCATCGACATGTCCAACGGTTGCGGCGTGAACCCCAGCACCGACGACAGGAATCCCTCCTGGAATATCAGCACCATCACGCCCAAGGTGGCGCCGAGTGTGAGGGCGTTGGTCACCAGGGCACGCAACGGCTGCACCACGCTGCCGGTGAACAGGAAGAGCACGACGAAGGTCGTCAGCGCAATCAGCCCGACCGCGAGCGGCAGCACACCCCCGATGGCGTCCAGGCTGTCGACCAACTCCGCGGTGGTCCCGCCGACCAGGGCGGTGACGCCTGCCGGAGGCGGTACCGCACGCACGGCGTCAACGAGGTCCCGCGCGGCGTCCGACATGGTGTCCAGGCCGGTCACGACGGCCAGGCGCTCGGCCTCCGGCGTGCTGAACGCGGTCCTGGCGGCACCGTCGGCCAGCTCCCCACCGGCGAACGTGCCGGCGCTGGAGTCGACGCGGTCGACGGAAGGTAGCGACGAGAGCTCTGCGGCATGGTCGGCGACGCCCGCCGCGTCGACGGCTCCAACCGTGATGACGTCGATGGCGGCTGTGTCGTTGGTGGCGAAGCCATCGCGCAGCGCGTCGCCCACCTGCCGGCTCGACGCGCTGGTCGGCAGCACCCGGTCATCAGGCGTCCCGAATGTCACCTGCAACAGCGGCGCGGCGGCGGCAGCCAGCAGGACGATCACCGGCACCGCGGCCAGGAGCGGGCGCCGCATGACACCGGCCGCGAGCCGACCCCAGAACGGCGCCTCGGCGCTACGCGCCGCCGATCGCAACCAGGGCAGCTTGCCGGCGTTGACGCGGGTACCCAGAACGACAAGCAGCGCCGGCAACACGACCAGGGCACTCGCGACGGCGATGACGACCACGCCGATGCCCGCGTATCCGAACGAGCGCAGGAAGTAGAGCGGGAACAGCAACAGCGCCGCGAGCGCGGCCGCCACGGCCAGGCCGCTGAAGAAGATCGTGCGGCCCGCGGTCTCGACGGTCCGCACCACGGCGTCCGGCACTGACAGCCCGCGCCCCAGCTCCTCCCGGTACCTACTGACCATGAGCAGCGCATAGTCGATCCCCAGGCCCAGTCCCAGCGCCGTCGTCAGGTTGATCGCGTAGATCGAGACGTCGGTGACGGAGCCGAGCACGAACAGCTCGCCGAACGTCCCCATGATCGCGATCGCACCTATCGCCAGCGGCAACAGCGCCGCCACCACGCTCCCGAACGCGACGACGAGGAGCACCAGGATCAGCGGCACGGCGATGCTCTCCGCCACGGCGAGGTCCCTCCCGACCTGACTGCCGATGTCCTCGCCCGCAACCTCCGGGCCACCCACCGTCACGTCCAGCGGGCCATGTTCGCCGCCATATCGCTCGGCGACGTCCCCGACGTCGCCGTCGGCGAGGTTGGCGACGATCATCGCTTGCGTGCCGTCCTGCGACTTCAGCGACGCAGCATCGGTCTCCCAGTACGAGACGACGTTCGAGAGCGCCGGGTCTTCAGCCAGCTCGCTGGCGAGCTGCTCCCCAGCGGCGGCGACCTGCGGGTCGTCGACCTCGCGCGTGCCCGCGTCGACCAGGAAGACGAAGTCCGCGTCGCCGCCGAACTGCTCGGCAAGCCGCTGGCCCGCCGCGCTCGACTCGGCATCCGGGTCCGCGAACCCGTCGGTCTGTAGCCGGCCGAACGCTCCGACACCGACCACGGCCAGGCCGACAAGTGCGACCAGCGAGGCGACCAGCACCACACGTGCGTGGCGGACCACGAAAGTCCCCAGATTCGCGAACATGACGTTCTCCCTCGGAAGTTGGCACATGTAAACTTGACGTGTGTAAACTTGCCACTCATGTGCACTGGTGTCAACATCTGGCGGTGACCACCATGCCGGCGACTCGCGAGCGGTACCACCACGGCGACCTGCGCAATGCGCTGATCGCGGCTGGAGCGAAGCTGGCGGAGGCGGGCGGTCCGACGGCGGTCGGCGTTCGGGCCGCAGCCCGCGAGGTGGGCGTCACGCCGACCGCGGCCTACCGGCACTTCACCAACGCCGACGACCTGTTGGGCGCGGTCAGACTGTGTGCCTTCGACACCCTGGCCGACGGCCTGCGGGCAGAGCTGGCCACCGTGGAGCCGACCGGAGACGCGGCCCAGGATGCTCTCCGCCGGCTCTCCGCGATCGGTCGCGCCTACGTGCGGGTCGCGCTCGCCGAACCGGGACTGTTCCGCACGGCATTCGGCGAGGAGCAGCGCGAACCTGATCCCCCGCGTGAGACCGACGCCGCGTTCCTCATGCTCATCCAGGGTCTCGACGACCTGGTGACGACGGGCTCCCTACCCGCTGAGCGGCGGCCCCTCGCCGAGTTCGCGGCCTGGTCGGCAGTGCACGGGCTGGCCCGACTCATCCTCGACGGACCGTTGGCGGGCATGCCCGACGACGCCCGAGACGCCGCGCTGGAGCGGACGCTGGACATGGTCGGCCGCGGCCTGTGAGGGGCTACTAACAGGTTCTCCGCGAGGTCGGTTCGGCCTCATCCGCGCGACTCATGGCACGCGCGGCTCACGGCAAGACGGCGCGGAGGCGGGCGGCCGCCTCCTCGGGTGAGACGTCGTTGATCCAGGCGCCGGCGGCACTCTCGCTGGCGGCGAGGTACTTCAGCTTGCCCTTCTCGCGGCGCGGCGTGAACACCTCGAAGCGCAGGTGAGCCAGGTCGCGGTCCCGCCGGACGGGTGCCTGGTGACACGCCGCCACGTACGGCACCGGGGACCCGAACAGGCCGCCGAAGCGGGACAGCACGTCGCGCAGGCCATCCGTCATCGACGCGAGTTCGTCGGCCGACAGCTCCACGAGGTCGGGAACATGCCGCCGCGCGAAGATCTGCACCTCGTACGGCCACCGTGCCGCAGCGGGAACGACGGCGACGAACTCCGCCGACGACCAGACCAACCGCTCGCCGGTTCCGGCGCGCTCGACGAGGTCGCACGCTGCGCACGTCAGTCCGGCGTCACGACGGGTTGCGGCCACCGACAACGCGCGCTGCATCCGCGCGGGCACGAACGGGTAGGCGTAGATCTGCCCGTGCGGATGCCGGAGCGTCGCGCCGATCTCGTCGCCTCGGTTCTCGAACAAGAACACCTGCTCGACCCCGGGCAGCCTGGACAGCTCGACCGTGCGGTCGACCCACGCCTGCCCGATGGTCGCCAGCCTGCGGTCGTCCAGGTCGGCGAACGTCGTCTCGTGGTCAGCCGAGAAGCAGATCACCTCGCACGTGCCGGCGGCGTCACCGCCGGGTCCCGCGGCTGGAAGCGACGGGAACCGGTTGTCGAAGACGACGACGTCGTAGTCGCGGGCCGGAACCTCCGTCGGACGGCCAGGGACCGAGGGGCAGAGCGGGCAGTCGGTGCTCGACGGTAGGTGCGTGCGGCCCTGCCGGTGCGCCGCCACGACGACCCAGTCGTCGTGCAGCGGATCGTGACGCAGCTCGGCTGGGTCGGGCGGCGCAGGCAGGCCCCGGCCGTCGGTGGTCCGACGCGTCCGGCCCGGTCCGTCGTCGAAGTAATGGAGCGCCCGGCCGTCGGCCAGCGTCGTCCGCGTCACGTGCGGTCCGGCGGTCGTCGTCACCGGGGCAACGTATCCGCCGTGACGGCCGCGGTACCGGACAGGTACGGCACGAACAGAGCTCAGATCAGGCCGCGCACCGAGATGATCTCTTCCCGACCGGGCCCGACGCCGACGGCCGACACCGGTGCGCCGCACAGCTCCTCGACCGCTGCCACGTAGGCGCGGGCGGCTGCAGGCAGGCCCAACAGCGAGCGCGCGCCGGAGATGTCGTCGGTCCAGCCGTCCAGGTACTCGTAGACCGGCACGGCGTGGTGAAAGTCCGTCTGGGTCATCGGCATCTCGTCGTGGCGCATGCCGTCGACCTCGTACCCGACACACACCGGGACCCTTTCCAGACCGGTCAGCACGTCGAGTTTGGTGAGCACGAAGTCGGTGACGCCGTTGACCCGCGCCGCATACCGGCCCAGTACGGCGTCGAACCAGCCACAGCGTCGCGGACGGCCAGTGGTCGTACCGAACTCGGCGCCGACCGCACGCAGCCGCTCGCCATCGGCATCGAGCAGCTCGGTCGGGAACGGCCCCTCTCCCACCCGGGTCGTGTACGCCTTCATCACCGCGAGCACGCGGTCGATGCGGGTCGGCGGGATCCCGGAGCCGGTGCAGGCGCCGCCGGCTGTCGGGTTGGACGAGGTGACGAACGGATAGGTGCCGTGGTCGACGTCGAGCAGCGTCGCCTGGCCACCTTCGAGCAGTACCGTCCGCCCCTGATCGAGCGCCCGGGCCAGCAGCGTGACCGTGTCGGCCACCATCGGCCGCAACCGGTCGGCGAAGCCGAGCAACTCGTCGGCCACGGCATCGACCGTGACGGCTCGCCGGTTGTAGACCTTCACGAGTAGCTGGTTCTTCTGCTCGAGAGCACCCTGGACCTTCTGCCGGAGGATCTTCTCGTCGAACAGGTCCTGCACCCGGATGCCGACGCGAGACATCTTGTCGGCATAGGTCGGGCCGATCCCGCGACCCGTCGTTCCGATCTTCCGGCTGCCGAGGAAGCGCTCCGTCACCTTGTCCAGCACGCGGTTGTACGGCGTGACCAAGTGCGCGCTGGCGCTGACGACCAGGCGCGACGTGTCCACGCCGCGGGCGCCCAGCGCGTCGATCTCCCCGAACAGGACGGCCAGGTCGATGACGACACCATTGCCGATGACCGGGACGACACCGGGTGTGAGGATGCCCGACGGGAGCAGGTGCAGCGCATACGTCTCGCCGTCGATGACGATGGTGTGGCCGGCATTGTTGCCACCGTTGAACTTGACCACGTAGTCGACGGCACCGCCGAGCAGGTCGGTCGCCTTGCCCTTGCCTTCGTCACCCCACTGGGCGCCCACCAGCACTATCGCAGGCACCTGGGTGCCCCTTTCACGATGATCTGCCGGCCGTAGCAGCCCGACGGGCCGAGGGTACCGACGTCATACCAGCTTCCGCCTCGACGCCTCGACGCCCGCCTGGAAGCGTGTGGTGGCGTCCATCTCCCCCAGCAGATCGGCCACCCGGCGGCGCACGGTACGCAGGGAGACCCCGAGCTGGCGGGCGATGGTCTCGTCCTTCGCGCCCGCGGCGAGCAGGCGGAGCACCTGGCTGCGTCCGCCCACGCCCTCGGTGTCCGACCCCGGTAGCGGTACCGCCTGGCGCCAGAGCACGTCGAACAGATGGCGCATGGCGTCGACGACCCCGGGCGTCCGGACCACGACCCGGCGGGACGGCGAGCGTCCCCACTCGACGGGGATCAACGCGGCCTGGCCACCGAAGACGATCAGCCTCGACGGTGGCGACGGCAGCAACCGCACGTCCTCACCGATCTCCGCCCACTGGCGGACCAGCTCGAGCGCCGACGCCCGGTGTAGCGCCTCAGCCGGGTAGATGCTGCGCACCGGCCGGCCGCCGGCGGTCTCGCGGGCCAGCAGGGTGTCGCCCTTGGACCAGCCGGGGTTGTCCAGCCACTCGATCGTGTGGATCAGCAGGAGCTCGCCCGTCGTGCTCCGGATCATCGCATCGACGACGGCGCCGACGTCGGGCCCGGTGTGGACCTCGACCGGTTCCAGCCGCGACTGGGTGAGGACGCCGCCGCGTTCCTCGGCGGCGTAGTCGGGGATGGCGCCGCGCAACGCGTCGAGCGCGCGCTCGCGTTCGAGCAGGGTGCGGGCCTCGACGTCGGCCAGCCTGCCCAGCGCAAGGTAGGGCGAGACAGCGACGGCGATCCCGTCACGGACCACGAGCAGCCCGAGCTCGGCGACCGGCGCTAGCTCCTCGTCGACCTCCGACCGTGGCCACCCGAGCCGCTCGGCCAGGACGGCGACCCGCACCTGACGGTCGCGCAACACGGCGCGGTAGAGGCGGTCACCGCGCGGGCCGATCCCGAATCCCTCGAGGGGAGGCACGGGCGTGGCGGGGATCACGAGTGGCAGGTTAGCGCCAGTGTCAGGAAAATGCCGCGTCATACCCCTGAGGAGGGGGCATCATTGAGTTGAGGCCGCCGGGAACGCTGCAGGGGACGATTCCGGCGGCCTCGTCACGACTGCCGCCGGCCCGCCGAGCGGAGCGCATGGCACGCCTCGACGACCCGAGCCGCCATACCGGCCTCAGCTGCCTTACCCCAGGTCCGCGGGTCGTAGGCCTTCTTGCTGCCCACCTCGCCGTCGACCTTCAACACTCCGTCGTAGTTGGTGAACACGTGGTCGGCGACGGGCCTGGTGAACGCGTACTGGGTGTCGGTGTCGACGTTCATCTTGACGACGCCGTAGTCGAGCGCTGCCCGAATCTCCTCCAGCGACGACCCGGACCCTCCGTGGAAGACCAGGTCGAACGGCTTGTCGACGCCGACCTTGTCCCCCACGGCGGTCTGGATCTCGTTCAGGATCTCCGGGCGGAGCTTGACATTGCCCGGCTTGTAGACGCCGTGCACGTTGCCGAACGTCAGGGCGGTGAGGTACCGGCCCTTCTCCCCCGTGCCGAGCGCCGCCGCGGTGGCCAGGCCGTCGTCGGGCGTGGTGTAGAGCTTGTCGTTGATCTCGTTCGCGACGCCGTCCTCCTCGCCACCGACGACGCCGACCTCGATCTCCAGCACGATCTTGGCGGAAGCAGCGGCCCCGAGCAGGTTCTCGGCGATCTGAAGGTTCTCGTCGAGCGGCACGGCCGAGCCGTCCCACATGTGCGACTGGAACAGCGGCTCCTCGCCACGAGCAACACGCTCGGCAGAGATCGCCAGCAGCGGCCGGACGAAGCCGTCCAGCCTGTCCTTCGGGCAGTGGTCGGTATGCAGCGCGATCTGGACGTCGAAGTTCCTGGCCACCACGTACGCGTAGGCGGCAAGCGCGACCGAGCCCGCCACCATGTCCTTGACCGTCGGCCCGGACAGATACTCGGCGCCGCCGGTGGAGACCTGCACGATGCCGTCGCTCTCGGCGTCGGCGAAGCCGCGGATCGCGGCGTTCAGCGTCTGTGAGGACGTGACGTTGATGGCCGGATATGCGAAGGCGCCGGCCTTCGCCCGGTCGAGCATCTGAGCGTAGGTCTCGGGCGTGGCGATCGGCATCGGGGCTCCTTGCGTCGAACGTGGGTCGCAGTCTGGCCGCCAGTATTCCGCGCTGCCGCTGCGGCCGGAACCGCGGCGCCGGCACTCACGCGGGTAGCCTCTGACCGATCATCGCAGGTGGGGCCGAGGGAGGACACCGTGGCCGAGCGCACCGTCGTCGTCGCCAGCAAGGTCGGCCTGCACGCCCGGCCGGCTGCCCTGTTCGTGAGGGCAGCCGCCGAGCAGTCCACGAGCGTTCGGATCCGCAGGGGCGACGGCGCGCCCGTCGACGCCGCGAGCATCCTGGCGATCATGACGCTCGGTGTCGAGCACGGCGACGAGGTCGTCCTCGAGGCCGAGGGCGACGGCGCCGACGAGTCGCTGGACACGCTGGTCGCCCTGCTCCAGCGCGATCTCGACGCCGAAGGCACGACGCCGGCCTGACGCGCTGCACCGATCACGTCGTACTGATCATGAGACAGCTGCGGCGGTCCGACCGCACCACCTGTCTCATGATCGGCAATGAGGTCAGAGACCGAGCTCGGCCAGCACGGGTAGCTCGGCACGGACACTCGCGCGGGCGGCCGTCGCGCTCGCGGCATTCACGGCGAGCTCGCCGAGCCGAACGCAGTCGTCGTGCGACGTCGCCAGCAGGACGTCGGCGACGTCCGGGATCGACCGCGGCGTCATGGACAGGCTGGAGACACCCAGCCCGACCAGCACACACGCCAGCGCCGGATCGGCAGCCGCCTCGCCGCAGACGCCGACCGGGCGGTCGCGTTTCTCGCCAGCGGCGCAGGTCAGCTGGACCAGACGCAGGACGGCCGGCTGCCAGGGATCGTTGAGCTGGGCCAGCTCGCCGAGCATGCGGTCGGCCGCCATCGTGTACTGGCCGAGGTCGTTGGTGCCGATGCTCGCGAAGTGGGCCGTCTCCAGGATGTGCGACGCGGTCAGCGCCGCGCCCGGGACCTCCACCATGACGCCGGCCCTCTCCAGCCCGGCGGCCGTGCAGCGGGCGACGAAGTCGGCGGTTTCGGCGGCAGTGGCGACCATCGGCGCCATCACCCAGACCTCGGCCTGCTCGGCCACCGCGGCGGTGGCGATGGCGGCGAGCTGGTCGGTCAGCACCACTTCCGAGCGGGTCACGGTCCGCAGCCCGCGCACGCCGAGCGCCGGGT
Source organism: Jiangellaceae bacterium (assembly GCA_050743075.1). GTDB lineage: Bacteria > Actinomycetota > Actinomycetes > Jiangellales > Jiangellaceae > JBOGDS01. The sequence goes on along the minus strand of JBOGDS010000033.1, from coordinate 4,345 downwards.
TGGCCTCGTCGGCCGGGTTCAGGAACGGCAGCGGCTTGTCGGCACCGGCGTCGAGGGTCCGCACGACGACCTTCTTGCCGGGAAAGGCCGACAGCACCGCGCGGTAGGCAGTCACCTGTTCGTCGACCGAGGGTGCCTCGGTGTGGCCCAGGAAGCAGAACTCGGTACGGAACAGTCCGACACCCTCGGCGTTGGCCTCGACGGCGGCCGCGATGCCCTTCGGGTCGCCGACGTTGGCCAGGAGCTGGACCGGCCGGCCGTCGGCCGTCCGTCCCTGGCCGTCGAACGTGCGCTCGCGGGCGGCGACCACACGGACCTGCTCGACCTCCTCCGCCGTCGGCTCGGTCCGCACGGTGCCCGCCGAACCGTCGACCAGGACGACGGTGCCCTCGGCGATCCCGAGGATGCCTCGGGCGGCGACGACCGCTGGCAGGCCGAGCGCGCGGGCGAGGATCGCGGTGTGCGACGTCGGCCCACCCTCGGCCGTCACGAGCGCCAGGCACGTCACCGGGTCCAGGGTGGCGGTGTCAGCGGGGGCCAGGTCGTGGGCGGCGAGAACATACGGCTCCGCGCGGTCGGGTACGCCTGGCGCCGGCAGGCCGGCCAGTTCTGCGACGATCCGGTCGCGGACGTCGGCGACGTCACGCGCCCGCTCGGCCATGTAGCCGCCGAGCGAGGTCAGCATGTCAGCCACGTCGCCGGCCGCCTCCCACACCGCGCGGCCAGACGCCATGCCGGCGCCGACCTTATGCTGCGCTGCCGCCACCAGGGTGGGATCGGCCGCCATCAGCGCCGTCGCTTCGAGGACCGCCTTCCCGTCGCCGTGGACTTTGCCGGCCCGTTCCTCGAGGCCGGCGCGGACGGTGGCGGCCGCGGTCGTGATGCGCTCCGACTCCGCTGCTGGGTCCGCTCCGTCCGGTAACCGGGAGTCCATCGCCGGCTCGGCGACGGGATCGGGCATCCGGACCAGCGGCCCGACGGCCCGGCCCGGGCTCACTCCCACACCGGTGATCTCGGCCACGGACTCCTCCTCGTCGGACGGGCGACGTGCTCAACGATGCTGCCGCATCGCGGTGGAATGGGCGAGCACCTCGAGAGGCCACCACCGATCGGGCCCATGGCACGCTGAAACGTTGTTGATGGCACGCCGAACCGTCGCTCCTGGCGTTGTAATGCGCCGTTTGTGGAACAGTTCAGCGTGCCATCCCCAGCCCTCCGAGTCGTCGTGACCTAGGTGGTGCTCCGCGGCGGCTCGTCGGGGCGGTCCGGCCGATCGGCCTCGGGAGTCACGTCGGGCCGGACGGCCGGGTCTGCCGTAGTGTCCCGAACACCGGTGTCGTCGACGGTTCCCTCGCCCAGAGTCCGGCTCGGCACGCCGACGGCAGCGAGTTCAGCGGCTTCCTCGCCGAGCGAGGCCGCGGCCTCTTCGGCGGTCGCTTCGCGTCCAGGCGTGCGCAGGTTCCACTTGGTGATGACCCACCTGAACAGGAAGTAGTAGATCGCCGCGTAGCCGAGACCGATGACGATCAACCACAGCGGCCCTTCGGCGATCCGGAAGTTGATCAGATAGTCGGTCAGACCTGCCGAGAAGCCGAAGCCGTCCCTGAGGTCCAGCGCATTCGTCAAGGCCAGTGACGTGCCCGTCAGGATCGCATGGATGAAGTACAACGGGTATGCCACGAACAGGAAGGAGAACTCCAGCGGTTCGGTGATACCCGTGAGGAATGACGTCAGCGCACCCGCCAGCATGACACCGCCGACGACCTTCTTCTGCGCCGGCTTCGCCGTGTGGTAGATCGCCAGGGCTGCTGCCGGGAGCGCGAACATCATGATCGGGAAGAAGCCGGTCATGAACGTGCCCGCCGTCTCGTCTCCGAACAGGAACCGGAAGATGTCTCCCTGGACGACCTCGCCCCCAGCAGTCGTGAACTCTCCGAGCTGGAACCACGGGAACGCGTTCAGGATGTGGTGCAGCCCGAGCGGGATGAGCAACCGGTTGAAGAATCCGTAGAGCCCACCACCAAGGACGTCGTTCTCGGTGACCCACTCGCCGAAGCTGGACAGCACCGCGTCGAAGGGCTGGTAGATGAAGCTCATCAGGACCGCGATGATGATCGCGACGAAGGCGGTGATGATCGGAACGAACCGGCGTCCACCGAAGAACGCAAGATACGGCGGAAGCTTGATCCGGTAGTACCGCTGCCACAGCAGCGCAGCGGTGATTCCCATGACGATGCCGCCGAGGACACCGAAGTTGATCAACTCCTGGGTGCCGTCCTCCGGCGGTTCGCCGAGAATGTGCGGCGACATGGCGTCCGTGACGCCCTTGAAGACCAGATAGCCGATCAGACCGGCCAGCGCCGTCGAGCCGTCGGACTTGCGGGCGAATCCGATCGCAATGCCCACAGCGAAGATGACCGGCAGGTTGGCGAAGACAGCGTTGCCGGCCGCACCCACGACCTCTGACACCGGCTGGAGCCACTCCAGCGCGTCGTACTGTGCGAGACCCCTGGGCAGCCCCGGATCGACAGTTCCCGGCGCGCCACCCAGCATGTCGTTCTGGCCGAGACGCAGGAGCAGCGCCGCTGCGGGCAGCGTGGCGATGGGCAGCATCAGGCTGCGGCCCAGCCGCTGGAGTTGCGGCAGCCAGGGGAACCCGCGCCTCTCTCCCGTGGCGGTAGCGGATGCGGTACTCATACCACTCCTTTACTGACGTGGGCCGGCGGTCGCCGACCCGGCAGGGGATGTGCGGTCCAGGGTCATGTGCACCTGGTACCGGTCGGCCCGGTACCAGGACGTCACGTGTTCCATCGGCCGGCCGGCCGCGTACGACGTCCGGCGGAAGACGAGCAGCGGTGCCGCCGGGGGGACCCGCAACAACCGGGCGCGCAGCGGGTCGGCGCCCTCGGCCCACACCGTCTGGGCGGCCGAGTCGAGCGTGCGGCCGTACTCACGCGTCAGCAGCGTGTACACCGACCCGGACAGGTCGTGGTCGAGCAGGCCTGGGAGCGGACGCGCCGGCAGCCAGGACACCTCGTGGGCCATCGGCGCGCCGTCGGCCGACCGCAACCGCTCGATCCGGTACGCGCGGTCGACGACGTCGAGGCCCAGGGCGGCGCGGGCGGGGGGCGGCGGCGCGGCCTCGTCCGCACCCAGAACCACGGTCGACGGCTTGTGCCCCCGCCGGCGCATGTCCTCGGTGAACGACGCAAGATGCAGCAGCGACTCCACCCGCGGAGAGGCGACGAACGTGCCCTTGCCCCTGACCCGGTAGAGCCGGCCCTCGCTGACCAGCCTCCCGACTGCTTCGCGGACGGTGGCCCGGCTGACACCGAACCGCGTGACCAGCTCGCGCTCCGAGGGAATCGGCGAGTCTGGGCTCAGCTCGGCGTCGACGAGCGCGAGCAGGATCTCGCGGAGCTGCCGGTGCTTGGGCACCGGACCGTCGACCACCGACATCGCACGGCTCCCACTGGTCAGGACTGGTCTAGATGAGTTGCTGCGCGCGCCTTACCCTCGGGCTGAGCGTCCGCGGTGTCAAGGCCCGACGCGCCCCGAACTTCGGGAGAGAACCCGTTGGCGAAGCTGATCCGGCGCCGGGCCACGCTGAAGTACCTGCAGGTGCGCGACCATCTGCGGTCGATGGCGGCAGACGAACTCCGGCCCGGCGACCCGGTTCCGAGCGAGCGCGAGCTCTGCGACCTGTTCGACGTGTCCCGGATGACGGTCCGGCAGGCGGTCGACGCCCTGGTGGTCGAGGGGCTTCTCCAGCGGGTCCAGGGCAGCGGAACCTTCGTCGCCCGCCCGAAGGTGGACCTTCAGGTCCGGCTGACGTCGTTCACCGAGGAGATGCGCCGCCGCGGCATGACCCCGGCCGCACGGCGCCTGCGCGCGGAACGGACACCCGCCGGAGCGGCCGTGGCGCGGGCGCTGGAGATCACGCCCGGGGACGCCGTCATCTACCTGCACCGGCTCCGGTTGGCTGACGACGAGCCCATGTCGGTCGAGCACACCTGGCTGCCGGCGACCCTGGTTCCCGGACTGCTGGACGACGAGCCGCCGGCCAGCCTCTACGCCGAACTGGAGGCGCGCGGGCTCCCGCCGACGTGGGGCGAGGACACCGTCGACGCCGGCGATGCCGACGAGGAGGAAGCTCCCCTGCTGGACATCCCGCCCGGTCGATCCGTGCTGCGCATCGCCCGGCGGGCGTTCAGCGGCGACGTCGCGGTCGAGTACACGCGGGCGGTGTACCGGTCGGACCGGTACACGCTCTGGGTGCCTCTGGCCCGGCCGCACCGTCCGGTCGTCCCCCGCCGCCGCACCCCCTCCCCGTGATCATGTCGAC
>JBOGDS010000032.1:0-37640 GCA_050743075.1 Jiangellaceae bacterium | reverse complement strand
TAGCACCGCCCAGCCGGCCGCGTAGTAACACGACCCCACAGCCCCCGCACGAGCAAAAGCCCAGGCCACCCACCCCTTCCGGGTCCCACTCGTGCCTACATTCTGCGGAAGTCAGGCTCTAACCCGCAGGTGATTGGCCCAGCGTTACGGTGACGGTCTGACTGGAGCCGTCGCGGGTGTACGTGACTGTGACCTCGTCGCCGAGACCGCTGGACATCACGACCGCCAGGACGTCGTCGGCATCCTCGACCGGGCGGCCACCCAGTCCGGTGATCACGTCACCCGGCTGGAGGCCGGCCTGCCCGGCCGGGCTGCCTGCGGCTACGCCGTGGACCAACGCCCCGCCATCGGGAGCGTTATCGACCTCGACGCCAAGATAGGGGTGGGTCGGCTGCTGGCCGGCGGCGAGTTGGTCGGCGACTCGCGTGGCGATGTTGGACGGGATGGCAAAGCTGGCGACCACGCTCCCGTCGGCGGCCGTGCTCGTCGCCATGTGGAGGCCGATGACCTCCCCAGCGTCGTTGAGCACTGGCCGGCCTGAGGTTCCGGGACCGGCAGCGAGATCGGTCTCGATCATGCTGAGAGTGCCCACCGTGCTACTCGTGTCGAGAACAATGCCGCTCTCGACCGCCGCCTGCGTCGCAGGAGCATCTACCAACTGCACCTCGTCTCCAGGCTGGACGCCGTCACTGTCACCAAATACCGCCGGCGTGAGGTCCGACGCTCCATCCACACTGACAACTGCCAGCTCGGTACGCGGGTCGGCACCCACGAGGACAGCCGTGCCGGAGCCGCCGTCGCTGAACGTGACCGTCACCGGACCGCCGGCGGCCACCGTGTTGCTGACCATGATGTGGCCGTCGGCGGTCAGGACGACGCCCGCGCCGGCGGACTGCCCGGCCTCGATGGAAACGACGCTCTGCTCGGCCAGCGCGAGCGGGCTTGTCGGCGACGACGCATGCGCTGAAGGCGTCGGCGGGTCCTCGGCAGAATCGGACTCGGCGGCACAGGCCGTCATACCCACGCCCAGCGCAACGGCGGCTACCAGCCGCCACCAGATCGACACTGTCATCCTTTCGGTACGTCCCGCGGGGGGTCTACGAGGCATGCCAGCAGGCCCGGCGGACGGCCGGTCGCCACATCGACGCCCCCGCCGGGTTCAGGCTGGGCGGTCCACGACTGAATCGCAGAGGGCTTCGAGTGCGTGCCGTGCCGGCACGTCGGGCAGCGGTGTCAGGACGGCGCGGGCGTCCTCGGCCCAGCGGCGGACCTCCGCCCGTGCCTCGTCCATGGCCGGGTGCGCGCGCAGCAGGGCCAGCACCTCGGCGTGCGCTGCGTCGTCCACCAGCGGGCCGGCCAACAACGACCGCAGCCGGGCGTCGGCCGGGTCGGTCGAGCGCCGCGCGTACAGCACCGGCAGCGTCGACACGCCTTCGCGCAAGTCGGTGCCCGGCAACTTTCCGGACGCAGCAGAGGAGCCCTCGATGTCCAGCAGGTCGTCGGCGAGCTGGAAGGCCATCCCGATCCGCTCGCCGTAGCGGGCCAGCACGTCCACCACCGAGGCAGGGGCACCCGCGTGCAGCGCCCCCAGCCGGGCCGACGTGGCGATCAACGACGCAGTCTTGTCCGAGAGCACGGACAGGCAGTGCGCAACCGGGTCCTCACCGGCGCGGGGTCCCAGCGTCTCCCGCAGCTGGCCCTGCACGAGTCGCTCGAAGGTCCGCGCCTGGATGCGCACCGACTCGGTGCCGAGATCGGCCGCGATGTTCGACGCCCGGGCGAACAGGAAATCGCCGGTCAGGATCGCCACCGTGTTCCCGAAACGGGCATTCGCCGACGACGAACCCCGGCGCAGCACAGCCTCGTCCATCACGTCGTCGTGGTAGAGCGTCGCAACGTGGGTCAGCTCGACAACGACGGCAGCGCGGACGACGCCCGGCGCGTCGAAGTCACCGAAGTGCCCGGCCACCAACGCCAGCAGAGGGCGGAACCGCTTGCCCCCGGCGGCGACGAGGTGCCGTGACGCCGAGGCAAGCAACGCATCGTCGGACTTGACGGCCTCTGCCAGCCGCTCCTCGACCTCTGACAGCCCCGCCGCGACCGCCGCGGAGAACACAGGGTCGACGTCGGGGATGCCCAGGCCTGACGACGTCACCAACGGCGCCTCCCGAGCAGCGTCTCAGCGGACGAAGACCGACGCCTGTTGCGCCAGGTCCAGCAGCGGGCCGGGCAGGATCCCCAATCCCACGGTCGCCACTACCCCGACCGCGATACCGACGGTAGTCCACGCGCTCGGCACCGCGACCGTCGGGCCGTCGGGAGCAGGTTCGGAGAAGTACATCAGCACGATGACGCGGACATAGAAGAACGCGGCCACGGCAGAGGCGACGACACCGACGATCACCAACGGAAGGGCACCACCCTCGATCGCGGCCGAGAACACCACGAGCTTGCCCACGAACCCGCTGGTCAGCGGAATACCCGCAAACGCGAGCAGGAACAGGGCGAAGACCGCCGCCACGACCGGCGAACGGCGGCCGAGCCCGGCCCACGACGCGAGGTGCGTCGCCTCTCCCCCTGCGTCGCGAACCAGCGTGATCACGGCGAAGGCGCCAACCGTCGCGAAGCCGTATGCCGCCAGGTAGAACAGCATCGACGCCGTACCGACCGTGTCGGCGGCGACGAGCCCTGTCAGCACGAACCCTGCATGCGCGATCGACGAGTACGCGAGCATCCGCTTCACGTCGGTCTGGGTCAGGGCGACGATGACGCCGACCATCATCGTCAGGATCGCGATCGCCCAGAACAACGGCTGCCAGTCGCTGGACATGCCGCCGAACGCCACATAGAAGATCCGCGCCAGCGCACCGAACGCGGCCAGCTTCGTGCACGCCGCCATGAACCCGGTGACCGGCGTCGGCGCGCCCTGGTACACGTCCGGAGTCCAGGCGTGGAACGGCACCGCGCTGACCTTGAACATCAGCCCGACGGCGATCAACGCCACCCCGGCGAGCAACAGGCCTTCCTGCCCGACCCGCGCGCCGAGTGCGCCGGAGATGTCCGAGAGCCGCACCGAGCCCGCGAACCCGTAGATGAACGCGGTCCCGAACAGGAAGAACGCCGACGAGAACGCACCCAGCAGGAAGTACTTGAGCGCCGCCTCCTGCGAGAGCAGCCGGCGCCGGCGGGCCATGCCGCACAGCAGGTACAGGGGCAGCGAGAGCACCTCGAGGGCGACGAACATCGTCAGCAGGTCGTTGGCCGCGGGGAACAGCAGCATGCCGCCGACGGCGAACATCGCCAGCGGGTACACCTCCGTCTGCACCACGCGCTGCTGCACGAGGGTGCGCTCCGCCGCGCCGCCCGGCAGCGACGATGCCGCGGGCGCAAACGCGTCGCCACCGCCTTCCAGCCGCCTCTCGGCGAAGAACAGCACGCTGATCGCGGCCATCACCAGGATCGCGCCCTGCAGGAACAGCGCCGGGCCGTCGATCGCCACCGACCCCTCTGCGCCCACGAGGGACGTACCGGCCAGCCGCACCACCTGCACGAACGCGGCCACCAGCGCCACCAGCGCGACACCGACCTGCAAGGCATACCGCGGCGGGCGCGGCGCGAAGGCCTCGATCAGCACACCGAGGATCGCCGCCCCGAAGACGATGAGCATCGGCATCAGCGCGGAGTACTCGATAGTCGGAGCAGAACCGGCGACCAGACCATCCTGGGCGGTCACGGTGACGTCCCTTCGACGAGCAGCGGATCCGGATCGGGAACCCGGACCTCGGTGAGCACCGGCGCGACACCGTCGTCGATGACGTCGAGCAGCGGCTTCGGAAAGAACCCGAGAGCAAGGATCAGGGCGACCAGTGGGGCGACGATCACCATCTCGCGGCGGCGCAGGTCGACGAAGTCGCTGGTCGCGTCGCGGGACGGACCGGTCATCGTCCGCTGGTACAGCCACAGGATGTACACCGCGGCCAGGATGGTGCCGACCGTGGCGATCACGGCCGCGACCCGGTACCTGCTGAACGTCCCCACCAGGATCATGAACTCGCCGACGAACGTCGCCAGGCCGGGCAGGGCCAGCCCGGCGAGGCCCGCGAACAGGAACGACCCGGCCAGAACCGGTGCCGGCCGGGACACGCCACCGTAGTCCCCCACCTGGCGGGAACCGCGCCGGGTGATCATGAAGCCGACGATGACGAACAGCGCCACCGTCGACAAACCGTGGGCGACCATGTAGAACGTGGCACCCGTGCCGCCCTGGCTGGTGAGCGCGAAGATCCCGAGCACGATGAAGCCGAAGTGGGAGATCGACGTGTACGCGATCAGCCGCTTCATGTCGGTCTGGCCGATCGCCAGCAGCGCGCCGTATATGACGCTGATGACCGCAAGGACGACGATCGCCGGCGCGAAGTCGCGCACGGCGTCCGGGAACAGTGGCAGCGCCAGCGCGATCATGCCGTAGGTGCCGACCTTGTCCATGATGCCGGACAGGTATGCGGCGTTGGCCGGCGTCGCCTCGGCGGCCGCGTCGGGCAGCCAGGTGTGGAACGGCCACAGCGGCGCCTTGATCGCGAACGCGAACATGAACCCGAGGAACAGCCACCACTGGGTGGACTCCGGGATGTCCAGCGCGACCAGGTCGGAGAGCAGGAACGTCCCGGACCCGGCCTGCACGGACTCCACGTACAGCCCGATCACAGCGGCCAGCATGATCAGCCCGCCGGCCAGGTTGTACAGCAGGAACTTCACCGCCGCGTAGCGCCGCTGTGGCCCGCCGTAGAGCCCGATCAGGAAGTACATCGGGACGAGCATCGCCTCGAACAGGATGTAGAAGAGCAGCACGTCGCGCGCCGCGAAAGCGCCGATCAGCATCGCCTCGAGCAGCAGCACGAGGGCGAAGAACGGCTTGGGGTTCCGCCGCTCGGCCTCGGCCTCGCGCCACATCGCCATCAGCACGATCGGCGTGACGACGGCCGTCAGCAGGATCAGTGACAGCGAGATGCCGTCGGCGCCGAGCGCCCAGTGCACGCCGAACGACTCGACCCAGGTGTACTCCTCCACGAACTGCAGTTCGCCGCCGTCGTTGACGAATGCGATCGCGGCGATGGCTGTGAGCACGGCCGTGACGATCGCCATGAACAGCGCGAGCTTCTTGGCCGGCAGCTCCATGCCCCGCGGCACCAGAGCCGTGAGGACGGCCCCGAGTGCCGGGACGGCGATCAGCGTGGTCAGCCAGGGAAAGGTCACGGCAGCCTCACCAGGAGCATGGCCACGACGACGATCGCCGCGCCCGCGAGCATCGACAGGGCGTACGAGCGGACGAAGCCGGTCTGCCATCGCCGCAGCCGCGCCGAGAGCCCCGCCACGGCGGCTGCGGTGCCCACCACCGCCCCGTCGACGCCGCGGTTCTCCGCGTATACGAGTGACCGGGTCAGGTACTGACCGGGACGCATGAGCAGCGCCTCGTTGACGGCGTCGCCGTAGAGGTCACGACGGGCGGCGACCGTGACCACCGACCCGCGCGGCGCTGTCTCCGGTACCCGTTGGCGGCCGAAGATCAACCAGGCCAGCGCGACGCCCACGCCGATGACGGCCACGACGATCACCGTCATGGCCCAGACCGGGATGCCGAGCTCGCGGTGCTCCTCACCGGTCACCGGTTCCAGCCAGTCGATGATCCCGCCGCCGAGGTACAGCAGCCCAGCACCGCCGACGAAGGACAGCCCGCCGAGGATCCACAGCGGCACGGTCATGACCTGCGGCGACTCGTGCGGATGCGCGTCGGCCGCCCACCGCTTCGACCCGAAGAACGTCATGAGCATCACCCGGGTCATGTAGAACCCGGTGATGCCCGCGCCGATCAGCGCGCAGAGGCCGTACACGACGTTGTCGGCGAACGCGGCCTCGATGATCCGGTCCTTGGAGAAGAACCCGGCGAACAGCGGGAAGCCGATGATCGCCAGGTAGCCGGCGGTGAACGTCAGGAACGTCACGGGCATCGCCCGGCGCAGCGCCCCGTACCGCCGCATGTCGACCTCGTCGTTCATGCCGTGCATGACCGAGCCGGCCCCGAGGAAGAGGTTGGCCTTGAAGAAGCCGTGGGTGAGCAGGTGGAAGATCGCGAGCGCGTAGCCGGCGGGCCCGAGGCCGGCGGCCAGCATCATGTAGCCGATCTGGCTCATCGTCGAGCCGGCCAGGGCCTTCTTGATGTCGTCCTTCGCGCACCCGATGATCGCGCCCATCAGCAGCGTGATCGTCCCGACGATGACGACGGCGGTCTGCGCGGCCTCCGCCCCGGCGTAGATGGCGGCCGAGCGGACCACCAGATAGACGCCGGCGGTCACCATGGTCGCGGCATGGATGAGGGCGGAGACGGGGGTCGGGCCCTCCATCGCGTCCAGCAGCCACGACTGCAACGGGAACTGCGCCGACTTCCCGCACGCGCCCAGCAGGAGCAACAGGCCGATCGCGATCAGCCAGCCCTCCGACGCCCCCAGAGCCCCGGGGAAGACACCGGAGAACGCCGTCGTGCCGAAGACGACGACCATCGACATGACCGCGAGCGACATGCCGAAGTCACCGACCCGGTTCACGACGAACGCCTTCTTGGCCGCCACCGCCGCGGAGTCCTTGTCCTGCCAGAACCCGATCAGCAGGTAGGACGCGAGACCGACGCCCTCCCAGCCGACGTACAGGATCAGGTAGTCGTCGGCGAGGACCAGCAGGAGCATCGCCGCGACGAACAGGTTCATGTAGCCGAAGAACCGCTGCCGGTTCTCGTCGTACTCCATGTAGCCGATCGAGTAGACGTGGATCAGCGAGCCCACGCCCGTGACCAGCAACGCGAACGCCATCGACAGCTGGTCGAGCAGGAGGCCGACGGAGACCTCGTAGCTTCCGACGGCGAACCAGTCCCACAGCGGCACCGACACCGCGCGCTCGGAAGCGTCGCGGCCGAGCATCGCGACGAAGAGCACCGCAGCGACGGCGAACGACGCCAGCGGGCCGACGCAGCCCAGGACCGGGGCGACCCGCTGCAGCCGGCGCCCACCGAGCAAGAGCACCGCGGCCCCGACCAGCGGCAGCGCGATGAGCAGCCAGGTCGCCGAGAAGACGCCGTCGGCGCTCACAGGAGTCACGAAACCCTCACAGCTTGAGCAGGCTGGCGTCGTCGACCGACGCCGACCTGCGGGTCCGGAAGATCGTCACGATGATCGCCAGCCCGACGACCACCTCCGCTGCGGCGACCACCATGACGAAGAAGGCCACGATCTGCCCATCCAGGTTGCCGTGCATACGGGCGAACGTGACGAAGGCGAGGTTGCAGGCGTTGAGCATCAGCTCGACGCTCATGAACGCGATCAGCGCGTTGCGGCGCAGCAGCACACCGGCCCCGCCGATGGAGAACAGGATCGCCGCGAGCACCAGGTACGGCGTGGGGCTCACGGCCGCTCACCTCCGGGCTCGCCCGGCGGCTCCAGCACTTCTCCCGTCAGCTCCTCCACCTTCTGCTCGAGCCGGGCGACGTCGCCGGCGTCGTCCTCCGTCGTGCGCACTGTGCCGCGAGCGACCAGGACCTTCGAGATCGACAGCTCGCTGGGCGTGCCGTCGGGCAGCAGGCCGGGCGTGTCGATCGCGTTGTGCCGGGCGTAGATTCCGGGGTTCGGCAGCGGCTGGGGGGGCAGGCCGCCCGAACGGAACCGTTCCTCGGACAGCTCCCGCTGCGTGCGGCGCCGGAACAGGCGCTCGCGGTATGTGAGCACCATCGCGCCGACCGCCGCGGTGATCAGCAGGGCGCTGGTGACCTCGAACGTCCAGACGTACCGGGAGAAGATCAGGTCGGCGATGCCGGCGACGTTGCCGTCGGGCGCCGCAGCCGCCGTGCCGACGGGCTCGGCGACGAGCGCGTTCCCCGTGACGGCCACGAGCAGCACGGCGAGGCCGAGGCCGGCGAGTACCGCAGCCACCCGCTGCCCACGGATGGTCTCGACCCTGGAGTCGCTGGCGTCCACACCAACGAGCATGATCACGAACAGGAACAGCATCATGATCGCGCCGGTGTACACGACGATCTGCACGACGCCGAGGAACGGTGCCTCCAGCGCAATGTAGAGCACGGCCAGGCAGATCATCGTCACCGCGATGAACATCGCCCCGTGGACGGCCTTGCGGGCGACGACGAGGCCCAGCGCTCCGAACACGGCGAGCGGCGCGATGATCCAGAACAGCACGGTCTCGCCGGTGTGGCTGCCGGTCCCGGCCGCCTGCGCGAGCACCTGCGTGGCGACGCTCACGTTCCCCTCCCCCCGGGGCCGACGCCGGAGCGCAGGTAGTAGTCGCGCTCGTCGTCGCCGAGCCGCATCGGGTGCGGCGGCTCCTCCATGCCGGCCAGCAGCGGCGCCAGCAGGTCCTGCTTCTCGTAGATCAGCTTCTCCCGGCTGTCGTCGGCCAGCTCGTACTCGTTGGTCATGGTGAGGGCCCTCGTCGGGCAGGCCTCGATGCACAGCCCGCAGAAGATGCAGCGCAGGTAGTTGATCTGGTAGACGCTTCCGTACCGCTCGCCCGGCGAGAATCGGGCGTCCTCGGTGTTGGCCGCGCCCTCGACGTAGATCGCGTCGGCCGGGCAGGCCCAGGCGCACAGCTCGCAGCCGATGCACTTCTCCAGCCCGTCGGGGTGGCGGTTGAGCTGGTGCCGCCCGTGGAACCTCGGCGCGACCGGGTGCCGCTCCTCCGGGTACTGCTCGGTGACGACCTTGCGGAACATGGTCCGGAAGGTCACCCCGAAGCCGGCGACGGGATCGAAGAACCTAGGCACCGGTGCCCTCCTCGGGGCCGTCGGCATCGCCCACGCTCGCCGTGACCGGCGATTCGAGACGCTGCCCTGGCATCGGCGGCACGGGGTGACCGCCGGCGAACGCGTCGAACGGCTCGGGTCTGGCCCTGGCGGCCTCGCCCTCGTCCGGCTCCGGCCTGCGCTCGGGAAGGAGCATGCTCACCACGAGCGCGGCCACGATGATCCCGCCGCCCCAGATCAGCACGTCGCGACGCTCGACGCCCTCGTTGGAGACCAGCCGCATGAGCGCGACCAGCAGGATCCACGCCAGCGAGCCCGGGATCAGCACCTTCCAGCCCAGGTGCATGAACTGGTCGTAGCGCAGCCGCGGCAGCGTGCCACGCAGCCAGACGAACACGAACACCAGCAGGATCACCTTGGCCATGAACCACAGCAGCGGCCACCAGCCGGTGTTGAAGTAGCCGTCGCCCACCGCCGAGATCGGCCACGGCGCGCGCCAGCCGCCGAGGAACAGGGTCGTCGCCAGCGCCGAAACGTTGACCATGTTGATGTACTCGGCGAGGAAGAACATCATGTACTTCACCGACGAGTACTCGGTCATGAAGCCCGCCACCAGCTCACCCTCGGCCTCGGGCAGGTCGAACGGCGCCCGGTTGGTCTCCCCCACCATCGCGATCAGGTAGACGACGAACGACGGCAGTAGGATCACCGCGTACCACGACGGCAGGTCGACGGTGACGCCGAGCAGCTCCGCCTGGCCGCCGCTGGCCTGCGCGTCGACGATCTGCGACGTCGACATCGACCCCGCGAACAGGAACACCGCGACGAAGGAAAGGCCCATGGCGATCTCGTAGGAGATCACCTGGGCTGTCGAGCGCAGCGCGCCGAGCAGCGGGTACGTCGACCCACTGGCCCAGCCGCCGAGCACGATCCCGTAGACGCCGACCGAGGTGATGGCCAGGATGAGCAACACCGCGACCGGCATGTCAGTGAGCTGCAGGCGGGTCGTCTGGCCGAAGATCGACACCTCCGGGCCCATCGGGATGACGGCGAAGATCAGGAACGCCGGGATCGCGGCGATGATCGGCGCCAGCACGTAGACGACGCGGTCGACACCCTTCGGCCTGATCGTCTCCTTGAGGATCAGCTTGGTGCCGTCGGCGAGGCTCTGCAACGTGCCCCAGGGGCCGGTGCGGTTGGGGCCGATGCGGTGCTGCATCCGGGCGACGACCTTGCGCTCGAACACGATGTTGAACAGCGTGAGGAGCAGGAGAAGCACGAAGATGGCGACGGCCTTGAGCAGGATCAGCCACCAGGGGTCGTTGCCGAAGCCGGCGACCTCCTCGGATGCCTGCGTCACCACGATCACGCGACACCTCCGGTTGGCGCGACGTCGGTGCTCGCGGCACCGACCGCGACGACGGTACCGGTACCTACGCCGAGATCGACGTGGACGCGGCAACCGGGCGAGTTCTGCGGCACCCAGACCACGCGGTCCGGCATCGCGGTGACCTCAACCGGCAGCGTCACCCGACCGTGCTCGGTGCTGACCGTGACGGCGGTCGCGTCGGTGACACCACACTCAGCCGCCGTCGCCGCGGACATCCGGGCCACCGGCCGGCGAGCGGTCCCGGCCAGGTGGGGCTCGCCGTCCTGCAGGCGCCCGGCGTCGAGCAGCATCCGCCACGTCGCCAGCACAGCCTCGCCAGTGCCCGGCGTCGGCGGCTCGACAGCCTCGACCGCGGGCGTCGCCGGCCGCTCGCCGTCCCAGCTGCCCAGCTCGGCGAGCTCGGCGCGGGCCGCGTCGACGGTGGGCAGGCCGAGCCGCACGTCCAGCTCGTCGGCCAACGCGTCGAGGACGCGGCCGTCGGGCATGGCCCCGGCGTCGGGGAACACCGCCGGGAAGGGACGCTCGCGCCCCTCCCAGTTCACGAATGTGCCGGCCTTCTCCGCCACCGGCGCGACCGGGAGGACGACGTCGGCGAGCTCCGTCACGTCGCTTGACCGCACCTCGAGACTGACGACGAAGTCCGCGCTCTCGAGAGCGGCGCGCGCCGCGCCCGGATCGGGCAGGTCAGCCAGTTCGACACCGGCGACGAGCGCGCTGGAGAGCCTTCCGTCGGCCAGGGCCGCGAGGATGCCGGAGGTGTCGCGGCCGATCTTCCAGGGGACGTTCTCGACGCCCCAGGCCGCTGCGACGTCGACCCTGGCCTCGGCACTCCCCACCGGCCGGCCGCCGGGCAGCAGCGTCGGCAGCGCGCCCGCCTCGAGCGCACCGCGTTCGCCGGCCCGCCGCGGGATCCACGCCAGCCGGGCTCCGGTAGCAGACGCGACGCGCGCTGCCGCCGACAGCGCACCCGGCACGCCGCCGAGCCGTTCCCCGACCAGGATGACGGCACCAGGGGCC
Source organism: Jiangellaceae bacterium (assembly GCA_050743075.1). Taxonomy (GTDB): domain Bacteria; phylum Actinomycetota; class Actinomycetes; order Jiangellales; family Jiangellaceae; genus JBOGDS01. The sequence goes on along the minus strand of JBOGDS010000032.1, from coordinate 26,433 downwards.
CGCAGCGCCACAGCGATGTCGTGATCCCCGTCGGCGTAGCCGTCCTCCAGGGCCGAGAGCGCCACGGCCTCACCACCGGGTACCGTCCCGATCAGCTCGCCCGAGAGCTTTGCCAGGCCGCGTGTCGCCAACGGCGCGATCGCGAACACCCTGGTTCCACTCCGGCGGACGGCTTTGCGCAGCCGGAGGAAGACCATCGCGGCCTCCTCTTCGGGCTCGAACCCCGCGAGCAGGACAGCGGGCGCCTTCTCCAGGTCGGCGTACGTGACCGACAGCCCCGTGCCGGCGATTCCGGAGAGGAACTCGGTCTCCTCCGCCGAATGTGGCCGGGCCCGGAAGTCGATGTCGTTCGTACCCAGCGCCACGCGGGCGAACTTGGCGTATGCGTAGGCGTCCTCGACGGTGAGCCGGCCGCCGGCGAGCACGCCGACACCCTTCGTGTCCCGGGCGGCGATCAGCCCCCGGGAGGCGATCGTCAGCGCCTCCGGCCAGGATGCGGCGACCTGCTCGCCTATCTCCTCGTCGCGCACCAGCGGATGCGTCAGACGGTCGTCGAGCCCGGCGTATGCAAAGGCGAACCGGTCCTTGTCGGAGATCCACTCCTCGTTGACCTCGGGGTCGTCGCCGGCCAGCCGGCGCATGACGACGTCACGGCGGTGGTCGACCCGGATCGCGCTGCCGCAGGCGTCATGCTCGGCAACGGACGGCACGGACACGAGATCGAACGGGCGCGACCGGAACCGGTACGCCGACGACGTCAGCGCGCCGACCGGGCAGATCTGGATCGTGTTGCCGGAGAAATAGCTCTCGAACGGCTCGGACTCGTAGATGCCGACCTGCTGGAGCGCGCCTCGTTCGAGCATCTCGATGAACGGGTCGCCGGCGATCTCCTGCGAGAACCGCGTGCACCGCGCGCACAGCACGCAGCGCTCGCGGTCGAGCAGCACCTGGCTGGAGATCGCGATCGGCTTCGGGAACGTGCGTTTCCTGCCCTCGTAGCGGGACTCGCCGCGCCCGTTGCTCATGGCCTGGTTCTGCAGCGGGCACTCGCCGCCCTTGTCGCAGACCGGGCAGTCCAGCGGGTGGTTGATCAGCAGGAACTCCATCATGCCCTGCTGTGCCTTGTCGGCCACCGGTGAGGTGAGCTGCGTCTTGACCACCATGCCGGGCGCGACCGTCATCGTGCACGACGCCTGCGGCTTGGGCATGCCGCGCCCGTTGCCGGCGTCGACGACCTCGACCAGGCACTGCCGGCAGGCGCCGACCGGGTCGAGCAGCGGATGATCGCAGAAGCGCGGGATCTGGATGCCGAGCACCTCGGCTGCCCGGATCAGCAGCGTGCCTTCGGGGACGCTGACCTCGAACCCGTCGATGGTGAGCGTGACGAGCTTCCGCGTTGCCTCCACGGCGCCGGTGGGGGGTTGCGACGTGATGGTCACCGGATCACCTTCCGAGCCGGTCCGTCGAGGCCGACCATCGGCGCGCCAGCGCGTCCATCAAGCCGGAAGTCTGGGCGGTTCATGTGCTTGCTCCCGCGCTGGCCGCGAACAGGGTCGACTCCGCCGGGTCGAACGGGCAGCCGCCCTCCTCGAAGTGGGCCAGATACTCGTCACGGAAGTACTGGATCGACGACGTGATCGGTGCGACCCCGCCGTCGGCGAGCGCGCAGAATGCCCGACCGGCGATGTTGTCGGACAGGTCGAGCAGCTTGTCCAGGTCGGCCTCGGTGCCCTCCCCCCGTTCGAGCCGCTCGAGTATCTGAACCAGCCACCAGAAGCCCTCCCGGCACGGCGTGCACTTGCCGCACGACTCGTGCTTGTAGAACTCGGTCCAGCGCAGGACGGCGCGCACGACACAGGTGGAGTCGTCGAAGACCTGCAGCGCCTTGGTGCCCAGCACGGAGCCGACGTCCGCCACACTTTCGTAGTCCAGCGGGAGGTCGAGATGATCCGCCGTCAGCAGCGGCGTCGACGACCCGCCGGGCGTCCAGAACTTCAGCTCGTGGCCCTCGCGGACTCCGCCGGCCATGTCCAGGAGCTCGCGCAGCGTGACGCCCATCGGCGCTTCGTACTGCCCCGGCGTGGTGACGTGGCCAGACAGCGAGAACAGCGTGAAGCCCGGCGACTTCTCCGTCCCCATCGAGCGGAACCAGTCGACGCCGCGGGCGACGATCGACGGGACCGACGCGATCGTCTCGACGTTGTTGATGACCGTCGGCGACGCGTACAACCCGGCAACGGCCGGGAACGGAGGACGTAGCCGAGGCTGGCCGCGGCGGCCCTCGAGCGACTCGAGCAGCGCCGTCTCCTCGCCGCAGATGTATGCACCCGCGCCCGCGTGCACGACGACGTCGAGGTCGTAGCCCGAACCCAGGATGTCGGTGCCGAGGTACCCCTCGTCGTACGCCTCCTGCACGGCGTGCTGCAACCGGCGCACGACGTGCAGCACCTCGCCACGCGCGTAGATGAACGCGTGGTGCGCACCGATCGCGTATGCCGAGATGATCACGCCCTCGACCAGCAGGTGCGGCGTCGCCAGCATGAGCGGGATGTCCTTGCACGTCCCCGGCTCGGACTCGTCGGCGTTGACCACGAGGTAGGTGGGATTCGGATTGTCCTGCGGGATGAAGCCCCACTTCAGGCCGGTCGGGAACCCGGCGCCGCCGCGCCCGCGCAGGCCGGCCTCCTTGACCATGGCGGTGACGTCGCCGGGTACACGCTGGAGCGCCGCACGCAGCCCCTTGTAGCCGTCGTGACGCTCGTAACCCTCGCGTGAGAACGAGTCGACATCGTGCCAGCGGGCGGACAGGACCGGGGTCAGCGTGGTCACGTACCGCTCTCCTTCCGCCCGGCCTCGATCTCGGGCCGCCCGCCTCCGGGTGCCTGCCAGCCTCGTTCTTGGGCCAGGACCAGCCCGGCCAGGCTCGCCGGACCGGCCTGGGCACCATCGGCAGCACGCCCGTCGGGGAAGCCGGCCAGTACCCTAGAGGCCTCGCGCCAGGTGCAGATCGCGGGCCCCCGGGTGGACCGGACCTTCGTGCCCGCGCGCAGCTTGTCGACCAGCTCGCGGGCCGATTGCGGGGTCTGGTTGTCCATGAACTCCCAGTTGACCATCACCACCGGGGCGAAGTCGCAGGCGGCGTTGCACTCGACGTGCTCCAGCGAGACCGTGCCGTCTTCGGTCGTCTCGTCGTGCCCGATCCCGAGCTCGTCGGTGAGCTCTTGCCAGATCAGGTCGCCGCCCATGATCGCGCAGAGCGTGTTGGTGCACACGCCGACGTGGTAGGTGCCGATCGGGCGGCGCTTGTACATCGTGTAGAAGGTGGCGACGGCCGACACCTCGGCATCGGTGAGGCCGAGCTCCTGCGCGCACATCTCGATGCCGGCCGGTGTCACGTAGCCCTCGTAGGCCTGGACCAGGTGCAGCATCGGCAGCAGTGCCGAGCGCGGCCGCGGGTAGCGGGCGATGATCTCGCGCATCTCCGCGCGGGCCTGGTCACTGAGCTTGCTCGGCTGCTCCGTGCTCACCGGTCGACCCCTCCCATCACCGGGTCGATGCTCGCGACGGCCACGATCACGTCGGACACCATTCCCCCTTCGCACATGGCGGCAACGGCCTGCAGGTTGTTGAACGACGGGTCGCGGAAGTGAGCGCGCCAGGGCCTGGTGCCGCCGTCGGAGACGACGTGCGCGCCCAGCTCGCCCCGTGGCGACTCGACGGCCTCGTACACTTGCCCGGCCGGGACGCGGAAGCCTTCCGTCACGAGCTTGAAGTGGTGGATCAGGCCCTCCATGGACTCGCCCATGATGTGCCGGATGTGGTCCAGGGAGTTGCCCAGCCCGTCGCCGCCCAACGCCAGCTGGGCCGGCCAGGCGATCTTCTTGTCCGCGATCATGACGGGGCCGGGCTCCAGCCGGTCCAGGCACTGCTCGACCAGGCGCAGCGACTGGCGCATCTCGTCGACGCGGATGCGGAACCGGCCGTAGGCGTCGCAGCTGTCCCGGACCGGGACGTCGAAGTCGTAGGTCTCGTACCCGCAGTACGGCTGGGCCTTGCGCAGGTCGTATGGCAGGCCGGTCGAGCGCAGCACCGGACCGGTGATACCGAGCGCCGTGCACCCGGTCAGGTCGAGGTAGCCGATGCCGACCGTGCGGCCCTTGAAGACCGCGTTCTCGTTGAGAAGGTCCTCGTACTCCGGCAGGTGGGTGTCCATCCAGCGGACGTACTCGCGGACACTCTCGACGGCTCCCGGCGGCAGGTCCTGCGCCACACCGCCCGGGCGGATGTAACCGTGGTTCATCCGCAGGCCGGTGATCAGCTCGAACACGTCGAGGGTGCGCTCGCGCTCGCGGAAGCCGATGGTCATGACGGTGAGCGCGCCGATCTCCATGCCACCGGTCGCGATGGCCACCAGGTGCGACGAGATCCGGTTGAGCTCCATCATCATCACCCGGATGACCGTGGCGCGTTCCGGGATCTGGTCGGTGACGCCGAGCAGCCTCTCGATGCCGAGCACGTACGCCGCCTCGTTGAAGAACGGCGACAGGTAGTCCATGCGGGTGCAGAACGTGACGCCCTGGATCCAGTTCCGGTACTCCATGTTCTTCTCGATGCCGGTGTGGAGGAAGCCGACGCCGGCGCGCGCCTCGGTCACCGTCTCACCGTCGAGCTCGAGGATCAGCCGGAGCACGCCGTGCGTCGACGGGTGCTGCGGGCCCATGTTGACCACGACGCGCTCCTGGCCCGCAACGGCCGCGCCCACCACGTCGTCCCAGTCCTGCCCGGTGACGTTGTAGACCGTGCCCTCGGTGGTCTCCCGGACGCCGGCGTAGGCGTCGGTGGGCGCGTCGTCGACGGGAGGCGTCGTGTCGATGACGTCCTCGCTGTTCACCTGTACGCCCTCCGCTCGTCGGGTGGAGCGATGGTCGCGCCCTTGTACTCGACGGGGATGCCGCCGAGCGGGTAGTCCTTGCGCTGCGGGTGGCCCGGCCAGTCGTCGGGCATCTGGATGCGGGTGAGCGCGGGGTGGCCGTCGAAGATGATCCCGAAGAAGTCGTACGTCTCGCGCTCGTGCCAGTTGTTGGCCGGATAGAGGTCCACGATCGACGGGATGTGCGGATCGGCGTCCGGGCAGACGACCTCGACCCGGACCCGCCGGTTGTGCGTGATGGACAGGAACGGGTAGACGGCGTGCAACTCGCGGCCGGTCTCGTCGGGGTAGTGGACGCCGCTGACGCCCATACACATCTCGTAGCGGAGCGCCGGGTCGTCACGCAGCGTGCGGGCGACGTCGACCAGGTGCTCACGGCGGACGAACAGCGTGAGCTCGCCGCGGTCGACGAGCGCCCGCTCGACCGCGTGGCCGAAGCGCTGGTCACCCAGCGCCTCGACCAACGCGTCGCCGATCTCGTCGAACTCCGGCCCCCAGGGACGCGGCGTCGATCCATGCCGGATCGGGCTGGTGTCGCGCTCGACCAGCCGGCCGTATCCGGAGGTGTCGCCGGTGCCGTCCACGCCGAACATGCCGCGGCGGCTCGGGTGCACCGGCGGCGGGCCCGGGATGCCTGCCGCAGCGGCTTCGCTCGGCAGGTTGCCCGGACCGGCGGTCGTGGCCTCTGCGCGCTGGGCCGGCGCCTCGTCGTCGCGACCTTCGCCGGGCCGAGCCGTGTCGTCGCTCATCGCGAGAGCAGGCCCTTCATCTCGTGCGTCGGGACGGCATCGAGGGCGGCGCGCTCGGCCTCGACATCGGCTCGCTCGCGGTTCACGCCCAGCGGCATGTGCGCGATCTTGTCGTGCAGCTTCAGGATCGAGTCCATCAGCATCTCCGGGCGCGGTGGACAGCCGGGTAGGTAGATGTCGACGGGCACGATGTGGTCGACGCCCTGCACGATCGCGTAGTTGTTGAACATGCCGCCGGTGCTCGCACAGACGCCCATCGCGATGACCCACTTGGGCCCCGGCATCTGGTCGTAGATCTGGCGCAACACTGGTGCCATCTTCTGGCTCACCCGACCGGCGACGATCATCAGGTCGGCCTGCCGCGGCGAGGCGCGGAACACCTCCATGCCGAAGCGCGCGGAGTCGTGGCGCGGACTGCCGAAAGACATCATCTCGATGGCGCAGCAGGCCAGGCCGAACGTCGCCGGCCACACGGAGCTCTTGCGCATGAACCCGGCGACCTTCTCGACGGTCGTGAGCAGAATGCCGCTGGGCAGCTTCTCTTCAATTCCCATGCCTAGTCCCAGTCCAGCCCGCCGCGCCGCCACACGTAGGCGTACGCGACGAACACGGTGAGGATGAACAGCGCCATCTCGACCAGACCGAACAGGCCGAGCGCGTCGAACCTGACCGCCCACGGGTACAGGAAGATGATCTCGATGTCGAAGATGATGAAGAGCATCGCGGTCAGGTAGTACTTGATCGGGAAGCGGCCGCCTCCGACCGGTTGCGGTGTGGGCTGGATGCCACATTCGTAGGAGTCGCCCTTGACCCGGTTCCACCTCCGCGGGCCGGTCAGCGCGCCGAGCAGCACCGACGTCACCACGAAACCACCGGCTACCACGCCGAGCACGATGATCGGAACATACGGGCTCATGCGTTCCCCTCCCCGGCTCGGGTGCCACGGCCACCCGGTGCGGGCGGTCGCGGCGCGCAGGCACGGCTGACCATGCTAGTGATCCCCATCATGCGGCGGGTGCCAGTCGGGTCAGCGCGTTGACGATCCGATCCATGACGTCGCCGTCGCGCCGATCGGTGAGGTTCGCCAGCAGTTTGAGGGTGAACCGCATCAACGTCGGATGGGGCAGCCCGTGGCGGGTACACAGCTTCATGATCCGCGGGTCTCCGATCAGCTTGACGAAGATCCTGCCCAGCGTGAAGTAGCCGCCGTGCTCGTGCTTGAGGGCGGCCGGGTAGGTCTGCAGGACCCGCTCGCGGGCCGCGTCGGTGCGGGCGGCCTGGGCGCCGGCCATGACGGTCGCGGCCAGGCATGCCGCCTCCATGGCGTAGTCGATGCCTTCGCCGTTGAACGGGTTGACCATGCCGCCGGAGTCGCCGACGAGCAGCAGGCCCCCGCCGTAGTGCGGCTGCCGGTTGAACGCCATCGGCAGGGCGGCGCTGCGGATGTCGCCGACCTGGTTCTCCTCGGTGAACCCCCACTCCGGTGGCGTCTGTGCGACCCAGCGGCGGAGCAACTGCTTGTAGTCGACCCGGCCGAACGCCTTGGAGGTGTTGAGCACGCCGAGCCCGACGTTGCTGGTGCCGTTGCCGATCCCGAAGATCCAGCCGTACCCGGGGAGAAGACTGTCGCGACCATGGTGATCCTTCTCAACGAGCTCGAGCCAGGACTCCATCCAGTCGTCGTCGTGCCGCGGCGTCGTGAAGTACGTACGGACGGCGACGCCCATCGGCCGATCGTGGCGCTTGTTGACTCCCATCGCGGTCGACAGGCGCGACGCGACACCGTCGGCAGCGACGACGAGCGGCGCCCGGTAGGTGGCCGCGGGGCCGGCCGGGCGGCCGTCGTCGTCCAGGGGCCGCGCCGTGACCCCGGTGATCCGGCCGGTGCGTTCGTCCCGGACCGGGCCGGTCACGGCCGTGCGTTCCTGGAGCCGGGCGCCGGACTTCTGGGCGTGCCGGGCCAGGATCTCGTCGAAGTCGGTCCGGGTGCGGACCAGTCCGTAGTCGGGGTAGCTCGCCAGGTCCGGCCAGGGCATGTGCAGGCGCATCCCGCCGCCGACGATTCGCAGGCCGTTGTTGCGGATCCAGCCGGGCCCGGTCGTGTCGACGCCCATCCGGACGAGCTGGCGGACCGCCCGGGGCGTGAGCCCGTCACCGCACACCTTGTCGCGCGGGAAGGCTGCCTTCTCGAGCAGCAGGACGTCGATGCCGGCCCTGGCCAGGTAGGACGCCGTCGTCGATCCAGCGGGCCCGGCGCCGACGACGATCACGTCGGCATCGCTGGCCGTGCGGCTCATGCGCCCTCTGTCCCTCGCCTGGTCGGTCCGTCGGCGCTCGTGAACGCATTCACGAGCGTGCATCGGCGCTCAGTCTAGGACCCGTTGGCGGCTGGCTTCGAGCCGGGTGACCATGGCTCTGACCTGGCCATTTACGGCGCGCGCCCGTTGCGTAATTGCGCTGCGTGAGCCCCGTGGCGCCCCGCAACACCGAGCGCGCACCGATCACCCAGCCAGGCGCACGAAGGTCACGTCGATCACCCGACCAGCACCACCAACCTCGCGTGGATCACCTCCCGGGGCGCACGCCATGGTGGAGAGCGACGATGCCGCCGGTCAGGTTCCGCCACCGGACGCCCTGCCAGCCGACCGCGCTGATCCGGGCCGCGAGCGCGTGCTGGTCCGGCCAGGCCCGGATCGACTCCGCGAGGTACACGTAGGCGTCCGGGCTGCTCGACACCCGGCGCGCGACCGGCGGCAGCGCCCGCATGAGGTACTCGACGTACGCGGTGCGAAGAGGCGCCCATGTCGGGTGGCTGAACTCGCACACCACCAGGCGGCCGCCCGGCCTGGTGACCCGCAGCATCTCCTGCAGGCCGGGGTCGGGGTCATGGACGTTGCGCAGGCCGAACGAGACCGTCACCACGTCGAAGGAGGAGTCGGCGAACGGCAGGCGCATCGCGTCGCCGGCCACGAACGGAAGGTGTCCGCGTTGCCGCTTCCCTTCCCGCAGCATCCCGACTGAGAAGTCGCACGGCACGACGTCGACACCGGCCACGTGGAAGGGCTCGCTGGAGGTGCCGGTACCTGCTGCGAGATCGAGCACCCGCTCCCCAGGCCGCGCGCTCGCAGCGTCCGCCACCGCCCGGCGCCACCGCCGGTCCATGCCGAGGGACAGCACGTCGTTGGTCAGGTCGTAGCGCGCCGCGACGTCGTCGAACATCGCCGCGACCTCGTGCGGGTCCTTCGCCAGCGATGCCCGGGTCACGAGCGCCAGCGTATGGGTCGGCCGTACCGCTGCGCCGCGGGCGGCACAGGGTGCCGAGCGAACGGACGTGAGGCCCCACATAGGCTCGGATGCCGTGACGACGGTCCTTGCCCCGATCGGCGGTCCTGCGCCATTCGTGGTCAGGACCGTTGCCGTTGCGGATCCCGGGCCGCTTCTCGACCTGCTCCCGGAACACGCGCCGCTGGCGTGGATCCGCCGTGGCGAGGGGGTGGTCGGCTGGGGTCGTGCAGCAGCCTTCGGCCCGCGGGGTCCGGCGCGGTTCGCCGACGCAGACCGCTGGTGGCGGGAGCTCGTCGCAGCCGCCGTCATCCGTGACGAGGTGGGACTGCCCGGTTGCGGCCCGGTGGCCTTCGGGGCGTTCGCCTTCGACCAGGCAGGCTCCTCGGTTCTGGTGCTACCCGAGGTCGTCGTAGGGCACCGGGCCGGCCGCTGGTGGATCACGACCGTCGGTGTGCAGGGCGCGTTGCGCCCGGCGCCGTCGCTCCCGCAGACGTCACCGGCGCGCCGCCCTGAGACGGTCGCGTACGCCGACGGCGCCCGGAGCGGCCCGGAGTGGGAGCTCGTGGTCGCCGGCGCCGTGCGCCGGATAGCCGCCGGCGTGCTCGAGAAGGTCGTCCTGGCGCGCGACCTCCTCGCCGAGTCGCGCGAGCCCGTCGACCCACGCTGGCCGCTTGCCCGGCTGGCCGAGCGCTATCCGCGATGCTGGACATTCTGTGTCGACGGACTCATCGGGGCCACGCCGGAGATGCTGGTCCGGCTCGACCGCGGGCTGGTGACGTCACGGGTGCTCGCCGGCACGATCCGCCGTAGCGGCGACGACGCCCACGACCTGGCGCTGGCCGCCTCCCTCGCCCGGTCGAGCAAGGACCTCGAGGAGCACGAGTACGCCGTGCGATCAGTCGCCCGCGCCCTGACGTCGCACTGCTCCAGCATGAACGTGCCCGAGACGCCCTTCGTCCTGCACCTGGCCAATGTCATGCACCTGGCGACGGACGTGACCGGCGTGGCCGCCGACTCATCCAGCTCGCTGGCCCTCGCGGCGGCCCTGCACCCGACGGCCGCGGTGTGTGGCACGCCCACGGCCGAGGCAGCTGCGCTGATCGCCGAGATCGAGGGCATGGACCGCGGTCGCTACGCCGGTCCGGTGGGCTGGATCGACGCGTCCGGCGACGGTGAGTGGGGCATCGCGCTGCGCTGTGCCGAGGTCGACCCGGCGGACCCGGCCCGGCTGCGCCTGCTGGCCGGTTGCGGGATCGTCGCCGGTTCCGATCCCGAGGCCGAACTCGCCGAGAGCGCGGCCAAGCTCGTCCCCATGCGCGACGCCCTGTCCGGCTGAGGCTGGCCGTCCTCGCCGGACCTCGCAGTCCTTGCCGGACCTCGCCGTCTGGAACGGCGATATGCGGCCCGGAATCGCGGCCCGGCGCCCGTACAGCCAGCGAGGTCCGCCCAGGCAAGCGAGGTCCGCCCAGGCAAGCGAGGTGGGCACCCCTCAGCCCCTGCAGGGACCATCCCGCCGGGCGGCCGGACCGGGCGGCCTCAGCGTGCCCCGGGCCACATCACCGCGCGGCATCACAGCGCGGCCCCACCGGACCGGCTCGCCTCTGCTCCGCTCAACTCAGTGCAGCGCATCCGCCACGGCGGCGCGCAGGCGAGCGTGCAGGTCGCGGTGGACGGTGCGGTCGACGCGGATCTCCACGACCCGCAGGCCGGGCCGCGGGCGGAGCGCAGCTGCGACACCGTCGAGCGTGACGACCTCATGGGGCGTGCCGGTCGCGGCACACAGCGCGGCGAGATCGACGCCGTGCGGGGTGCCGAAGACCCGCTCGAATGCGGCCGCGTGTTCCGGCGCGCCCGGCTCGAGCAGGCCGAATATTCCGCCGCCGTCGTCGTTGAGGACCACGACGCACAGGTCCGGCCGGGGCTCGCCGGGCCCGATGACCAGCCCGTTCGCGTCGTGCAGGAACGTGAGGTCGCCGATCAGGGCGTACGCCGGACCGCGACCGCTGCGGCCCAGCGCGGCACCGACCGCCGCCGACACAGTGCCGTCGATGCCGGCAGCCCCGCGGTTGGCGAGCACGATCGCGGGCAGCGCGTCGGCTACCAGATCGACGTCGCGTGTCACCGACGACGAGCCCAGGTACAGCAGGCTCGGAGCCGGCAGGGCGTCCAGGACTGCCCGTACCGCCGCGACCCCGGTCGGGACCGCCTCCGCCGCCAGGACCTTCGTGACGGCGACGGCCGCCGCCCCACCCGCGGACTCCCAAGCGGCCAAGAACTGGCCGTCGACCTGCGTGGGGGCAACAGACCGCAACGCCGGCAGCTGATGGACCTGGCGGACCGAGCGTGCGGCGTCGGGCCATTCGGGTCGCACCGCCACGACCTCGACCGGCACCGCGTCGCCCCCGAGCAACTCCGCGACCTCCCGCGAGAGCGTCGGCCGCCCGACCGCCAGTACGCGGTCGGGCCGGTTCGCCGCAACCCAGGCCGCGGCTACGAGCAGCAGCGGCCCGCAGGGCACGGCGTTGCGGCCTGCTCCTCCGCGTGCGGCCGGCTCGGCCACGACCGGCCAGCCGTTGCGTCGTGCTGCAAAGCCCGCCGCGGCGACTGCGGAGAGAGGCGCGTCACCCACGACCACGAGAGTGCGCGGCACGGCGCCGATCGTGCTCGGCCCCTCGGGCGGCGCGATGGTCTCGGCGAGCGTCCACGGGCCGCCGTCGGCGCGGCCGTCCACCGACTCAGGCCAGGCGCCGACGGCGCCGTCAGGCGCCAGGGGCTCGCGCAGCGAGACGTTGAGATGCACGGGACCGGGATCGCCACTGACGGACCCTCGGGCGACGACACATGCCCGGCTCAGCGTTGACCGCCAGTACGCCACCTGGCCGGTCCGATCCGACGGCGCGGTGAACTCGTGGAACAGACGTACAGAGCGGCCGAAGATCCCCACCTGGTCGACGGTCTGGTTCGCGCCGACTCCACGAAGCTCCTCCGGCCGGTCGGCCGTGAGCAGCAGCAGCGCCACGCCGGCGTGGTGTGCCTCGAGGACCGCGGGGTGGAGGTTCGCCACGGCCGTCCCCGACGTGGTCACGACGGCGGCGATGCCACGTACCTTCGCCAGGCCGAGCGCCAGGTAGCCGGCGCCGCGCTCGTCGATCCGCACCTGAAGCCGCAGCCGGCCGGCCGAGTCGGCCGCGTGCAGGGCGAACGCCAGTGGCGCGTTGCGTGAGCCCGGGGAGAGAACGACGTCGCGGACGCCGTTACGGACCATCTCGTCGACCAGAACGCGGGCCAGCGCCGTCGACGGGTTCATGCCGGCGATTGTCTCCCGCCCGGCTCAGCGACGAGACACCCGAGCCACGCGGGCTCGCCACCAGGCTGCCGTCTCGTCGTCGGCGCGCAGGGCGGCCAGCAGGGTCGGGTCGGGTTCCGGCCGGTGGACCGGCAGCATTCCGCCGGCCGCCAGCAGCGGCGGGTCGACGACATCGCGCGACAACAACCCCACCGTGGCCAGCCCACAGGCGTAGGGCAGCTCCGGAAGGGCAGCGGCCAACGCGACGCCCGCCGCGATACCCACCGACGTCTCGAGCGCGCTGGACACCACGACAGGAAGCCCGATGGTCTCGGCGATCCGCAGGCATGCCCGCACGCCGCCGAGCGGCTGCACCTTGAGGACGGCGACGTCGGCCGCGTGCAGGCGGGCCACCCGCAGCGGGTCGTCAGCCCGCCGGATCGACTCGTCGGCGGCGATCGGCACCTGCACCCGGCGGCGCACGGCCGCCAGGTCCTCGACGGCCGGGCAGGGTTGCTCGGCGTACTCAAGGCCACCTGCGGCCCGGTCGTACCGCGGCAGCAGCCGAGCCGCCGTCTCGACGTCCCACGCCCCGTTGGCATCGATCCGGACCCGCCCCGCAGGGCCGAGCCTCTCCCGAACGGCCTCCAGCCTGGCCTCGTCGTCGGTGGGCCGCTGCCCCGCGGCCGCCACCTTCACCTTGGCCGTCGTGCACCCTGGGAAGCGGTTCAGGACCGCCGCCACCTGGCCCGGCGTGACCGGAGGTACTGTCGCATTCACCGGTACCTCGTCGCGAACGGGTGCCGGCCAGCCGCGGTCGGCGGCCTCGACGGCCGCGTGCCACCATGCGGCGGCTTCGACGTCGTCGTACTCGCGAAACGGGGAGAACTCACCCCAACCCGCCGGCCCCCGCATCAGCACGCCCTCGCGCACCTCGATACCGCGGAACGCGGTGCGCAAGGGGACGGCGTAGACGTGCCACGACCTCCCCGTCATGACCCGGCGACGTCGAGAGAACTCGTCAGCTGCTCGTACGTCTCCTTCACCAGGTCGCGGCGTGCGGCCGGGCCGGCAACGAGGGGCTGGACGACGTGGTCGTCCAGGTCGACGAGCTGGAACATCACGACATTGTCGCCACCGTAGGCGAGCTCGACGTCGACGGCATCGTGCCCGTCGACGTCGAGCTCCCGGGTCGAGACCACCCGCCCGTCCAGACTCGAGGCAACCTCCCGAACTCCGGCGGCGAAGTCGTACCGCTGGCCGTGGGTGTCGAGCACGTTGAACCCGACCTCGACCTGGCCGCCTGCCACCGTCGTCGTGTAGTTGCGCAGTGTCACCGACGAACCGTCGGCACTGTGCGCCGTGTCGGCCTCCGGTTCTGCCGGCGCCGGCAGGTCGATGCTCGCTCCGCTCGGCTCGTCGGTGACGGTCGTCCAGCCCGACGCCGACGGCGCTGGATCGTCGCCGCCGCAGCCTCCCAGCATGACCAGCACGGCACCGCACACGGCGAGTCCTGGAACGGAACGACGGGTCATAGGGAAGGCTCCCCCGGAGCGCATGGCGGCCGTCGGCGATCACTGCCGAGCCTAGACGAGGCGGTGCCGCGATTCCGGTGTTCACGACCGCCATGTGGACGAGACTTATCCTCGCGGGGTGACCTGCGAAGGAGCACGATGACGCCCGGACCGTACGACCCCTCGGCGTGGCGCAGTGTCGAGGGTTTCGACCTCACCGACATCACCTACGAGCGGCACGTCGTCGACGGCCGCGACCAGGGCACCGTCCGGATCGCGTTCGACCGCCCCGAGGTGCGCAACGCGTTCCGTCCGCACACGGTCGACGAGCTCTACCGGGCGCTCGACCACGCCCGGACGACGCCCGACGTGGGATGTGTCCTGCTCACCGGCAACGGACCGTCCCCCCGGGACGGCGGGTGGGCGTTCTGCTCCGGCGGCGACCAGCGCATCCGTGGCCGTTCCGGATACCGCTACGCCAGCGGCGAGACCGCGGACACGGTCGATCCGGCGCGTGCCGGCCGGCTGCACATCCTGGAGGTGCAGCGCCTGATCCGGTTCATGCCGAAGGTCGTCATCGCCGTGGTGCCCGGCTGGGCGGCCGGCGGTGGCCACAGCCTGCACGTCGTCTGCGACCTGACGCTCGCCAGCGCCGAGCACGCGCGGTTCAAGCAGACCGACGCCGACGTCGGCTCGTTCGATGGTGGGTACGGCTCGGCGTACCTGGCCCGCCAGGTCGGGCAGAAGTTCGCCCGCGAGATCTTCTTCCTCGGCTCGGAGCACTCGGCCCAGGACGCGCACCGGATGGGCATGGTCAACGCCGTCGTACCGCACGCGTCGCTGGAGTCGGTGGCGCTGGAGTGGGCTGCCACGATCAACGGCAAGAGCCCGACGGCACAGCGGATGCTCAAGTTCGCGTTCAACGCCGTCGACGACGGCATGGTCGGCCAGCAGATCTTCGCCGGCGAGGCGACCCGGCTCGCCTACCTGACCGACGAGGCCGTGGAGGGCCGGGACGCGTTCCTGGAGAAGCGCGACCCCGACTGGTCACCCTTCCCCCGGAACTACTGAGCGCCGCCCTCTCCACTTCTGTTCAGGGTGAGCGTGACCCCGGCGGCGCTCGTGCGTACGCTGAGGCGCGGCATGCAGACTTCGACCTCCATGGGCACGCGGTCGCTCGACGCCCTCGGCGTACCACTGGGGCCCACCGTGCTCCGCCGGATCCTCCCCGCTGTGGCGTCCGCGCTCGACGGCGGCCCGGCGTTGCTGCCACTGCCGGAGCACCCGGCCGCAGTCCGGGACAGCCTGCTCACCGCGCTGCGGCCCAGCGTCCCGGTCGAGAGCCACGACGACCCGGTGGCGCTGGTCGTACCGACGTCGGGGTCGACCGGCGAGCCGAAGGGCGTCCTGCTCGGCTCGGCAGCGCTTCGCGCTTCGGCGACCGCGACGCACGACCGGCTCGGCGGGCCCGGCCGATGGCTGCTGGCGCTGCCTGCCACCCACGTCGGCGGCCTGATGGTCCTGGTCCGCTCCGTCGTGGCCGGTGCGGAGCCGATCGCGATGGATCTCAGCCGGGGCTTCGACCCCGAGTCGTTCGCGGCGGCCAGCGTCCGCGTCCTGCACAGCACCACGACGCGCCGCTACACCGCCCTGGTACCACATCAACTCTGCGTGATCCTGGACGCGGACGGCGCGGCGCTCGCGGCGCTCACCGCGTTCGACGCCGTGCTGGTGGGCGGCTCGGCCTGCGCACCGGGTCTGCTGGACCGGGCGCGCTCGGCCGGCGTGCCGGTCGTCACGACGTACGGGATGACCGAGACCTGCGGTGGCTGCGTCTACGACGGCTTGCCGCTCGACGGCGTGCGGGTGTCCACGACCGAGGACGGCCGGGTCCGCCTGGCCGGCCCGATGCTGATGCATGGCTACCGGCTACGTCCCGATCTCACTCGGGAGGCTCTCGCCGACGGCTGGTTCACGGCCGCGGATCTCGGTAGCGTCGACGCCGACGGGCGCCTGGAGGTGGACGGCCGGGTCGACGACGTCGCGGTCTCCGGCGGGGTCAACGTCCCGCTGCCGGCTGTCGATGCCGTGGTCGCCGGCCACCCCGGGGTCGCCGACGTCGCGACCGTTGCCGTACCCGACCCGAAATGGGGTCAGCGCGTGGTCGCGGTCGTCGTCCCCCGTATCCCGGCCGATCCGCCGACGCTGGCTTCAGTGCGCGCGCACGTACAGCGCAGCTCGCCCGCCGCCCACGCCCCGAAAGAGCTCGTGGTCGTCCGGACCCTGCCCAGGCTGCCCGGCGGCAAGGTCGACCGTCGAGAACTCACCGCCCGGCTGCTCGAGACGACCACGGCCTGATGGCCGGCCTGACCGACTGGGTCACCGGTGCGCGCCCGCGCACGCTGCCTGCAGCGGTGGCGCCGGTGCTGGTCGGGACCGGGGCGGCCGCGGCCGCCGGGTCCGCCGTACTGCCGCGGGCCCTGCTGGCCCTCGTCGTCGCTCTTGCGCTCCAGGTCGGTGCCAACTACGCCAACGACTACGCCGACGGGGTACGTGGCACCGACGACCAGCGCGTGGGTCCGCTGCGGCTGGTGGGCTCCGGCTCGGCGCCACCGATGTCGGTCCGGGTCGCAGCCTGGTGGTGCTTCGCCGTGGCCGCGGTCGCCGGCTCGGCCCTGGTGCTGCTCACCGGCGAGTGGTGGCTGCTCGCCGTCGGGGCGCTGGCAGTCGCCGCGGCCTGGTACTACACCGGCGGCTCGCGTCCCTACGGCTACCGCGGCCTGGGAGAGGTGTCGGTGTTCGTGTTCTTCGGCCTGGTCGCGGTCGTCGGCACGACATACGTCCAGGTGGGACGCATCACGGCGTCGTCGGTCGTCTCGGGTGTGGCGGTGGGGTGCCTGGCCTGCGCCATCCTGGTCGCGAACAACGTGCGCGACATGCAGACCGACGTACGCAGCGGCAAGCGCACGCTCGCGGTGTTCCTCGGCTCTCGTCGAACCCGGATGCTCTATGTCGCCCTGCTTGTGACTGCCTATGCGCTGGCGATCGCCCTGGCGGTCGCGGGCCGGGCCTGGGCGGCGCTCGCCCTGTTCTCGGTGCCGCTCGCTTTTCGAGCCGCGCGCCCGGTCGCTCGGGGTGCACGCGGACCTGCGCTGGTGCCGGTTCTGCGCGACACGGCCCGGACCGAACTGGCCTACGCCGTCTTGCTCGCCCTGGGCCTGTTCATCACCGGGATCTGACGGCCGGGCGCACGCTTCAGGCGTCCGTACCGCGACGCGAGCAGGGGATCCGCGTCGCGCCGCGGTACGTCCACCCGTTCACTCGATGGCGTGGAGCGTTCTCGACAGGCCATCGAGGAGCCGGCGTGACCTTGCCTTCTCCCGATGCAAGTGCACGTGCGCTATGGTGCTCCTCATGGCGTGCATGCGCAAGTCCTACTGCACGTGCATGTTATTCCTGACGACCCCTCACCTGAAGAGGACTCGATGAGCCAGCCGTACAACGGCATACCCGCAGACCTGCTGGCGGGCGCCATCTGGCAGAAGAGCCGCCTGAGCAACCCGAGCGGAAACTGCGTCGAGATGGCAAGCCTGCCGGGCGGCGCGGGGGTGGCCGTCCGGAACTCACGCGACCCGCACGGCCCCGCACTGGTCTACACCTCAGACGAGATCGTCGCATTCGTGCAGGGGGCCAAGAACGGCGATTTCGACAACCTCGTCGCCTGACCCGCCCGTTCACTGCCGCCCGGTTCATGCGGCGATTCCGTTCCTTTCGTCCACAGCGGGTCATAGCATGCGTACGCATAGGGCGCATGCGCGTGAAGTGGAGCGGCAGGAGCAAGCGTGACGGCACAGCCGGAGGGTGGGGCGGCCGGCGGGCCGACCGTCCTGCGCATGCTGCTCGGGTCACATCTGCGCCGGCTCCGCGAGGCGCAGGGTGTCAGCCGGGAGACCGCGGGCTGGGAGATCCGGGCGTCCGAGTCGAAGATCAGCCGGATGGAGCTCGGCCGGGTCGGCTTCAAGGAACGTGACATCGCCGACCTGCTCACGCTCTACGGCGTCGCCGATCAGGAAGAGCGCGATGGGCTGCTGACTCGGGCCCGCGAGGCCAACGCGCCGGGTTGGTGGCACCGCGACGGCGACATCCTGCCCGGCTGGTTCCAGTCCTACCTTGGGCTCGAGACCTCCGCGTCGCTCGTTCGTACCTACGAGGTCCAGTTCGTACCCGGGCTGCTGCAGACGGCGGACTATGCGCGTGCCGTCATCCTCCTCGGCCACGGCAGCGCCGCCACGGAGGAGGTCGAACGCAGAGTCACCCTGCGGATGAGGCGCCAGCAGCTCCTCACGCGCACGGACCCTCCCCAGCTGTGGGTGGTCGTCGACGAGGGTGCCCTTCGGCGGCCGATCGGCGGTGCCGATGTGATGCGTGCCCAGCTTCAGGCGCTGGTCGACGCCACCAAGCAGCCGCACATCCGGCTTCAGGTGATTCCGTTCCACGCCGGCGGCCATGCCGCGGCCGGTGGGTCCTTCAGCATCCTGCGTTTCCCCGACCAGGACCTGCCCGACGTGGTCTACGTCGAGCAGCTGACCAGTGCTCTCTACCTGGACAAGCGGGAGGACGTCGACCACTACGCCGCGGCCATGGAGCGGCTGTGTATCGAGGCCGAGCGTCCCAATCGCACGGCCGAGATCCTCGGCGCCATGCTGCGTGAGATCGAGGACTGACGCGGGGGCGCTGCAGTCGTCCACAACCGGTGCCGGGCCCTCCCGCACGTCGACGATCACGACTACGGTGGAGAGCCCCGAACCCGGCTCCGGAGGAACAGCGCCATGGCCTCGGACACCCCTCTCTCTCACATCGACACCTCCGTCGCACACGCGGCGCGGGTCTACGACTATTGGCTCGGCGGCAAGGACAACTTCGCAGCCGACCGTGCACTCGGCGACGCCATGGTGCAGGCGATCCCCACGCTGAAGACGATGGCACGGGCCAACCGCGACTTCCTCGGCCGCGCGGTGCGCTATCTCGCCACGGAGGAGGGCATCCGTCAGTTCCTCGACATCGGCACCGGGATACCGACGTCGGGCAGTGTGCACGAGGTCGCCCAGGCCGTCGCCCCTGAGAGCCGCGTGCTCTACGTGGACCACGACCCGCTGGTGCTCGCCCATGCCCGAGCACTCATGACAGGCACCTCCCAGGGGCGGACCGAGTTCATCATGGCCGACCTGCGCGAGCCCGAAGGGATCCTGACCGATCCCACGCTGGCGAAGACGCTCGACCTGGACCAGCCCGTGGCTCTCATGCTGGTGGCGATCCTCATGTACTTCCACGATGACGAGAATCCGCACGCCTGGGTATCCACCCTGCTCGACGCCCTGCCTCCGGGGAGCTACCTCGCGGTCGCCCACCCCACCGGCGACTTCGATCCGGAGGCGACCCAGGCCGCGGTCGACGCCGCGACCCGGGCCGGCATCACTCTGGTGCCGCGCAGCAAGGCAGGTGTCGAGTCGTTCTTCGCCGGCCTCGAGCTGATCGAGCCCGGCGTCGTACCGCTGCTGTCGTGGCATCCCGACGACACCGGGGCCGACCCGCGCAGCGTCTGGTACTACGGCGGTGTCGGCCGCAAGCCCTGACGTCGCTCCCGCCCTTCGGCAAGCCTCCCGCGCCGTGGTCGGTGCGAGCGCCGCCTCGTCGACCTCAGTCGTCGGTGTTCGCCAAGGCACCGGGCCGGCCGAGGTCGATGGCGCGAGCCGTCCGATACGACGGTCTGCTGCCACGCGTGCCGATGGTCACCCCCTTCTGACCGCTGTTCCGATCGCCGCTCATGACCGTCAGTCGTTGGGACGCCGCTCGGCGTCGTTCCAGGCGTCCTCGGCTGCTGTGCGCTCGTTCATCCGGCGCTTGATCTGCGACATCCGACGGTCCAACGCTGCCGAGGCGGCGTCGCGGCTCCTGCTCAGCACGAAGACGCTGACCACTCCCGAAAGGAAGATCGACGCGAGCACGAGCAGCCAGAGCTCCTGGACGCCCACGATCCACAGCAGCGCCGTGACGACGCCGAAGATGAGCAGTCTCAGCAGCGTATAGCGCAGAAAGGCCATGGCCCGGCCAGCCTACGCCGACGGGTCTGCCGCCAATCCGGCGACGGCCCGCGGTTAGGTTGACCGCATGAAGTTCGGGATGTTCGTTCCTCAGGGCTGGCGGCTGGATCTCGTGGGCGTCGCACCCGAGGACCAGTGGAGAACGGTGCTGGACGTCGCCCGGTTCGCCGAGGCCGGACCATGGGAGTCGGTCTGGGTCTACGACCACTTCCACACCGTTCCGACACCCACCGACGAGGCGACGCACGAGGCGTGGACGCTCATGGCCGCCCTCGCGGCTGCCACCGGGCGGATCCGGCTCGGCCAGACGTGCACCTGCATGAGCTACCGCAACCCCGCGTACCTCGCCAAGGTCGCCGCCACCGTCGACCTCGTGTCCGGCGGACGGGTCGAGATGGGCATCGGTGCCGGGTGGTACGAGCACGAGTGGCGCGCCTACGGCTACGGCTTCCCGACCGCTGGCGAGCGGATCGCCAGGCTCGACGAGGGCGTGCAGATCATGCTCCAGGCGTGGACGAAGGGACGGGCCACGCTCGCGGGTGAGCACTTCCAGGTCGACGGGGCTATCTGTCGACCCCTCCCGCTCCAACCTGGCGGACCACCGTTGTGGATCGCCGGCGGCGGCGAGAAGAAGACGCTCCGCATCGCCGCCAAGTACGCGCAGTACACGAACTTCGGCGGATCTGCTCAAGCGGATCCAGGCACTGGAGCCGCAGGCAACCGCGGCCGAGCTGCAGCAGCGGTGGGCGGCACACCCACCCTCCGGGCTGCAAGAGGACCAGGCGATGAGGCTGGCCGGCCCGGACGCCGCCCAGCGGCCCGGCGGTGCGCTGCCGGGTGCCGACACCCGGTTCGCGGCTACCCCGGCCGCGGTGACCGCCAGCGTCGGCGCGATGGCCGAGGACGCGCCGCAGCGCGCCGGTGCCATCCTCGGGCGGATCCCGGAGGACCTGCTGGCCCGGGCGCGCCAACAGCACCGTGGTGCCGCTGGTGTTCGGGCTGGAGCTGACCGGCGAGCAGGAGGTGCGGGTGCCGCAGCACGCCGCGCTGGCCGCCCGGCACGGCGCGGCGGTCGCCGACGCCACCTGGCACGAGGCGGGTGCGCTGACCGGCCTGCACCCGATGCTGCGGCTGCCGCTGGCCGAGCTGGCGTTCCCGGCGCTGCGGGACCGGCCGCGCCCTGAGCAGGACACGGTCCTGGCCAGCGTGCAGACCCTGATCGAGGCCGACGGCCGGCTCAGCGTCTCGGAGTACTGCCTGTCCCGGCTGATGCACGCCGAGCTGTACGAGGCGATCCACCACACCCCGGCGTGGGGCCGGCGGCGCTACTCGCTGTCGGCCAGCCGTGGGGCGGCGGGGTTGCTGTTGGCCACGCTCGCACACGCCGGGCACGGCGAGCCGGCCGCGGCGGAGGCGGCGTTCCACGCCGGAGTGGCGGTGCTGCTCTCCGGGCAGCGGCTCCGGCACGCCCCGCTGGCCGAAGGTGTGCTGGCGCTGGAGCAGTATGGGCGGCGCTGGACGGACTCAACCCGCCGACAAGGAGCTGCTGGTGCGGGCGATGGTGACGGTGATCGGTCACGACGGAAAGATGACCGTCGCCGAGCTGGAGCTGCTGCGCACGATCTGCGCCATGCTGCACTGCCCGCTCTCGCCGCTGGTCGAGCCCTCCTGGATGGTCACGCAGGGGTAGGCGGTTCTCCCCGGTGGGGCCGGCGGCGTTGCCGCTTCCGGCACCCGGGTGGTCTCACCCGCCCTGGTCGGCCGGCCCCGGGAGCTCGAGCTGCCGGTCTCGGCGGAGCCAGTCCGCCGGCGCAACCCCCGGCCGGGACCCCTCCTCAGGCCAGCGTACCGGACATGGCGACCACCACCGGGCCCAGCAGCGGCAGCACCACGTTCGACAGTGCGTAGACGACGGTGTAGGCAATCAGCGGGGTGGTGTTGCCGGCCACCTGCTGGATGGCGGTGATCGCGGGCGTGCTGCACTGCTGGCCGGCGATCGAACCGAGCGCCAGCGGTGCCGGCAGGTGCATCAGCTTCCAGGCCACCAGCAGCGAGATGCTGGCCGGGATCAGGGTCACCAACGCCCCGGCCACCGGCAGCGCCGCCCCGTACTGCTTGACGAGGTCGACCGCCTGCGGGCCAGAGCCGAGGCCGACCGCGCAGATGAACGTGGCCAGCCCGAGGTCCTTGATCACCTGAGCGGCGGCCGGATGGTACTGCCCGAACGTCGGGTGCCGGGCCCGCAGCCAGCCGGCCAGCAGCCCGGTCAGCAGGCAGCCGCCGCCGGTGCCGAGCGACAGCGGCACGTCGCCCAGGTTCAGGGTCAGCTTGCCGATCAGGATCCCGGCCACCACCCCGAGCGCGATGAACACGAAGTCCGCCCGCACCTTCGGGTCTATCCGGAACCCGACCCGCGGCACGAACGAGGCCAGGTCCCGCTTCATCCCGGTCAGCTGCAGCACGTCCCCGTTGTGCAGCAGGGTGTCGTCGCGGATCGGCAGCGGGTGGTCCAGCCGGCTCAGGCCGGACAGGAACACCCCGTGCCGGTCCCCGGCCGGGATCTGCGCCCGCAGCTCCCCCAGCGTGTGGCCGCTGGCCTGCTTGTTCTGCAGCACCACCTCGGCCAGGTCCAGGCTCAGCGGGTCGTCCTCGGGCGGGCTCACCTCCGGCCCGATCAGGTCGGCCGCGCCGACCAGCGCGTCCCGGTGACCGACCAGCACCACCACGTCGGTCGGTGCCAGGGTGGTCCGGCCGGTGTGGGCGATGGTCCCGCCACCCCGCCGCACCCGTTCCACCGCGGCACCGTCGGCCAGCCCGGCCTCCAGCTGGGCCACCGTCCGGCCGGCCGCGGTCACCACCTGGTAGGCCCGGCCGACCAGCGGCGGCAGCGCCGGCGCCGAGGTCTCGGTGTCCCGGCCGCCGCCCAGCTTGGCCCACAGCTTCTCAGCCTCCTCCTGCAGGTTCACCCGCATCAGGCTCGGGAAGA
Source organism: Jiangellaceae bacterium (assembly GCA_050743075.1). Classification (GTDB taxonomy): domain Bacteria; phylum Actinomycetota; class Actinomycetes; order Jiangellales; family Jiangellaceae; genus JBOGDS01. The sequence goes on along the minus strand of JBOGDS010000032.1, from coordinate 3,582 downwards.
TCTGGCTGGTGAGCAGCACGATGACGATCAGCCCGCAGATGTACGAGATCGAGTACGCGGTGCCGACGTTGGCCTGCAGCGTGGCGATCTGGTCGTCGGGCAGGTCGAGCCGGCCGATCGCGTCGGTGGCGGTCCCCACCACCGACGACTCGGTCGCGCCGCCGGCCAGCAGCCCGGCGGCGGTGCCCTGGTCCAGGTCCAGCATGATCACCGCCACCGCCACCACCGCCAGGATCGTCACCACCTCGATCGCAGTGAACACCCCGTACCGCAGGCTGGAGCGGTTCAGGCTGGCGAAGAACGACGGCCCGGCCAGGAACCCGAGCGTGAAGATGAACAGCGCGAACGCGATGTTCTTCACCTGGTCGTTGAGCGTGACGTCGGACCACATCCCGATGAAGATCGCCACGATCAGGGTACCGGCCACCCCACCCAGCGCGATCTTCCAGACCCGCGCCTTGCCGAGCAGGAACCCCAGCGCCAGGCACACGAACAGGGCCATCTCCGGAGTCTCCTGCAGCAGTTCCTTGGCCCAGTTGAGCATCCGGTCACACCCCCGCTCCGGTGCCGGTGGCGGCCTGGAACTCCTGGTAGTAGCCCTGCATGACCTCCCGCAGCCAGCCGCCGATCTGTTCGTACGCGTCCATCCGCAGGTTCGCCAGGCTGACCCGCACGCTCCACTCGGGACCGTCGAAGCCGCCGCCGTTGAGCAGCACCACCGAGCCCTTCTCGGCCAGCCGGAAGATCGGGTCGACCGGCTCGTGGTTGTCCTTTATCCAGCGGGCGAACTCCGGGCTCAGGTTCAGCTCGATCCACCGCATCAGGTCCAGCTCGACGTAGTAGTGGGCGGCAAGCGGGTTGTCCGGCAGCGGCACCCCGGTCCCGCGGACCAGCGCCGCCAGCCGCCGCGCGATGATCTCCTGGCAGGAACGCCGGTACCGGTTGTCCCGGTCCAGCAGCTCGGACAGGCTGAACAGCGCCATCTGCACCTGTTGCGGCAGCGACAGCCCGGCGGTGTGGTTCAGCGCCACCTGCCGCGAGTCGGCCACCATCCGGTCGACGAAGGTCAGCTTCTCCGGCTCCAGCGTAAGCGTGCCGTACCGGTTGCGCAGCGCCGCCCGGTCGCCGGCCGGCAGCGTGCCGAGCTGCTCGTCGAAGATGTTGTCCTGGTTGACCGCGATCACCCCGAGCCGCCAGCCGGTGCAGCCGAAGTACTTGCTGAACGAGTACACCCCGATCGTGTTGCGCGGCACAGTGGACATCAGCGACTCGAACCCGTCCACAAAGGTGCCGTAGACGTCGTCGGTGACGATGGTCAGCCTGGGGTTGCTGGTCTCGGTGATCCGCTTGATTCGGGCCAGGGTCTCCGGGGCCAGCATCACCGACGGCGGGTTCGACGGGTTGACCAGGAACAGCGCCCGGATCGACGGGTCGGCCAGCTTGTCGATCTCGGCGTCGTCGTACTGCCAGGTGTGCAGCCCGTCCTGGCTCAGCTTGCTGGCCGCGATCTCCACCACCTCGAACCGGTACCGCTCCAGCTCCGGGATCTCCAGGTAGGGCGTGAAGATCGGGGTCATCAGCGCGATCCGGTCGCCCTGGTGCAGCAACCGGTTGGTGACCAGCGAGTCGAAGATGTAGCACATCGCGGCGGTGCCGCCCTCGACCGCGAACAGGTCGACCTGGTGCGCCGGCGGCGTGCCCGCGTACATCGTCTTGACCAAGTAGCGGCGCACCACCTGCTCGACGTGGCGCAGCATCCGGTCCGGCTCCGGGTAGTGGTCGCCGATCACCCCGTCGGTCAGCTCCCACACCCAGTCGTCGGCCTCGAAGCCGCACTCGGTCACGCCGTAGTCCACAGCGGAGCGCAGCAGCTCGGCACCCGGGTCCGCCCGGTGCTGCGCCAGGAACCCGGCGAACCGGGTGGCGATGTCGGGCTTCGCCGGCATCCCGCCGATCCCGTCGAACTCGTCCCAGTCCCGCCGGGACTCGGCGATCCCAAACCGGCCGAGCAGCCAGAACGCCTCCCGCGGCGTGGTGGCGACCCAGTTCGGGTTGCCCCGGCCGGCGTTCAGCATGGTGGCCGCGGCGGTACGGGTGTGCTCGCCGGCGAGCGAGATCAGCGAGTTCTTCAGCTCGAACGGGCTCAGCTGCTCCAGCCGCCGTTCCTCATCACGCCTGGTCACGGCATTCCCCCGGTTCCGGTCGATCAGACGAGCAGGGCGACAATGAGCGTACCCCCAGCTTGTGAGCAAGGTGTTGTCGAACGCGTACGGCACCGTGTCGCTGATGGTCGGCACGGTGCTGCGGGCGGCGCGGTTGATGGCGCCGATCGAGGCGGCGGTGGTGGTGGTGGTGGTGGTGGTGGTGGTGGTGGTGGTGGTGAAGGTCTCGGCTGTGGCGCCCAGGTTGATCGAGGTCGGCCAGTGATAGAACCACTTCCCGATCGCCAGCGTCACCAGGAGCGGCACCATCGTGACCACCAGCCCGGCCCCGACCAGGCCCGCCCCCTCGCTGCGCAGGCCGGAGATGAAGTCCGGACTGGATCCCGACGATCCCCACGAACAAGCACAGCCCGCCGGTGCTCATTTAGCCAGTTCGCGGCCGGCGGCAGCTGGCCGAAGGTCGGGTAGCGGGACCGCAGGCAGCCGAACACCAACCCCGTGATCAGCGCACCGCCGCTGGTGGTCAGGCCCAGGTCCGCCCCCCGGCCACCGCGATCGTGGGTACGCCCACAGCCCGCCCAAGAAGATTCCCAGCCCGAGGTAGGAGAAGTCGGTCTCGTCGCTGGCCCGGCTGGGCCGGCCCAGCTCGCTGGCGGCCCGCTCGACCAGCTGCATCGGGCCGGAGACGGTGACCTCGTCGGCCCCGGTGCAGCGGGGTGTGGGCGCCCAGCGGCACCGCCACCCCGCCGCGGACCAGCGTGCTGACGAACAGATCCCGGGCCAGCGGATGGCTGGCCAGCTCGACCGGGGTTCGGCCATTGACGGACCGGGCGGTCAGGACGATCGGGAGCGTCTCGATCTCGTACGAGAGCAGCTCCGGGTCGTCCACCTCCTCCCGACCTGGTCCATCCGGCCGTGGATGAGGTCGGCGTGTCGGCGGTCACGGTGACGATGTCCCCGGACCGCAGCAGCGGTTTCCGGCTCGGTGAACCGCAGCCGCCCGTCCCGGCAGTACCGGTGCAGGATGATCCGCCGGCCCCGGGAGGCGGCCAGCGCCTCCTCGTCGGCGACGCGGGTGCCGTCCAGCTCAAGCCGGCGGTGATCCGGTAGGTGCGCCGCACCACCCGCCGGTAGGCGGGGCAAGTCCGGGCTCCTCGGCGATCCCGTACGTGCGCTCCAGCTCGTGCGCCTCGGCGGCCAGGTCCCGGGTACCCAGCAGGCGCGGGGCTAGTCTCCGATCTCCTCTGGCGATGAGGCCCGTTCCGGGCTGAAAATGGGTCTGGTCGCCCGTTGACTGGCCTGCCCCGCGTTTTCCGGACAGCGGAATTTGTGTTAACTCATGCCGCACGCTGCCGGTTTAGGTACTCGTTGCGGACCTCGTGCGGGGTTCGATAGCCGAGCCCTGAATGAATTCTGCGTC
>JBOGDS010000031.1:0-37864 GCA_050743075.1 Jiangellaceae bacterium | reverse complement strand
CTCGTCGCCCTGGTCCGAGCCGGAGCCAGGTTCGAAAAGGGCGTCCTCGTCGAACGACCCGACGCCGAATCAGGAGGTCGCCAGCAAGTCGCATGACACGCCGATCCACAGGTCTTGACTATTGCTCGTAGTCGGTGGCGCCGGAGTACTGGCCGGCGCGCTCGAGGGGCTGGCCGTCGGTGAGTTGATCGCAGTCGGCTCCTCGTCCGCGCAGGCGACCAGCGATAGGACGGCGGCTACGACAGCGAACAGGCCGCCACACCTCATGGCGTTCACCGCAACCGACGTCGGTGGTGGCCGGGTTCTACACGAGTCGCGCTGTGCCGGCCCTCGGCTGAGACCGCGAACGGCTCTGGCCGCGGGCTCGTCGGCTCGCGTCAGAGCGTCGATACGGACCGCACGAGCGGTCGAGACTACGTGGCCCCGCCCAGCCGTTGTTCGAGGGCGGTGAGCGCCTTGACGGTCGACTTACGCATCTCCCGGGCAACGACAGGTGCGAGTAGGCGGCGAACGCCGCGGCCGGTGACCGTTGCCGTCATGGTCGCGCGGGCACCCGGTCTCTGTTCGGCCACGGTGAAGTCCATGGTGGTCTCAACCCCGAACACCTGACCGATGACGGTGTGACGCCGCGGCGGCTCGTGTGCGGTCACCTCAAAGGCAAGGTCGAAGTCCCGATCGCCGCGACGGCGGTGCGCGGGCGGCCCACGGTAACCGTCGGATGGGGTTCGGGGCGGGACGAATCGTGGTAGGCAGGAGGTATGAGCCTGGTTCGCCTCGTCGCCCGCCCGATGCTCGCGTCGATCTTCGTCGTACAGGGCTTCAACAAGCTTCGCAATCCCGACTCGGCCGCAGCCCGGGCCAAGCCGGTGGTGGACCGACTGACACCGTTGATGGAGAAGTACACGCCGCAGCTGCCGACCGACACGCGCGCGCTGGTCCGGATCAACGGCGTGATCGACCTTGGAGCCGGCGCCATGCTCGCGACCGGCAACTTCCCTCGGATCGCGTCGCTGGTTCTCGCCGCGTCGCTCGTTCCGGAAACGGCGGCGGGTCACCCGTTCTGGCAGGCCACGGACCCGGAAGAGAAGGCGAACCAGCGCGTCCACTTCCTCAAGAACGTCGGGCTCGCCGGCGGCCTACTGGTCGCGGGCGTCGATACGGAGGGGCGGCCCGGGCTCGGCTGGCGGGCTCGGCGCGCGGCGCTCGATGCCAAGCGAACCGCGAAGATTGCCAAACGGGAAGCCAAGCTCACCGCCCGCGCCGCCAAGGCAGAGGTCCGTGGCAAAGCGCGGTCGGCCACGGCCGACGTGCGCGACAAGGCTCGAGGGCTCCTCCCCGGGTAGACCGCTGGCCCCCTTGTCCTGCCTTCTCCAGTCGAAGCCCGATCTCACCAGTCATGCATGGCACGCTCAGCGGAGGGATGGCACGCTGAACCGTCGCTTGAACGCCCGAGTTGTGCTGGTTTCTGGAGCAGTTCAGCGTGCCATCCCCTCCAGGGCTGCGTGATCAACCGGACCATGGGAGGCGGGATACTGGAGATCATGACAGGCGACCTGTGGCCGGCGCCGGCGGCGCGGCGTCCGCTCGACGCGATCGTGGTCCTGCCCGGCTCCAAGTCGATGACGAACCGCGCGCTCATCCTGGCCGCGCTCGCCGACTCACCCAGCCTGATCCGCCGCCCGCTCCGGGCCCGGGACACCCTGCTCATGACCGGCGCGCTCCGAGCGCTCGGCGTGACGATCGACGACGACGGCGACAACTGGCGGGTCACCCCCGGCCGGCTGGCCGGGCCAGCCGACGTCGACTGCGGGCTGGCGGGGACCGTCATGCGTTTCCTCCCGCCGGTCGCGGCGCTGGCTTCCGGCGAGGTCCACTTCGATGGTGACGAACGGGCCCGGGAGCGGCCGGTGGGCGTCCTGCTCGAGGCGCTGCGAGCGCTCGGTGCCGACGTCGACGATGGTGAACGCGGCGCGCTCCCGTTCGTGGTGCGCGGCACCGGAGGCCTCCCCGGAGGCGCCGTGACGATCGACGCGTCGGCGTCGTCGCAGTTCGTCAGTGCCCTCCTGCTGGCAGCCGCCCGCTACGACATCGGGGTGACGGTCCACCATGCCGGCGGGCAACTCCCGTCGCAGCCGCACATCGAGATGACCGTAGCGATGCTGCGCCACGCTGGCGTCGACGTCGATGCCGACATCGACACCTGGCGGGTCGGCCCCCGCACCATCGGCGGCCTCGACGTCGATGTCGAGCCCGACCTGTCGAATGCCGCGCCGTTCCTGGGAGCCGCCCTGGTCACCGGCGGGACGGTGCGCGTGCCGGGCTGGCCGGCGCTCACGACCCAGGCGGGTGCGGCGTTGCCCGACCTGCTGCGGTTCATGGGCGCCGACTGCCGGCTCGACGGCACCGGGCTCACGGTGCGCGGCAGCGGTCGGATTCGAGGTGTCGACGCGGATCTGCGCGACGTCGGCGAACTCACCCCCGTGGTGGTGGCGCTGGCGGCGTTGGCCGATTCCCCGTCACGTCTCTCCGGCATCGGGCACCTACGCGGCCACGAGACCGACCGGCTCGCGGCGCTGGCGACCGAGTTCAACCGGCTCGGCGGCGATGTCACAGAGGACGCCGACGGGCTGGCGATCCGGCCGCGACCGCTCAGTGCGGGCGTCGTCCGTACCTACGCCGACCACCGGATGGCGCAGGCGGGGGCTCTGCTGGGTCTCGCCGTTGCCGGCATCGAGGTCGAGAACATCGCGACAACGGGAAAGACCATGCCCGACTTCCCCGGCATGTGGTCCCGCATGCTCCGGACGGAGTCAGTCGCGTGACGACCCGCCGATCCGCCCGGACGTACGACGAGAGCGACGCCCGGGTGCGTCCCGGCCGGGGGTCGCGACCACGGAGCAAGGTCCGGCCGAGCCACGACGACGCCGTGCCCGGGTTCGTCATCGCGGTCGACCGGGGCCGCTACACCTGCCTCGCCGGTGACGACGAGCAGATGGTCACGGCCATGCGGGCGCGCGAGCTCGGCCGCAAGGCGGTCGTGGTGGGCGATCGAGTCGGGATCGTGGGCGACGTGTCCGGCCACGACGGCAGCCTCGCCCGGATCGTCCGGGTCGAGGAGCGCAGGACGGTGCTCCGCCGCACCGCCGACGACGACGATCCGGTGGAGCGCGTCGTCGTCGCCAACGCCGACCAGATGGTGATCGTGACGGCGGTCGCCGAGCCGGAACCGCGCCCTCGCCTGGTCGACCGCTGCCTGGTCGCTGCCTTTGACGCGGGTCTGGAGCCGGTGCTGTGCCTGACGAAGGCAGACTTGGCCGATCCTTCTCTCCTGTTGGAGACATATGCAGCGCTCCGAATACCCGCGGTGGTCACAGCGCTCGATTCGGACCACACGCCGCTGCGGCGCCGGCTGACCAACCGCTGGAGCGTGCTCGTCGGACACTCCGGCGTCGGCAAGTCGACGCTGGTGAACGCCCTCGTGCCGGGAGCGGACCGCGCCACCGGCCGGGTCAACGTGGTGACCGGGCGCGGTCGGCACACGTCGAACAGTGCCGTCGCGCTGCGCTTGCCGGACGGCGGCTGGGTGATCGACACACCGGGGATCCGCTCATTCGGTCTCGCCCACGTCGACCCGGCGCACCTGGTCCGTGCCTTTGCCGATCTCGACGCCGAGACCACAGGGTGCCCACGCGGTTGCACGCATTCCGCGGCCGAGCCCGAGTGCGCGCTGGACGACGCCCTCGCCGCCGGTCGCCTCGACCCGGCCAGGGTGGAGTCGTTCCGGCGCCTGCTGGCCAGCCGCGAGCGCCAGGCCGGCGACTAGCGCCTCCTCGTCCGCTGATCATCGGCACTTCCAGGCGGATGAGGCCCGAAACTGCCGATGATCACCAGGATGAAGTCAAGCCACGATGCTAGCCGGTAGGGTCCCAGACGGCTTGTGATCCCAGATGACCGGTGAGCAGGACGAACGCGAGCGCGGTCAGGGCGGCGGCGGCGGCGAGCCCCGCCAAGGCCATCGTCTGTGCAGCCGACCGGCCGGCACGGTGCGCGAGCATCAGCACCAGGTTGAGCACGAACATCGCCGCGACAGGCCAGATGACCCGCTCGCCCCACTCCTGGTGCTCGTTGATCTTCTCCGCCACGGGACCGCCGGCGCCGAGTGAGTCCTCCAACCGCCCGCCGCTCCGCGTCGCCAGCGGCACGGCACCCAACGCCAGCGCCGACGCGATCACCACGAGCCAGCCGTAGGCTCCGCGCCAGCGGGACACGAGCGTGACGAGCACCGTGCCCAGTGCTGACAACGGGACGAGGACCACGACCGCGTGGACGACCAAGGGGTGCAACGGGATGCCGAGAACGGTCTCGGGCACGGCCACTCCTTCATGACGGACGGGAAACTCGACCGGCTCTGGCCCGATCGGCAGGGAAAGACCGCGGCTCATCTTGCACCACGTGTTCTCGGCATGACCGGTTCGACGCGCTAGGTTGACCGCTCGTGGGCTATGACGACGACATCCGCTTCGCGCACGTCCTCGCCGACGACGCCGACGCCCAGACCATGCAGCGGTTCCGGGCGCGCGACCTGCGGGTCGATGCGAAGCCTGACGCGTCACCGGTGACCGACGCCGACCGGGCCACCGAGGAGGCGATCCGGCGGACCCTGTCGCGCGCCCGCCCGCGTGACGCCATCCTCGGCGAGGAGATGGGCTCGGAGGGTTGGGGATCGCGCCGTTGGGTCATCGACCCCATCGACGGCACCAAGAGCTTCCTGCGCGGCGTGCCCGTCTGGGCGACGTTGATCGCCCTGATGGTCGACGACGACGTCGTGGCCGGCGTGGTTTCCGCGCCCGCCCTGGGCCGGCGGTGGTGGGCCGCCCGGGGCACCGGCGCGTGGACGGGCAAGTCGCTGGCGGCGGCCGGCAGGTGCCGCGTCTCGGACGTGGACACGCTGGCCGATGCGTCCCTGTCGTACTCCTCGCTGGCCGGTTGGGAGGAGATCGGACGCCTCGACCGCTTCCTCCACCTGGTGCGGGCGTGCTGGCGGACGCGTGCGTATGGCGACTTCTGGTCGTACATGCTGCTCGCCGACGGTGCCGTCGACATCGCCACCGAACCCGAGCTCGCCCTGCACGACATGGCCGCCGTCTCGATCGTCGTGGATGAGGCCGGCGGGCGGTTCACCGACCTGCGCGGCAAGCCCGGGCCGCACGGCGGCGACGCGCTGGCGACCAACGGCCGTCTGCACGACGACGTGCTCACCCTGATCGGCGACTTCTGACCCGGCGAGGCGCGGGCCATCCCTGCCTCGCGGTTTCGAGATCGACGAGTCGCCCGTGGATGCGGCCCGGTCGTCCGAGGTGAGCCACGACCCGAGATGAGACGCTGGAGACACGTTGGCTCACCGCCGAGGAACTCGCGGGTCTCGACCTCACCCCCTTCGCCCGCGCTCAGCTTCGCGACCTGGGCTCTGGTGACTCACGTCAGGCTCCGGCCCCCGGCTCCCAAGGCTCGGCGTCGCACCACGTCATCGCGGGACGGGCATGATCACGGCGAAGGGGATACGGCTTCGGCATCACGCCCCGAGGGAGCACCGCCGCTCGTCAGATAGGACATGACGGTGTTGGTGACGGCCACGATCGGGACGGCCACCAGTGCGCCGATGATCCCCGCCGTGTAGGCGCCGGCCGCGACCGCCAGCACCACGGCCAGCGGGTGGACCCGCACCATGCGGCCCAGCACGAACGGCTGGAACACGTGCCCTTCGAGCTGCTGGATCGCGATGATGCCGAGCAGGACGATCAGTGCCGCGATCACACCGTTGGCGACGAGCGCCACGAGCACGGCCAGGGCACCGGTGACGAACGCACCTACGAGCGGGACGAAGGCGCCGAAGAAGACGAGAACCCCGAGCGGCAGCGCCAGCGGCACGCCGAGGATCAGCAAGAGCACGGTGATCAACGTTCCGTCGAACAGGGCCACCAGCACGGTGCCACGCATGTACTGGGTGAGCGTGCGCCACGCGAGCCGTCCCGCGGTATCCACGCGGGCCATCGACACCCGCGGGAACAACCGCACCAGCCAGGCCCAGATCCGGTCGCCGTCGTAGAGGAAGAAGATCAACGAGAACAACGCCAGCAAGATGCCGGTGACGACATGTACGGCGAGTGTGGCGGTCGACACGGCACCTTCGGTGATGGCCTCCTGGTTCTGGCCGAGCGCGTCGACGGCCCGGTCGATCCACTCCTGGAGCTGGCCCTCGCTGATGTTGAAGGGAGCACCGGCAAGCCACTCCTGGATCGACTCCAGGCCTTCTTCGGCCTGATCGACGACATCGCCGAACTGGTCACCCACGGCCCGCCCGACGATCGTCAGCGACCCCACCACGACGATCAGGAACCCGACGAAGACGGTGATCGCAGACAGACCGCGGTTCCAGCCCCCGGCCCGCAGCCGACCCACGATGGGCGCCAGAAGGGCTGCCAGCAGGACCGCGGTGACGATCGGGAAGACGACCAGCCGCATCCGCCAGGCGAGCCAGCCCACGAGCGCGACACCCGCCACGATGACCAGCAGGCGCCAGGACCAGTCGGCGGCCGCACGCACGCGGTACGGGACCGGATGGGTCCGGTCGGAGTCGTACGACGTCGGCTCGGATGTGACGACGACCCGCACGGGGTCGGCTGCGGCGGCCCGTGGTTCGGGTACGTCGAGCTCTGTCTCCGCCTCGAGGACCTCGCGGCGATGGGCCAGCCGCTCCCGCATGGCATCGACGCGACGACTCACGCCGCGCGGCATCCGTCCCCGCACGGCGTCAGCCTCGCACACGGGACGCGCCGACGATGCCACGTACGCGTCGGGCGTCATGATCGCGGCGCGGGGGCGTCTTGGTGAAGGACATGAGCAAGCAGGGACAGGATGCCAGGTGACCCAGGGCGGCCACCATGGCACGGCGGCGGGCACGGCGGCGGGCACGACGCTGCGCGCGTCGTGGCTCGGCTGCACGCTGGACGCCGGCTGGCCGGAACCGGTGGGCTGGCGCACGCCGGGCGTCGATGCCGTGGTCGCTTCCCTCGTCGGTCCGGAGCGGTCTGCCGACGCATTGGAACGGGCGCTTCGCATCCTCGCCTGGGAGCGGGCGTCGGACACACTCGACCTGGACGCGGCACTGCAGGACGTGGAGGCTCTCTGGGCCGTCCTCGAGTCCAGCCAACTCGCCCCCGTCTCGCGACGGCAGGCCCGGCGCTGGCTGGTCGACGCCTGGGTCGACGCGATCGCCGCCGACCGCGGCGCTCCCTGCGTCGACCCGCTGTCCGGACTGCACACGGCGGGCTACCTGCTCGGGCGTATCCACGAACTCGACCGGACCTGCCTTGAACCGCCCACTGCCCTGGTGTTGCTGAGTCTGCGCTGGCGCGAGCCGCGCGGACCGTGGCTGCGCATTGCGACGATCATGTCGGCCGCGCGTGCCCTGCGCGAGCGGGTGCGAAGCGACGCGACTCTGGGCCAGCACGGCACGCACACGGCCTTCGCCCTCGTGCTGGACGACGCGCGGGCCCGACTGGAACGGCGCGCCCTGTCGCGCGCGTGCGAGGCCGAGCCGATGGCGGGCGCCGATGCGTGCGCGGATCTCGTTCCGGTTCCCGACGACCGCGACAAGGTGCCGGCACTGCTCGGCCGGCTGCGTAGGCCGGCGAATCGGGTTGATTACGAGGTACCTCCGGATCGGCAGAACCGTCCGGGAACCGTAGACTGACCCGTCGACCCGACGGTCGGGGTCGGGCGAGGGGCGGACGGTTGTGACAACACCTGCGGTGCCGTTGACGGACGCCGAGCTGATCGCACGCACGCGTGACGGTGACATGGCGTCCTTCGATGAGCTTTACCGCCGCCACGTCGACGACGCACGCCGGGTGGCTCGTATCGTCACCGGCGGTCAGGACGAGGCCGAGGACGTCGTGTCCGAGGCGTTCACCCGGGTCCTCGACCGGCTGCAGCGGGGTGGCGGACCGGACGAGGAGCTCACGCCGTACCTGCGCACGGTCGTCCGCCGGCTGGCGATCGACCGCTTCCGCTCCGCGAGCCGGGACGGCCTGCCCGCCGACCCGGCGATGCTCGAGATCATTCCTGAGCCCGACGACCAGATGACCAGGGCCACCGACCGTGAGCTTGTCCGGCAGGCATTCGAGACGCTGCCGGAACGCTGGCAGCGGGTGCTCTGGCACACCGAGATCGAGGGCCGCTCGCCCGCGGCGCTGGCGCCCGCGCTCGGAACGTCGCCGAATGCGGTCGCCGCTCTGGCATACCGCGCCCGCGAGGGCCTGCGCCAGGCGTACCTGTCGGTGCATCTGTCGTCGTCGATCCCCGACGAGTGCCGGCCGTACGTGCCCAAGTTGGCGGCCTACGTCCGAGGGACGCTGCCGGCTCGGGACGACCAGTGGGTGGGCGACCACCTGGAGGACTGCGAGCACTGTCGCGAGCGCCGCGACGAGTTGCTCTTGCTGGTGTCCGACCTGCGCGGCGTGCTCTGGCCAGCGCTGCTCGCGCCGGTGGCCCTCGGCGGCGGGGGCGCTGCCGCCATGGGCGCAATGTCCGGTCTGTTCGGCGCCGGGTCAGGTGCCGCGGCCGCTGCGACCGCCAAGGCCTCCGGCGTGGGAGCCTGGCTGGCGAAGATTCCGCGGCCGCAGACGCTCAGCCAGCTCGCGGCCTCCACCGCCTCGGTTGCGGCGGCCACGGCGATTGTCGCGGCCGCCATCGTCGTGTCGAACGACGACCCGCCGCCAGCGCCGCAGCCCGCCGTCGGTGCACCCGCAGCTCCCACGGTCTCGATGTCGCCGGCGACGCCGACACCGACACCGACGCCCACTCCGACACCGACACCGGAACCGCCGCCGCCTCCCCCCGTCATCGTCCCGCTCGACGACCCGGTGGTGGTGGCCGACCCGACCCCGACCCCAACCGTCGACGCCGCTCCTGAACCGACGACGGCACCCACCGCCGGCCCTCCGCCACCCACCACGGCACCGCCCACCTCGGCGCCACCGACGACCGCGCCGCCGACCACCCCGGCGCCGAGCCCGACGCTCACTCCCAGACCGCCGCCTCCGACGCCGGACCCGCCGCCGCGACCTGGAGGTCCGCCGGCATGGTTGTGCAAGCTGATCCCATGGTTGCCCCGATGCTGATGCCCGGTTCGGCCGAGGGCAGGGCGGGCCGACCGGACGAATTTTCTGAATCGCCCTCCGACCGGGGCGTCATAGCGCACCCTTGACCCTGTCTGGTGGGCATACGGGGTGCTCGAAGGCGCCTCGGCGACCGCCATCAGCGTCGAGGCACAGGGGGAACGTCCGCGATGACCGTGCTGACCGAACCGTCGGTCGACTTCGCTTTCCATCCCGACAACCGCTGGCGAGCACTGGCCGCCTGCCGTGGCCTGGATACCGACCTGTTCTATCCCGAGGGTCGAGGTCGTGCGCTGCGTATGCGCGAGGAGATCGCGAAACAGGTCTGCACCGACTGTCCCGTCGCCCGCGAGTGCCGCCAGTCTGCGGCTGAGCACCCGGAGCGCTACGGGATCTGGGGCGGGCTCACCGAGGGCGAGCGAGGCTGGTCCCGCCGCTGACGGCGGCGTCGGCACGCCAGTGCTGATCACCACCTGCCGACCCACGGCATCCTGTTGTTTGGTATTTATGGAACGGTGCCGAGCCTGCAGTTCCGACGGAGGTTGTCGGTCCCGGCTCCGGAGCCGGTCGAGGTTACTGACCGGGCACCAGTTCGGTGGAAGCCCATCCTGGTCGAGATCGCGCTGCTCTCCGCGCTCTTCGTCGTCTACCGTCTCGGCCGGCTGCTGAGCGCGGACCGGATCGAGCAGGCCTTCGACAACGCGCAATCGATCTACCGCATTCAGCAGTGGGTTCGGCTGCCCGACGAGGCAGTCATCCAGTCCTGGCTGATGACCTGGCCGGAGCTGATCAAGCTGGCGAACCAGTACTACGTCGTCGTCCATTTTCCGGTGACGTTGGCCTTCCTGGTGTGGGGGTACCTGCGCCGGCCGTTGGCCGAGTACCACTGGGCGCGCGCGTTGCTCGTCGCCCAGACCGCGATGGCGCTCGTCCTCCACGTGGCGGTCCCGCTGGCACCGCCGCGGATGTTCCCGGAGCTGGGGTTCGTCGACACCATGACGACGATCGGGCCGTCGGCGTACGGCGGGAGCGTGGCCGCGGTCGCCAACCAGTACGCCGCCATGCCCAGCCTGCACGTGGGTTGGGCGCTGCTCATCGGGGTCGTGGTGTGGCGGACGGCCACCGGACCGATCCGCTGGATCGTCGTCGCGCACGCGACCTTGACCATGCTGGTCGTCGTCGTGACCGCGAACCACTGGTGGGTCGACGGCCTGGTGGCTGCTGCCCTGCTCGGCATCTCGCTGGCCATCCACCCCCGACCACGACCGGCGCGCGGCGCCTCCCCCGCAGGTATCGGCTCCCCGGTCCAGGAGAGCCGCGCCGGACAGGCGCCGTAGCTGGCGCGCGGCGCGACGAGATCCGCCCAGTCCTGCCCAGGCGTACCGAGCGACAGGAACAACGGCACGACGTCACACGTTTCCGCAGGTCGCGTCGAGCAAGATCGCGATTGTTCCTGTTGTTCGGTACGCCGGCCGCCCTCGACCGGTTCACCAAGCACCCCATCACCCACGTCGACCTGTTCCTCGCCGAGCTGTCCCGGGACTCACCCGTTGTCGGCTCACCGCCGGTGGGCGACATTGAGCCCATGGCTGCACAGTTCGTCCCGGCCCTGACTCTCAACGCTGCCTTCTACCGTGACGTCGTCGGGCCGTTGTGCGGGCACATCGGCACGCTGCTGCCTTGCTGGGTGGGGGATCGGACGTCCTCGGGTACGACACAGCCCGGTCCACCAACCACGGGTGGGGATTACGGATGCAGTTGTTCGTTCCGCCCGACGCCGTCGCGCAGGTCGCCGCCGTCGTCGAGCGCGGACTCCCCGTCTCCTTCCAGGGGTGGCCGGTCCGCTACGGCTGGGACGACGTCCCGGTGGGGCACCGGGTCAAGGTCATCGACATCGGCACCTGGCTGCGCGGTCATTTCGGCGTGAACCCGCGCGGCGGCCTCGACGCCCTCGACTGGCTGACGATCCCGCAGCAACAGCTCCTCGGCGTCGTCGGGGGCGTGGTCTACGCCGACCCCGACGGCGAACTCGGGTCCGTCCGGTCCGCAGTCGCGTGGTACCCGGACGACGTCTGGCGGTGGATGCTCGCCGCGCAGTGGCGACGGGTCGGCCAGGAGGAGGCGTTCGTCGGTCGAGCAGCCGAGGTCGGCGACGCGCTCGGATCACAGCTCGTCGCTTCCCGGATGGTTCGGGAGGTCATGCGGCTCGCGTTCCTGCAAGCCCGGGTCTACTGGCCCTACGCCACGTGGTTCGGCAAGGCGTTCTCCGAGCTGCCCCAGGTCGAGGAACTGCTTGCCGTGCTGCCCATGGCGGTCGCCGCGACCGATCACGCCTCCCGAGAGGCCGCGCTGGTGGCGGCGTACGAGACGGTGGCCCGACGCCACAACGACAGCGGCCTCACCTATCCGGTCGACCACCGCGCCCTGCACTATCATTCGCGACCGTTCCGAGTGCTCCTGGCCGGGCGGTTCGCGGACGCCTGCCTGGCCTCGGTTGGTGACCCGCTGCGGCGGCTTCCCCTGGTCGGCTCGATCGACCAGCTCGTCGACTCGACCGACGTGCTCTCCAACTCCGATCGGGCCCGGCGCCTGCACGGCTTCCTGGCGGCGCTGGCCGGGTGAGGTCGTACCGCAGGCTGTGACCCGCATCGACGTTGCCAGACTCGGTGCGCCCGCTGCCACGACGTTGTGAAGATCGCCGTGTCAGGCGAGCCCTTCCCCGGCAGGCCGTTCTCATCACGGCGATCTTCACGACCGGCACCGGGAGGCCACCGCGAGGTCGGGTGGCGGCCGGCGAGGATGCGACTGCGGTCCGGCTACGTGCCGTGCCGCCGGCGGCCCGGCCGGGGGAAGGCGAGACGCCGGCGGTACGGAGTCGTGGGTCAGGTGGCTGCCAGCCCGACGCCGGCGGGCGGAAGGCCGGTGACCTCGGTGATCGGAGCGAGGCCACCGCCGCGGGTCGCGCTACGAGGGGACGACGTGATCAGCGCCGACGGCGCAAGATCAGCATCAACCTACGAACGCCACACCGGCGCGTCTGCCCGATTCCGGATCACTCGGAACCCGACCACCTGACCCTGCTTCATGACAGCCGCCTACCCGGCTCTCCGGGCCGCTCTGCCCATGCCTGGCGTCGAGCGATGGCCCGGCTGTTCTGGTCCGGATGGCTGCCCTGCCGGGGACGCCGGCGAGCCCAGACTCGGGCATTCCATACTGATCGGATGTCTCAGCCCACGTTCACGCCGTCCTCGGCCACCGAAGCCGCGATGCCCGCCGGCCTACTGTGGCCGCGGGCGGCTGGCGCACAACTGAGGGCTGGCCGTTGTCGGCCGGAAGTCTCCCGCGATCGTGTGCATGGCACGCTCAACCGCTGTTGATGGCACGCTGAACTGTCGCTGGAGCGCCCGAGTTGTGCCGATTTATGGAGCAGTTCAACGTGCCATCCCCCCTCGAGGCCGTCGCCCGCAGCACGCGGCCGCCGAAGGGCTTCCCGTCCCCTCCCCAGGACCCGCTGTCATGTGAAGAGACCGCCCGGCAACAGTGGACCGGCAAGCATTCCCCTGAGACGGATGGCACAGCCGGACTCACCCATGCAGGACTCGGCCGCCGTGGGTCACAATGTCGCGGGCAGGCCGAACGCTCTCGACCAGCTCGGTGAAGCCCGACTCCTCGCCGCCCCTCGCGGCAGCGGCGACCTCGCTGTCTTCCACCCGCTCACGACCCGACCTCCGGCTCCGGCGCGACCTGGCGGTCGCACCTCGTCGTGCTCAATGTGACGGGCCCCGACCCGGTAAACGCATCGCTCGCCACTGCGCGGTTCGACCAGGCGCCGAGCGGGAAAGGGCACGTCGACAGCGGAGGTGACCACATGAGCAACCTCGGGATGAATTCGCGCAGCAGGATCTGGATCGGCCTCGTCGCCGCTGCGGTGCTGGTCATCGTGATCGCCCTTGCCGTCCTCTCGGGCGGCAGCGGCGGGACCGGCGGCTACTGAGGCCGTCCGCCCACTCGGCAACGGTCGCCGCCGTTTTGGCGCTGAAGGCGGCGCCGAGCAGCTTCGCCGGCTCGGCGGGAAGCGTCCAGATCCTCGCCCGGTCGACGGTGACCAGGCCGTCGTGGCTCACCTCCTCGCCGGCCAGGAGGGCGCGGATCACGTCGACGCACTGCCGCAGCCGCTGCATCCTGACGTCCTTGCGCGGCCAGCCGTCACCGGTGATGTGCTCGTTCGACGCCTCCCCCGTGCCGAGCCCGATCCAGAATCGGCCGGGGAACATGGCGGTGAGCGTGGCGGCGCCCTGGGCGACGATCGCCGGATGGTAGCGCTGCCCGGGAGCGTTGACCACACCGAACGACATGCTGGTCCGTGCCAGCGCTGCGCCGAGCCAGGACCATGCGAACCAGCGTGTCCATGCCGGGCGCTCCAGGGCAAGAAGTGGTCCGAGCTCATCGCTGCGGCGAAGCTGGCGCCGGAGCCGACGTGCTCGCAAGACCCCCTCAGCGGCTGTCAGGGGCGCATGCAAGGCTGGTCGGCGGCGCGCTCAACGACCGCTAGACGAAGGAGCTTCCACGTGCAGTCCTCCCCGACGACTCTCTCGATCCCGCAACTTCGCGCCCATGTGGACGGTCACGTGATCGCCCCCGGCGACGCTGGCTACGACCAGGCACGGTCGCTCTTCTACGGCAACGTCGACCGTCGGCCAGCGGTCATCGTCCGGCCGACAGACGCCGGTGAGGTTGCCCGCGTCGTGTCGGTCGCGCGCGAGACCGGGCTGGAGCTGGCGGTTCGCAGCGGCGGCCACAGCGCAGCCGGCCACAGCACGTCCGAAGGCGGGATCGTGCTCGACCTGTCGGACCTGCGAGCGCTGGACATCGACGCCGAGAGGCGCACCGCCTGGGCGGAGACCGGCTTGACGGCCGCTGAGTACACGACCGCGACCGGGTCGTACGGCCTCGCGACCGGGTTCGGCGACGCCGGCTCAGTCGGGATCGGCGGGATCACGCTCGGAGGTGGTGTCGGGTTCCTTGCCCGCAAGCACGGCCTGACGATCGACAGCGTGCTCGCCGCCGACATCGTGACCGCCGATGGCGAGCTCGTCAGGGCCGACTCGACGTCGCACCCCGACCTGTTCTGGGCGATCCGGGGCGGCGGAGGAAACTTCGGCGTCGTGACCCGGTTCAAGTTCCGCCTCCACGACGTCGACACGGTCGTGGGCGGCATGCTCATGTTGCCGGCGACGCCGCAGGTCATCGCTGCTTTCCTGGCCGAGGCCGAGGCGGCTCCGGAAGAGCTGTCGACGATCCTCAACGTGATGATCGCGCCACCGATGCCGTTCGTGCCGGCCGAGCACCACGGTCAGCTCGTCGCCATGGCCCTGGTGGCCTACGCCGGCCCGGTCGACGAGGGCGAGCGCGTCATCGGTCGCCTGCGGGCCCTCGCCACGCCGCTCGCCGACATGGTCCAGCCGATGCCGTACCCGCAGATGTATATGCCCGAGGAGGAGGACTATCACCCGGTGGGTATGGCCCGGACGATGTTCGTCGACTCGGTCGATCGCGGCGTCGCCGAGATGATCGTCGAGCGGCTGAACTCCTCGACCGCGTTCATGCGGGTGGCGCAGCTTCGCGTGCTCGGTGGGGCGATGGCCCGCGTGCCCGCCGACGCGACGGCGTTCGCCCACCGCCAGCGTCGGATCATGGCTAACGTCGCGGTGCTCGCTCAGAGTCCGGACGAGCTCACCGAACACGAAGCCTGGGTCAACGACTTCGCGTCAGCGCTGCACCAGGGCAGTGCTGGTGCGTATGTCGGCTTCCTCGGCGACGAGAGCGAGGCACGGGTCCGCGCCGCCTACCCGGGCGCGACCTGGGACCGGCTCGCACAGATCAAGCGCCGCTACGACCCGACCAACCTGTTCCGGCTCAACCAGAACATCCCGCCCGCGGCCGAGGGTTCGTCTCGAAACGGCATCTCACCACCGGTGCGCGACGTCGACGACAAGGCGTGAACCCTGCCCGGGACCGTCGAGGGTGAACACGCGGAACGGCAGCGGGCTCGCACGCCGACTCCGACGGTGATCTGGCTCTCGTAGACCTCGGCCAGGCTGGCCTGACGGAACGTCCGCCAGCCGGCGACGTCGACCAGCTCGGGAGCGTTATGCGGCGCGCAGGTGGACCCGACGCTGGGCTGGTCCTCGCCGTAGGGTGTCCGCACGACGATCTCCAGCAGTGCGCCACCGCGCAGGGTCGACGGGGCTGGACAGTCCCAGTCCGCGGATCTCGGTCACGTACGGGACATGGGGGCCGTCGGAGCCAACCGGCGTTGTCGAAGACCAGCCGGTCAAGGCAGGAGTGACGGCCGGCTCTCACATTGGTCAAGGAGGCCACGTCCGCCGAGTCCGCGGCGTCGGCCAGCGAGCCCCAGGTGATACCGCAGAAGGAGCCCGGGCGTGTCGCCGGCCCGGAGGTCTACCGGTCGGGCGCTGGTCGGCGCTCGACAGCAGCGCGATCCGGCGCAAGGCTGGTCTCATGTGGACGTTCGTCGGGTGGTCTGGCTCCGCGCCCCTCGGCGGGTGCGATGGCTGTCGGCTGGTCCGCCGATGACTCCACGGGAGCGCGACGCACGCGGGCGGCCGCTCAACGCGCGCCCGCGCGACGGCCTGGGTCGCCCCTTGCCCAGGGGTAGCTCAGGGGTCGCCCGCGTTCCCGACCAGCTTGTCCTCCCACCGGCCCTCTCTCTTGCGGAGGCTCAGCGGCTGCTGGATGAAGGCCTGCCCTTCCACGCCCACGAAGTCCTGGAGGGCACCTGGAAGGCGGCGCCCGAGCGTGAGCGTGATCTCTGGCAGGGCCTGGCCCAGCTGGCGGTCGCCCTGACTCACCTCCTGCGGGGCAACGATGTTGGAGCGTCGGCATTGCTGCGCCGCGGCCGTGACCGGATCGCGGGCCACGCCGGCGACCCTCCCCATGACATCGACGTGCCCGGGCTGATCGCCTGGGCTGACGCCCAACTCGACCAGCTTGCTGATCAAAGTCGCCTGAACGATGTGGCGGCAACACCAGTCATTCCGAGGCTCGTCCGCCCTTGAGGCCGATGGCTCCGCCGTTCCCTCCAACCCGGCGGGCGTCGAGACGCCTCAGCCGATGTCCGGCTCGACCCGGATCATGTTCTGAGGGCAAGTGTGAACAGTGAGCGGCTCTTGACCGCTCGCGAGGCCGCGGCGATGCGGCCAGTTCCGAGGTCGGCACCTGACCAGACGCGATGACGGGGGCGAGGATCTCGGCTCGAGCTGTCGCCGCACCCTCCGTCGAGCACGGGATCGATGTCAAGAATGGTGACCTGCCTGTCGGCCATGGTGATGCACACTGACAGCCATGGCCGTGTCGCTCCATCACATCGTCGTCGATGCACACGATCTGGCGGCCTTGGCCAGGTTCTGGGCCCAGGTACTCGATTGGAGGATCCTGTCCGAGCGCGAGAGAGAGGTCGTCATCGGCACTGATGAGGCGGCGTCGGTCGGAATCTGCTTCATGCCGGTGACGGACGTGAAGACGGTCAAGAACCGTCTGCACCTCGACCTCAATCCCATTCCGGACGACCGCGATGCCGAGATCGAGCGCATCCTGGCCCTGGGTGCGCGCAGGGTGAACATCGGGCAGACCGGCGCTGAGTCGTGGACTGTGCTTGCCGACCCCGAGGGGAACGAGTTCTGCGTACTGCGACCTAAGAAGACGCTCGTCGCGTAGTGCCCGGACCGTGTGTCACTCAGCCGGCTGGATGAGCCCGATGACGTTGCCGTCTGCGTCCTTCACGGAGGCGATCAGCTTGCCTCCACCGACGTCCTTGGCCGACGTAGTAAGCCTCATCCATGTCGGGCTCCACGCCCAGGAGCTGGCTGTACAGGATCGTGGCCTGAGCGAGGTCCCTGACAGGGTAGATGATCGCCTTGATGCCTTCGGTCATGGAGTACTCCTCATGTTGCTCGTCACATCGACGGGTTCCGCCCGTCACTGCTATGACGGAACGCGACGAGGTATGTGACCGACGGACCAGCGGACGACGCCGTGCACGGGTGGCCGCTGAGGACCAGTCGACGCCGTTCAGGACGTCGATGACCTCGTCGACGTCTCCGATCGCGACGAAGTTGACGGCGACGAAATTGGGGAGCTGCCCCCGCTCGGCCCGGCATTGCTCAGCGCGCGGCAGCAGGACATCACGGCTGTTCACGAGCTGGGCGTCGGTGACGAGCGAGCGGAAGCCGAACAGCCAGTGGTTGAGCAGGGGCAGCGGCGCGTCAGCGGCCCCGCGATTGGGATCGCAGCTGAAGGACGCGACGGTCGGGAACGTGTAGGGCGTCTCCTGGGTGTGCTCGAAGCCGTTCGCCAGCCACGGCGCGTCAACGCCTCCGACACCCTCCTCCAGCATGACGACCAGGCGTTCGCCGAACCTGATCATCTCGCCCAGGGTCGGCCACGGCGCGCCGACGACTGGCTCGTGGACGAGCGGCAACAGACCTGCAGTTTCGACGTCGGCGGCGATGAGCGAGGCGTCGACGTGGTCCTCGATGAACAGCGTGACGACCTCGTCGGGGTTGGCCGCCATCCAGCCCCGGAGCTGGCCGAGCATCTCGAGGAAAGACGTCGAGCCCGTCTCGCAGAGACCGTGGCACAGAAGGCGGGCCTCGGCGCCCTCTGCGGCGCCGGCGACCGACCAGCGCCGCGAGCGCGACGACGGCCAGCGCCACCGGGCGCGACACCGTCGCGCCCTCCGTCGCACCCTCCGCCCCGACGCCAGGCTCGGAGCGCGCACCGGCGCTTCTGCCCATATTCAGGTCTCGGCATCACCAGACCTGCTCGCCTGGCTCCTGCTGTATCCCGACCATGAGCTCGGCCTCACCGAACTTGCCCAACGACTCGACGTACCTCTGACCACGCTGCACCGGGAGGCTCAGCGTCTCATCGAGGCAGGCCTCCTGCAAACGCGGACCCACGGAAGAAGCCGGCTCGTCCGGGCCCACGCGCCTGCGGGAGCTCGACCTGGTGGTCTCGACGACTGACGGGCAAAGCCGGCCATGGCGTGAGTCCAACGATGAACTCCAAGCTACGGAGGGCGGCCACCGTGACATACACCGCCGACCCACGCGTTGACGCCTACATTGATGCCCTGCCCGACTGGCAGAAGGTCGTCTGCCGAGAGGTCCGCGATCTGGTAGACGCCGCCGACCGCGAGGTTACCGAAACCATCAAGTTCACCAACCGTCCGTACTTCGTGCTGCAGGGCAACATCTGCGCCATGTTGGCGGCGAGGGATCACGTCAACGTATTTCTCTACGACGGCGCCATCGTCCCTGATCCCGAGGGAATCATCACCGCAGGTCACGACAACAAGACCGCCCGCACCGTGGCCATCCGCCAGGGCGAAACGATCAACGCCCCTGCCCTTTCCACCATGTTCAAACAGATCATTGCCAACAACCGCGCGGGCGGCTGGCGCACGATGAAGCGCGAAAACCGAGTCGGTTGGCAGTAGCGATCTCGCCCTCCGGCAGCAGGCATACGGTTGGTGACTGTGCCGCGAGCCGTAGCGACCCTGGTCATCTCATGCGTCGTGCTCGGTATCGGGGTCGCGCTGCTCCTTGAGACCGCACTCGGTTCGGACGGCTACTCCACGCTGATCAACGGGCTCTCAATCGCCACCGGCCTGCCATTCGTGGCGGTCAACTGCGTGGTCGGCGTGCTCCTCGTCGGGATGGCCTGGGCCCGCGGCCTGCGGCCCGGGCTGGGGACGGTGGTACAGCCGGTGCTGGTCGGATTCACTGTCTCCGCGGCGATGAGCGTGATCGATCAGCCGAACCATCTGGTGCTTCGCGGGCTGCTCCTCGTGCTGGCGTTCCCGGTATTGGTGGTGGGGGTGGCGGGCTACCTGGGCAGTGGGACCGGCGCCGGCCCTACCGAGGCCGCTGCGCTTGCGTGGGATCCACCGGTCCCCTTCAGGTGGAGCTACAGCGCCGTTCAGGGCGGCGGCGCCCTCGTCGGCTGGCTGCTCGGCGCCGACCTCGGGCCCGGCACGGGCCTGGTGATCTTTCTGCTCGGTCCTGCAGTCGACCTGCTGTCGCGGCGCTTCAGGTTGTTCAACATCCACGCCGAGGTCGGCTCCGCACATCTCGGCGGGAGCGCGGGTTGACCTCGCCCGTAGCGCTCGCTCTCCTGGGCGAGCAGCTCGGCATCTGACCCACAACGATGGAGAAGTCGCCACGACGCGGGCCGTCTCCGCGAATGGGCCGCCGTACGCAACCGCATCCGCGGATTTGGACCGCGTCAGCCGTTCGAGGCGTAGGTGGCGCAGGCGCCTGGGCGCAAGGGCACAGAGCGTGGGTGGCACATCACGCGCGATGGCCAGGACGTGTACTCGTGGAAGCTCAAGGCGCTCGTGAAGGTCTTCGGCCCGCTCGCGCGGCTCGCTCGCTTCGCGGACCTCGATGACCAGGTGGAGGCGTGTCGGCGGGTGCTTGCCAGCGACACGAGGTGGACGGTCGTGCGCGGGAGCGACTTCGAGGAGGGTGAGAGCCAGGGCCTGCCCGTGTGGAGCCGGCACGTGGGCGACCCCATCCTCAGGAGCAACCTCACCCGCCGCGTGGACTTCGCCCTGTTCATGGTCGAGGCGCTCGAGAACGACGAGCTCGTCCGCGAGGCCTCGGCGATTGTCAGCCGCCAGACGCCGTCGGCGCTCGCGCACGCGGCCAGCGAATGACCCCTTCACCCTTGCGAATGTCAGCGACTTCGTTTGCCGTGGAGAATCATGTTCATCTTGGACAACGCCCAGGTTGCGCAGCGCGAGATCCTTCCCGTCCGGCGTCGTCACTGTGATCTACTCGACCCAGTTGAGCTTGCGGAACTGCTTGTCGAACGGTGGCGACCCAGCCGTCCCCTCGTCACCTTCGGCACGCTCGGCGAAACGGACCTTGCGCAAGAACGCCAGAGCCCTGCCCGCGAGGCTGGGTTTGATCATGCGCCCGATGTCAACGTCGAGCTGCCGCATCGCACGGTTGCTTGCGCGCGTCTGTTGACAGCAGTCAACATACAACCTTATGGTTGTATCAATGCAGACGACCCTGGACTACGATCGCGTGTTCCGGGCGCTGGCCGATGCCACCCGGCGCGACATCGTCCGTCGGGCCATCGCAGGTGAAGAGGGTGTCGCCGAGCTGGGCGAGCACTACCCCATGAGCTTCGCGGCGGTGCAGAAGCACGTCGCGATCCTCGAACGGGCCGGCCTGGTCACCAAGGTGCGCATCGGGCGCCGCAAGGTCGTCCGCACCAATGTCGAGGGGCTCCGCCGTGCGCGACGCCTGCTCGACCGATACGAGGAGCTGTGGCGCGGGCGGCTCGACCGGATGACCGCACTCGTCACTGATGCGAAGGAGACCGATTCATGACCGTCACCGCCGTCCGCAAGGATCCCCAGGCACTGACCATGACCATCGATGCCGAGTTCGACGCCTCGCCGGAGCGAGTGTGGCAGCTCTGGGCCGATCCGCGTCAGCTCGTGCGCTGGTGGGGCCCGCCGACCTACCCCGCCACCTTCACCAAGCACGACCTGGGGCCGGGCAGCCGCGTCGAATACCACATGACCGGTCCCGAGGGCGACCAGCCGCGCGGCTACGGGGATGTCGTCGAGATCAATCCGCCGCGCTCGCTCGTGTCCGAGACGGCTTCGCCAACGACGACGGCTCGCCGAACACCGATCTCCCGCTCACGACCGCCCGGGTCACGATCGAGGAGATCGGCAGCGGGCGGACGCGGATGTCGATCGAGAGCCTCTTCCCCAGCACCGAGGCGATGGAACAGGTCCTCGCCAGGGCGCCGAGGAGGGCCTGAAGCAGGCCATCGGTCAGATCGACGCCATCCTGGCCGAGGACGGCGTGTCGTCGACGACGCGCCGATGAGGTCGCCCGCCGGCAGCAGGCTGCACAACGAACCCGAGAGCATGGCGAGGAGCGCACCGTGAACACGAGGACTACCCGGATGACAACCCATCCTGGACGTCCCCGGTGCCACTCTGACATATGACGTCCGGCGCAACGACGTCAGCACCGAGCCGACCCTGTTACTAATCGGTTCACCGATGGGCGCCGCCGGATTCGGCACGCTGTCGCAGCACTTCTCCTACCGCACCGTGGTGACATACGAACCACGCGGCGTCGAGCGCAGCGTGACGACCGATCCAACCAGCCCGGTGACGCCCGAGGTTCACGCCGACGACCTGCATCGGCTCATCCAGGCGATCGGTGGGTGGCCAGTCGACCTCTTCGCCTGCAGCGGTGGCGCGGTCAACGCGCTCGCCCTGGTGTCGAAGCACCCGGAGGACGTGCGGACGCTCGTCGCGCACGTGCCGCCGCTCGCCACGATCCTGCCCGACCGCGAGCACGCCCTGGCGGCCACCCGCGCGGTCCACGCGACCTACCAGCGCAGCGGCTGGGGCGCCGGGATGGCGCACTTCATCGCCGTCACCAGGCATCAGGGACCGTTCACCGCGGATATCGCCGGCCAGCCGGCGCCCGACCCGGCGATGCTCGGCATGCCGACCGAGGACGACGGCTCGCACAGGGACCCGATGCTCAGCCAGAACCTGATCACCTGCACCCACTACGAGCCCGACTTCGACGCCCTGCGGTCCGCATCGACACCGATCGTCATGGCCTCCGGCGAGGAGTCGGAGGGCCAGCTGGCGAGCCGTGGCGCCGTCGCCGAGCGGCTTGGCGCCAAGCCGGTGATCTTCCCGAGCAATCACGGCGGCTTCCTCGGCGGCGAGTACGGCCAGACCGGCGAGCCGGACGCCTTCGCGGCAAATCTACGCGAGGTCCTGGCTGCCAGGGCGTGAGCGACGGGAGGACGAACATGCAGCTCACCGCCACGACGTTTCTCTCGGTCGACGGCGTCTACCAGGGCCCGGGCGGTCCGGACGAGGATCGCAGCGGCGGCTTCGACCGGTGCGGCTGGCTCGTCCCCCACTTCGACGAGGCGACCGGCCAGTTCATCGACGAGGTGTTCGGCCAGGTGGACGCGCTTCTCCTCGGCCGGCGCACGTACGACATCTTCGCCGCCTCCTGGCCGAACGCCACCGATCCGAACGACACGGTGGCGAACCGCCTCAACACGCTGCCCAAGTACGTCGCCTCGGCCACGCTCAAGGACCCGCAGTGGGCCAACACCACGGTGTTCGAGGGCGACCTCGCCTCCGCTGTCCGGAAGCTCACAAATCGCGAAGGCGCGAGCTTCAGGTGCACGGCAGCGGCGCCCTCGTCCGATTCCTGCTCGCCAACGAGCTCATCGACCGCCTCAACCTGCTGGTGTTCCCGGTGATCGTCGGCGCCGGCCGGCGCCTTTTCCCGGACCGGGGCATCGCGACGGACCTGGCGCTGGATGAGTCGCGGACCACGCCCTTCGGTGTGACGATCTCCGTGTACCGGCCCACCGGGCGCCCCGAGTTCGGATCGGTCGAGGTGACCTGATCCCGGCTCGTCAATCGTCCATTTCACGCCAAGTAGCCGCGCCGGGCCGGTCAACCTCGCCGCCGCGCCAGGCCCCCGGCGCAGTGGTGAATGGGTCGACTGTGACGGCACCGGACGGCAACCTGCTGGTGCTCTCGCTGCCTGATCGGGAGTCTGGCCAGGAGCCCGGGATCGAGTGGCTGAGCCTGCGCGCTGAGCGTGGCCGTGACGAGTTCGCCGACGACCCGATTGCGCCGCAAGCGCCCGTCTCGGAGTGGACGCTGGACGATGTCGTGAAGGTCCTCGACGACGGCCGCTCGCTCCACTGGGAGGCGCTTCCACGGGTGGCTCGGCATGGAGACGACGGCTTGGGCTGCTTGCTGAGGCGCTGACGCGGACCACCAACAGGATTGCCGTCGACTACCTGTCTCGGGTGCTGCATCGCGATGGGTCCGACCAATAAGGCAGCTTCTCGTATCGTGCTGTACCCTTGATAAGGAAGTTTCCCGTATCGTTGCGCACTAGAGGATGTCGCCATGAGCGCCAAGACCCGCGATCGGCGCGCTCCGGCCCGGGAGCGCGAGCTCATCCTCCGTTCTCGCAACCGCTTCTGGCGACCCGATGACCTGTCGACAGCGGCCTCGACCAGGCAGCACCTGCTGGCCGGCCTTGTCGATGAACGTGAGCTTCGACGGATTCGTCGTGGCCTGTACTGGCGCGGCAAGAAGTCGCCTCTGGGGATGGCGCCCCCACCCACGAATGCCCTCGTCTCCCAACTGGCTCCGGGTCCTGGCGTTGGGCCGGCGGGCCTGTATGCCGCGAATCTCCTTCGCCTGTCGACCCAGGTGCCTCGGAGAGCCGAGGTCGCGGTGCCGACGAGGGCCCCAGAGAGCCTCGGCAGCATCCGGTTCGTGGCTCGGCCCGCTCGCGCCGCGCGCGCCAAGGCTGGCCTGAACCGGACCGAGGTGGCTCTGCTCGAAGTGCTCGCATCGTGGGAGTCGTCGATCGAGCTCCCTCCGGACGAGGCGTGGGCTCGACTCCTGGAGCTTCTGGCATCGGGCTCTGCTCGCGCCGACCGGATCGCGCGCGCCGGGCGAACCGAGCCCGCGGCAACCCGCGCTCGGCTTCGTGAGTTGCTGCACGCCGCTGGCAGGAGTGACCTCGCAGAGCAGATTCCGGAGCCCGACCAGCGGACGAAGGCCGTCGCGACTCGCGTGTTGGAGAGCGTCGCGTGACGTCCTCGCCCACGTGGCGGGACGCCGAGCCCGACCAGTTCGCGGCGGCTGCTCTGGCCGCTGCAGAGCAACTCGGTGTCCTGCCACTGGCCGTCGAGAAAGACTACTGGGCAGGTGAGGCGCTGCGCGGGATCACCGTGGCTCATCCCGGCGAGATCGTGTTCAAGGGCGGCACAAGCCTGGAGAAGTTGCGAATCATCCGACGCTTTCCCGAGGACCTCGACCTGCTGGTCGTGGGCACATGCGAGTCGAATCGCGCGGCGGAGCGCGCCCTGAAGTCGATGGTGGAAGCCGCAGCCGAGGCCACCCGCGGGGACCAGAGCGGCGGACGAAGCGGCGGTAAGCCCGGCAACTTCCACCGCAGCGCCTACCTCGCCCCCCTGCTGGCACACTCGGGCGAGCCCGGTGCCATCGCCGATGCCTCAGCGATCCTGCTCGAACTCGGGCAGTCCGGTGGCCACAACCCCCACGGCAACCGCCCCGTCACATCACTCCTGAGCCACCAGCTCGACGCGGCCGGTTTCGACACCTCGGCATGGAGCGACCTTGCTGCGTTCGACGTCGCAGTCCTGCATGCCGGCCGGACCCTCATCGAGAAGCTGCTGCGGATCAACAACTTCGCCAACGATCCGCAAGCGCACGAAGGCGCGCACGGCTGGCCTCGTATCGGCCGACAGTTCTACGACGTGTGGGCGCTGCTCGGTACCCAGGAGGTTCTCGACTTGCTCGCCGACAAGCCGCTGGTGGCCGAGGTGCTCACCAGTTGCTACGAGATCAGCCAGGCGTTCACACCGGATCTCCCCGTCCCGGACGGGGGCTTCGCAGCCGGCCCCGCGTTCGACCCAGGCAGCGCACTCGCGGCTCCGCTGCGCGCCGAACACGAGGCAGCGATGGGCGGTCTCTACTACGGCATCGACGAACCTCCGAGCTTCGACGACGTCTTGGCGCGGGTTCAGGCACACCAAGCTCTACTCGACCCCGAGGCCGGCCCGTGACCAGCCTGAGCGATGCCGTTCTCCCGCTTCTCAGGACGCGTGCCGATCTCTATCTCTGGAGTGCCGCCAACGCTCACGGCCGCCAGATGCACGAAGCCGTGGACATGCTCGAAGCGGCGGTCCCGGAGACGGACCCGGCCGAGGTCTACGCCGTCACGCACAAGGCTCTTGCGAGTGCCATCAAGGTAATCGCGCGAGCCGACGACTCCAGCGGGATCATCGGAGACGCGTGTCGTCGCCTCCTCGACCTCCACCCCAAGGCCGCGGCGGCCGCAGGTGTCCCGGCCGGCAAGCTGGTCGACTGGATGATGAAGTTCCAGTTCGACGGCGACGTCGACTACTTCGAGCTCGACCCGGTCGCGTATGCCACGGCTCTCGGCGAAAGAGGTGTGGCCTCGTATCGGGCACGGCTCGATGAGGTGCGGGCGAAGCTCGCACCGGACCCACCGGAGTCGCAGCGCTTCACGGTGCCCGTTCGGCATGAGCGCTGGGTTCTGGAATGGAACGATCGGCGTCTGGCCGTCCTTGACCACGACGTCGACGCGATCATCCGCACCCACGCCCGCGACCGGAAGGTCGCAGCATGGTTCCAGGACACCGCCGAGGCCTTCGAGGAGATCGGCGAGGTCGATCTCGCCATCGACTGGGCCCGCCAGGCTCTCGACGTCGGACCATGGCACCAGTCGCTCAAGGCTGCCGACTACTGGTGCACGTTGCTCGCCGAGCACCGACCTGCCGACCTGCTCGACGCACGGCTGTTGGTGTTCCGTCGCTGGCCGTCCTCCAACACCGGC
This sequence comes from Jiangellaceae bacterium, assembly GCA_050743075.1. Lineage (GTDB taxonomy): Bacteria > Actinomycetota > Actinomycetes > Jiangellales > Jiangellaceae > JBOGDS01. The sequence continues at coordinate 12,180 of JBOGDS010000031.1, read as the reverse complement.
GCCGACCTCTACAAGGCGGCCGGCACGTCATGGCGTTCGCATCGCGACGAGGTCATCGCCGCCCTCGCCAGTTCGCCTCGCGACGCTGTCACCTTCGCCCTGTCATCGCTCAAGGACGTCCAGTTCGCGTGGAACCTCGCCCACTCCCTCGGCCTCGACAGTGACCACACCTGGGGCGAGTTGGCGAAGGCCTACGAGAATGTCGACCCGCTCGCAGTCCTGCCGATCCACCAACGCCTCGTCGACCACGAGCTGGTCGAAGCCGGCGCCCAGCACTACCGGATCGCCGCTCGTCGGCTGGCGAAGATGCGCAAGCTCGCCGCTGGCACGGACAAGGCTGCCGAGGTCGACGAGCTAGTTGCAGATCTCCGGGAGACCCATCGGCGCAGGCCACGGCTCCAGCAGGAGTTCGACCGCGCCGGCCTGCCCTGACCTTCACGCCGTCGGATCCGAGTCGGGCGCGAACGCAGCATCCAGGAGTCTTGCGGTCAGTGGGTTCACGTGCTCGTTGCGGCGGATGTAGTGCTCGACGGTGACCTTGGGGTCGGTGTGACCGAGCAGTTCGGTCGCGAGGTTGAGGCTGGCTTGCTCGTTGATGACCGTCGCGACTGTGCGGCGGAACATGTACGGGGTGTGCCCCGGTGATGCCTGCGTCGCCGAGGACCTTGCGGAGCTGACGGCGGACGTGGGCTGTCGTCAGCGGCGTCCCGTTGCGGCTGGCGAACACCAGCGCTCGACAGCCCCTCGACCAGCGGCGTGGTGTTCTGGAACACCTCGAACACCGCCTGGCTCGCCGCCAAGTAGGCCGAGAACCGCGGCGGCACCACCACAGCATCTGGGCACAGCCGGCGGGCCCTCGTGGCGAGGCGATTCGGCCGCGGGATGGACTTGTCCGGGCTGGAGGTCATGTCCTGGCGTCCCAGCTTCTCCGCCGCGTTCACCTCGGTCACCTGCCGGGGCGACCCGGAGGAGTACCTCGGGACCGCGCCCCCAGCCTAGAGCCAGCCGCGTTTGGCGGCTTGTAGCGCGGCTTGGAATCGGGTGTCGGCGCCGAGCGTGTGCAGGAGGTGGGTGACGTGACGGGTGACGCTGCGTTCGGTGATGCCCAGGGCGCGGGCGACGGCGCGGTCTTTCATTCCGGCGGCGAGCATGGTGAGCATTTCGCGGTCGGGTTCGCTGGGGCCGGTGTTGTCATCCGTCGGGCCGCCATCGAGCGGGATGGCTTGTTGCCACAGGTATTCGAAAGAGGTCACGAGCGCGTCGAGTAGTGGTGACGTGTGAACCAGGATGATGCTGCGCAGTGTCGTGGCCTGGAAGCTGACCGGGACCATGGCTGTCTGCCGGTCGGCGATGAGCATCTTCATCTGCACCGATGGCAGCACCCGGGCTTGTTCACCGGCAGCAATGTTGGCGCGCAGGTCGCGTATGCGGCCTGGTTCGTCGAGGCGCGGTGCGTGGTAGACCGCGCGGTAGCGCACGCCGCGGCGCATCGATTGGGTCTCCTGTGGGTTGCCGGTGACTCCGCTGTAGAGATACGGCGGGCAGTCGACGATGAGTACCTCCTCGCGTGCGCCGAGCTGGACCTGCACGGCGTGATCGACGACGGCCTGTTCGCCTTCCACCAGCTCGATCATGCCGGAGCCGCGGCCCCGCGGCGCGCCCTCCATCTGCTGGGCCAGCGAGCGTGCCTGCGCCCGCAATGCCTCCAGCTCCTTCTCCCGGAGCGCCACGAGCGCATCGACGGCCACCTCGGGCGGCGCCGGCACATACCGGGCCGGCCTGCCGGTCAGCCGGGTGATCAGCCCGGCGTCGGCCAGGCGTGCCAGCGGCCCGCGCAGCCGCCCGGGGCTGACTGCTAGCCGTGCAGCCAGTTCGGCGGCGGTGCTTCGCGGTGTGGCAACCACGTGCAGGTACACGGCGCTGTCCACGCTGTTCAATCCCACCGGTTCCAGTAGCCCGCTGGTCATCCGGTGAGCCTAACGACCTCGGTTGTAGATCGTGATCGTCTCGGTTGGCCGGATTCCTCCACGGTCCAACGGCCCGGCCACGGCGCCCAGCGTGGCCGTCGGCACCGGGTCCGGTGAACAGATGCCGCTCCACACCCGGCACCGACACGCCGAAGATCACGAACTACAACTGCAGTGCAAGGCGGTCCGCGGTAAAAGCCGTCTGGTTTCCGTCGTTCGTCGGTTTCCAGACGTTCACGTTTCACCGCGGCCGGTTTAACGTTCTGCGCATCAACACCGCTCGATCGCGGGGAGCGACTGAATCAGCGAGGAGCGACATGGTAAGAACAGTGCTAGCCGGGGTCGCGGCGCTGGCTTCGGCCTCGATATTCTCCGCCTCCGCGTATGGGGCGCCGCCGTCTTTGGACGGTGAGCAAAGCGACTACTTGGCCGGTGAGCAGAGCGATTACATCGTGGTGCTGGCCGGCTCGGTTGCCGATCCGGCACGTGTGGCCGCGGCTCAGGCCCGGCAGTTCCGCAGCGATGTCGGGCACGTGTATCGGCACGCGTTGAAGGGCTACTCGGCCCGGATGTCGGCGGCCGCGGCGCAGGCGTTGCGCCGGGCACCGGGTGTGGTCTCGGTCGAGGCCGACCAGGTCGCCTACATCACCGAGCAGACCACCCCGACCGGGGTGCAGCGCATCTTCGCCGATGACAACCCGGATCTGGACATCGACGGCATGGACGACCACCGTATCGACGCCGACATCGCGATCCTGGACACCGGTATCGATTTCGACCACCCGGACCTTAACGTGGTCGCCCGCACCGACTGCAGCTTCGGCAGCTGCCAGAACAACAGCGGCGACGACGGGCACGGGCACGGCACACACGTCGCCGGCACCGCCGCCGCCATCGACAACAACATCGGCGTGGTCGGGGTGGCCCCAGGGGCCCGGCTGCACGCGGTCAAGGTGCTCAACGACTCCGGCTCGGGCAGCTTCGCCGGGATCGCGGCCGGCATCGACTGGGTGGTCGCCCGCGCCGACAGCATCGAGGTCATCAATATGAGCCTGGGCTGCGACGGCTGCACCGACAACGCCACCTCGACCGCCATAGAGAACGCTGTCGACGCCGGGGTGGTGGTCGTGGTCTCGGCGGGCAACAGCGACAAGAACGCCAGCACATTCTTCCCGGCCAATCACCCCGACGTGATCACCGTGTCGGCATTGGCCGATTTCAACGGCGCACCCGGCGGTGGCGCGGGCGCGACGTGCCGCCCCGATCAGGACGACACCCTGGCCGACTTCTCCAACTGGGGTTCGACCGTGGAGCTGGCCGGGCCGGGCGTATGCATCTACTCCACCTCCAAGAACGGCGGCTACGCCACCTTGTCAGGCACATCGATGGCCGCCCCGCACGCCGCCGGTGCCGCCGCCTACCTTGCCAGCCGGGCCAACCCCAACAACCGCACCGATGTGTTCGGGATACGCGATGATCTCATCGCCAGAGGCAACCTCAACTGGACCGACGATTCCGGCGACGGGGTCAAGGAACCCCTGCTCGACGTCGGCGCACCAGTCGATCCTGGTGCCCCGAGGGCCAGTTTCACCTTCAGCTGCGCCGGCAACACGTGTAGCTTCGACGGGTCGGGATCCTCGGACCCGGACGGCACCATCACCTCCCACGCGTGGACGTTCGGCGACAGCGCCACCGGCAGCGGCGTAACCGTGTCGCACACCTACGCCCCGGACCAGGTGTACACCGTCACCCTGACGGTCACCGACAACTCCGGCAAGGAAGCGTCCACCAGCCAGCAGGTAGTGGTGGGCAACCCGCCGCCGGTAGCCGAGTTCACCCACAGCTGCTCCAGCCCCACCACCTGCGTCTTCGACGCGTCGGGCTCATTCGACCCGGGCGGTTCGATCAGCACGTACGCCTGGACGTTCGGTGACGGCACCACCGGCACCGGCCAAGCCATCACGCACCGCTACCCCAACCCCGGCGGCGGCACCTACACCGTCAAACTCACCGTCACCGACAACGGCGGCAAGACCGCGTCGCTCAGCAAGACGATCACTCTGCCGCCCAACACCCTGCCCGTGCCAGTCATCACCGTGAGCTCCTGCCAAGCCCAGTGGCACTCCTGCTACCTCAACGGGTACCAGACCAGGGACCCCGACGGGGGCTTCCCCACCACCTTCACCTACGTGTGGGACTTCGGTGACGGCACCACCGGCACCGGCATCATCAAGTTCCACCGGTTCCCCGCCACCGGAACCTACACCGTCAAACTCACCGTCACCGACGACGAAGGCACCAGCGCCTCCACCACCAGGAACGTCACTGTCCCATAACGGCCCATAACGGCGGATAGGCCCGCAGGTTCCAGTGCTCGCGGAGGGACTCGCAGGTAGCTGGTGAGCTGCTCGCGGTCGGTGAGCAGGCAGCGCACCGCGGCGGTAGGAATCGCGCCACCCGGCCGCGAACGCGTCGATCTTCTTCTGCACGTGGGCGACCGCGTCCGGCCCCCGGCTCGATGTCGTCACCGACGTCGAAGATGGCCCAGTAGTCGGCCTTGAGCGTGCTACGTCGCCGGGTGGTGCCGATCAGTCTCCTCGTACACCTGGAGCAGTAGCAGGGACCGTCGGTAGGCGGACGATTCCGAGAGACTCGTCGTCGTAGCGTGGCGTCCGTGAGCTTGGCATCCTGGACGCGGGCGCGCGCCGGTGGGTGGGACGTGATCGTCGTCCTGCTGGGGGCGGTGATGCTGGCGGTCTTCGCCGTCGAACCCGGCGACACGCCGACCGGCGCCGCGACTCGTGCGTTCGACTGGCTGGCCGTGCTGATCGTGGTGGCGGCGGCTGGCTTGCTGCTCGCTCGTCGTCGGTACCCGTTGACCGTCGTGATGGCGATCCTGGTCCTGGTGGGGTGGTGGAACGTCCTGGGGTATCGGAGCGGGCTGATCAACGTGGTCTCGTTGGTCGCGTACTTCACGGTCGGAGCGACCGGCGACCGTCGCAAGCAGTCCGCCGCCGTCGCCGTGACACTCGTGCCGCTCGTCGTCTATGCCGTGGTCGACGACGAGCCGTGGTGGTGGTTGGTCGGAGCACTCGGCTGGCCGTTGGCCGCCGTGCTGTTCGGCGAGCTGTCCCGCAGCAGGCGTGCGGTGATGGACAGCTATCGGCGGCGGGCAGTGCGCGCCGAGGCCGACCGTGAAGCCGAGGCCGAGCGCCGCGTCGCCCAGGAACGGTTGCGGATCGCGCGGGACCTTCACGACCTCCTCGGGCACACGGTCTCGCTGATGACGGTGCAGGCGAGCGTCGCGGCGGACAAGTTCGACCGCTCCCCCGAGCGCTCACGCGCCGCGATCGAGCACATTCGTGCGGCGGGCCGCCAGGCGACCAGCGAGGTCCGGGCCACGGTCGAGTTGCTGCGCAACGATCCCGACGAGCTCGCCTTGGCGCCGACGCCGGCGATCTCAGATGTGGACGCCTTGGCGGCGAGCACCGCACGGGTTGGTCTGGAGGTGGACTGCACCGTCGCCGCCGACGCGGTCGACGTCGACCCGCTCGTCGGGTTGACGGTGTACCGGATCGTGCAGGAGTCGCTCACCAACGTGATCCGCCACGCCGATGCCGGGCAGGTGTCGGTGCGGATCGACCGTCGCGACGGCGTCGTCACCTGCGTCGTCGCCGATGATGGCACTGCCTGTCATGGGAGGGTCGTTGCCGGCAACGGCCTGCGCGGGATGGTCGAGCGTGTGGGGCTCGCGGGCGGCACGATCCACTACGGCGCGCGCCCCGGTGGGGGCTTCGAGGTCGCTGCGACGCTGCCGGCGCGCCGGGGTCGATGATGGTTCGCGTCGCCATCGCCGACGACCAGACGCTCATTCGACGCGGGTTCGTGTCGCTCCTCGACGACGTCGCGGACCTCGAGGTGGTCGGGGAGGCCGACGACGGCGACGAGGCGGTCCAGCTCGCCCGGCGCGCTCGGCCCGACGTGTTCTTGATGGACATCCGCTTGCCGCGCATCGACGGCCTCGAAGCCACCCGCCGAATCCTGCGCGACCCGGTCTGCAAGAGCGTGCGCGTGGTCGTGCTGACGACCTTCGATCTCGACGAGTACGTGTTCGCGGCGTTGCGCGCCGGCGCCAGCGGTTTCCTCACCAAGGACGTCGGCGCCGACGACCTGCGCAGCGCGATCCGGCTGGTCGCCGATGGCCAGGCGCTGCTGTCGCCCTCGGTGACACGCCGGGTGATCGAGGCGTTCGCTACCAGGGTGCCCGAAGCGAAGCAGCCCGACCGCCTCGACAGCCTGACCCAACGCGAGATCGAGGTGCTGCGACTCATCGCCCGCGGCATGTCGAACGACGAGATCGCCGATGAGCTGATCATCAGCCCGCTCACGGCCAAGACCCACGTCGGGCGAATCCTCGCCAAGGTCGGCGCTCGCGACCGTGCGCAGCTCGTCGTCATCGCCTACGAGACCGGCCTGGTAACACCCTGACCGCCGCACGACCGCGTGTAGGCCGGCACGAGCGGCCGGCGACGTACGCCGCGAAGAGTACCCGCCGAACATCCCTGAGACGATGACCGGTCGCGGTCACCGTCCGTACCGTGAGGCCGGGCGGTTCAGCGCGAGCGTCGGCCGGCCCGGAGGCGGACGGGTCCACGCAGGAGGCACCGAGAGCGGCGGAGGATCGTAGAGATGACGAACGAGATGACCCCAACGACGGTCACGACGTTGACGACGCAGGAGCACCTCGACCGAGCCGCGCGCCTCGCCGCTGTGGCAATGAGCGACAACCCGCTACCGACCGCCGTGTTGGGAGACGACCGGGCACGCCGAGTCGAGGTGTTGCGTCGAACGTTCACGGCGATGTTCCAGTCCAACGCACGCACCGTGTTGGGAGCGTGGCGTGAGGGCCACCTCCTCGCGATCGCTGCGTACGCCGTGCCCGGTCGCTGCCAACCCACACCGGCCCAGATGACGGGGTTTCTGCCAGCCCTGCTCCGAGCGGGCATCCGAGGACCTCGCATGCTCCGATGGCAACGGGCATGGGGACGACACGACCCCGGGGAGCCACACTCGCACCTTGGACCCGTGGCCGTGACCGCGGAGCATCGCGGCGCGGGGGTCGGAAGCCTGCTCGTCGGTACCTACGTCGCCGAGATCGATGCGAACCACCAGGTCGGATATCTCGAGACCGACAAGGTCGAGAACCTTCGGCTCTACCGTCGGTTCGCGTTCGAGGTCGTCGTCGAACAGGACGTGGTCCGGGTGCCGAACTGGTTCATGGTGCGCCCTCGACAGGTCTGAGCTGGAAGCCACCGCCAGATGCATGGCGGTACGCCGTGTGGAGTACGGCGCTGCCACCACTGGCACGACGACGCACCGACGACATCTCCGTACGGTGCCCTCCGTGGGCACACAGATGCAGCGCAGCGGACGAACACCTCGCCTGCGAGCAGTCAACGCCCAGAGGTCAGAACCGGGGGCGGTGCGATGAGGTTGCTGCCGCGGCGTCGCTGGCTGCGCCGCCTGATCGTGTGGGGTTCGGCCGCCGTCGTCGTGCTCGTCGGTCTCACGGTCGCCGTCGCGGCCTGGCTGTACTCGCGGGCGGTCACGGACACGGTGGGGGATGTCGAGTTCGCCAACCCGTTGCACATCCCGCCGATCCTGGAACCCGAGGTCGACGACCGCGGCCGCCTCGTGTTCCAGCTCGACTTGCACGAAGGCGAGAGCGAGTTCCTGCCCGCTCGTCGGACCGAGACGTGGGGGGTGAACGGTCCCTACCTCGGGCCGACCGTGCGGGCGTCGCGCGGCGACGAGGTGGTCATGCAGGTCGCCAACGGGCTGCCGGAGTCGACGACGTTGCACTGGCACGGAATGCACCTGCCGGCCGAGGCCGACGGGAACCCGCACCAGTTGATCGAACCGGGCGACACCTGGGAACCGTCGTGGCGGATCGACCAGCCGGCAGCGACGCTCTGGTACCACCCACATCCCCACGGCCGAACCGCCGACCACATCTACCGCGGCATCGCCGGCATGTTCCTGCTCGACGACCCCGCCAACGACCCCGGCGGGCTTCCCGGCACCTACGGCGTCGACGACATCCCGGTGATCATCCAGGACAAGCGGATCCACGACGACGGATCGCTCGACGACAGCGAGCCGACGTTCGGCACCGTCGGCCAGCTCGGAGATCAGATCCTCGTCAACGGCACCCACAGCCCGTACCTCGACATCCGCCACGAGCACGTGCGGCTGCGGGTGCTCAACGCCTCCAACGGGCGGATCTATAACCTCCAGTTCGCCGACGACCGCCCGTTCTCGCTCGTCGGCACCGACGGGGGATTGCTCGCCGCACCCGACGAGCTCACCCAGGTCCAGGTCTCGCCCGGTGAGCGGGTCGAGATCGTCGTGACGATGTCGGCCGGCGAACGAGTCGTGCTGCGCAGCGACTCTCCCGCCCTGGGCATCGACTGGTTCAGCGACCGGTTCTCAGGTGGTGACGACCGCTTCGACCTGCTCGAGCTGCGCGCCGCCGACCAGCTCGCCGAGTCAGTCGAGGTGCCGTCCCGGTTGGCCGACGACGAACTGCCCGACCCCGACGACGCGGTCACGACCCGCGCCTTCGAGCTCAACGGGTCGAGCCGCATCAACAACCAGCGTATGGACATGACTCGGATCGACACCGTCGTCGCCGTCGACACCACCGAGATCTGGGAAGTCACCAACGGCGCCGGAAGGCCCCACAACTTCCACGTCCACGACGTCCAGTTCCGCGTCCTCGCCATCGACGACGAACCACCACCGCCCCGCCTGCGCGGCCCCAAGGACACCGTATTCATCCCGCCGGGAAGCACCGTGCGGCTCGCGCTCCGCTTCACCGACTACACCGACCCGACCACGCCGTACATGTACCACTGCCACGTCCTCGCCCACGAGGACAACGGCATGATGGGCCAGTTCACCGTCGTCGAACCCGGAGATGTCGACGACGCGCCGAGGTCCGTCGACGATCACGCCACGCATCCCTGACAGGCGGGATCAGCGCGTCGCTGGCCGGGTTGGACGACCTGGACTCCCGGGAGGCACGGGATCCGTGTGTACTCCTGCCCCATGCATCTCCGGCATGGTGGAGGCATGCGCTACTTCACGTCGGACACCCACTTCGGGCACCAGAACGTCATCGGGTTCTGCGATCGCCCCTACGCCGACGTCGACCACATGAACGTCGACCTGGTGAACCGAGTCGCCAATCGCGTTGGGGTCAGGGACGAGCTGTGGCACCTCGGCGATGTCGCGCTCGGCCACCTCGATTCGACGCTGACACACCTCGCGCGCATCGCGGTGGACGTGACGCTGGTGGCGGGCAACCACGACCGCTGTCACCCCTACAACGGCATCCGGGGCGAGCGCTTCGTCGACGTCTACCGCGAGTGCTGCCAACTCGGGGAACTGATCTTGACGAACACGACCATGACGCTGAGCAACGGTATCGAGGTGAACGTCTCGCACTTCCCCTACGCCGACGCGCATCTGGACGGCCAGGAAGACCGCCACGGCAAGGTAATCGGTGACAAGTTCGCCCCGTGGCGTGCGGTCGACGACGGCTCGTGGCTCCTTTGTGGACATGTGCACGACAGCTGGCGCCAGCGGGGCCGGATGATCAACGTCGGGGTAGACGCATGGAGCGGGAACCCGGTCAGCGAGGACGGGATCGTCGAACTCATCGAGGCTGGTCCCCGCGACCTGCCTCCACTTGCGTGGGAGCGGGACCGATGAGGCTCGGGATCGCAGGTGACTGGCACGGCAACCGCGGATGGGCTCTGCGGTGCGTCCGTGCTCTTGCTGACGCCGGGGTTGGCGAGATCTACCACCTCGGCGACTTCGGAATCTGGCCTGGTCCACGGGGCCGCGAGTACTTGCTCAAGCTCGACGCCGCTCTAGCGTCGCACGCGATGACGACGTTCGTGACTCCGGGCAACCACGAGGACTATGACCAGATCGATGAGCTTCCCGCACTTGACCTCGGGCACGACATCGGTGCCGTGCAGTGGATCACTGATCACATCGCATTGCTGCCGCGCGGTCACCGGTGGGAGCGCAACGGATGGTCGTTCGTATCACTCGGCGGCGCCCCCTCGGTCGACCGCTGGTCGCGCCGCGAGGGGCTGAACTGGTGGGCGGCCGAGGCCATCACTGACGACGACGTTGCCCGAGTGGTCGACGGAGGGCACGCGGACGTGATGCTCGCCCACGACGCACCGGATGCTGCTCTGGGTACGCCTCGCGTCGCATCGGTGTTGCGGAGCAACCCCGTCGGCTGGTCCGGCAGCGCGCTGCGCTACGCGACCGAAGGTCGAGACCGGATGACAGCCGCGTTCCTCGCGGTCGAACCACGGCTGTTCCTACACGGCCACTACCACCTCAACGACGAGGCATTGGTCGACCAGTTCACGCACCCGACCCGCGTCGTGTCAGTCGACTGCGACGGCGCACCGGAGGGAAACCTCGTGCTTGTCTCGTTACCTGAGCGCGAGTCCGGCCAGGAGCCGATGGTCGAGTGGATGCAACTGCCCGCGGATCGACGCCGTGACGAGCTCGCTGACGACCCGATCGCACCCAAGGCGCCCGTCGCCGAGTGGACACTCACAGACGTTGTGAAGGTTCTCAACGACGGGCGATCAGTTCACTGGAAAGCGCTGGCGAGGGTGGCTCGTCGGGACGCCTCCCGGTTCGGGTCCGTGCTGTCCGAAGCCCTCGTTCTGACCCGCAATCAGGTCGCCCGTGGCTATCTCCACCGCGTAATGACCGAACGCGAGTAGAGTTGAGTACGAAAACTCCGGAACGATCCCTGGCCCCGGCCACATCGCCGGGGTTACGCCTTTCCCGGGTACCGGATCAGGTCAGAACGGGCCCAATTGGTCGAGTAAGCCTTCCGCCGCCGCGATGATCGCCCGGGCGTTCTCTACCGAATCTCTGGCTTCATCGACAGTGGCATCGTCGCCCGGGCGCTCGGGATACTCGAGCTCGTTTCGTCGCCTGCGCAGGGCGCCGAACTGGCGGAAGCCGGGACCGAACTGCGCACGGGCTGCCTGCTCGACGGCGTAGTGGCCGCCCTTGGTCGTGGGTCGAAGTCCTTGGTGAGCGAGCAGCGCGGTCAGCGATTGGCGGGATGCGTCGTAGGCGAGCACAAAGGCGGAGTCCGGGTCGCGCTCGATGACTGAGCGTGCGGTCTCCAACGTGACGGCTGCCTTCTCCAGGAGCCGCTCGCCGTTGGCTGCGTCGCCGGTGAGCTTCTGCAGGTCCCCCGACGCGATGAGAACTTCGACCTCCGACTCGCCGCGCTTCCAGCGGGCCATCAGGCGCCCACCAGTTCACGGGCGTCGAGCACACCAGTGAACGACGATGCCTTGATCTGGGCGACCAACGCGTCAGCCGGGTCGTCCCACTGCTTCGCCGAGCGAACGACCGGGTTGACCTCGATGCCGAGACGAGCATGCGCACGGTCGGCCGCCTCATAGAGATCAGCACGATCGACCTTGCCCACCACGAGCACGTCGATGTCATGCGGCGGCGGCCCCGTTTGACCGGCGTACCGCGCAGCCCACGACCCGAAGATCAGCACCTGCTCGGCACCCGGGATGGCAAACTCTTCGGCGACCACTGCCTTTGGACCGAACGTGACCTCCAAGAGCTGGGTGAGGGCAGGAGCAGCCGGGTGGCTGGTGTTGGCACGCAGCAACCGGTTGCGCCCCAGGGTGCGGCTGGCAATGATGCCAGCCTCGTCGAGGCGAACGACCTCGCGGTGCAGCGTGGAGAGCGGCACCCCGAGGCGCGCGGCGAGGTCGCTCACGCTGAACTCCTGATCGGGGTGCAGCATGAGCCACATCAGCAGCTCCGCCTGGTGCTGCGATCGGAACACCGGAAATAGGGCCGGTCCTTCGCTACGCATAATTGAAAGATATCTCCCCCTCATAGGTAGCGTCAAGGATGGTTCGGTCACGCTGACTCCCCTCCCCTCATCCTGCCGGTCCGGGGAGAAGGCCGCATCCAGCAGTTCCGCAGTCAGCGGATTCACATGCTCATTGCGGGACTCCTCGGGTTTCTGTGGGTCCGAGGAGGGGGTTTGAGGGCCGGAAGCCCAGTCGTTGAGGGTGATCTGTCCGTCTGAGCGGTGACGTCAGGACGCGCATGTGCGTTCGTCTAGGTTTCGGAG